>JAWLAO010000006.1 GCA_041395445.1 Gammaproteobacteria bacterium | reverse complement strand
GGTTTCGAGCAAGACAACAGATGGTTAGAGTTTCGCTCAAGTTTGTGTGCGTCGAAACAATTGTCAGAAAAGATGAGGTTCTTTTTAATTTGTATATTGTATCCTTTGATATTTATTGACAACCATGTAAATTTAAAGCTAAACTTTAAATATGCATAGTTACTTTTCCCGTATAAAAAAAAATAAGATAATAAATCATTTGGAAGTTTTTCCTTGTGTTGTGTTGCTGGGGGCTCGTCAGGTGGGAAAATCAACCTTGGCGAAACATATTTTGCAGGATTTGGATTCTATTTATCTTGATTTGGAAGATCCCAGGGATTTTGCAAAACTTCAGGAACCTCTGGCATTTTTGGAAGCTAACAGTGATAAGTTGATTTGTATAGATGAGGTACAGAGGAAGCCTGAAATCTTTCAGGTATTCAGAACGTATCTTGACCAGAGCAATAAACCGGGACAATTGCTATTACTTGGTTCGGCATCAAGAGACTTGATTAAACAAAGCTCAGAATCCCTTGCAGGAAGAATATCCTATATTGAAATCAGCCCCTTTACTGCCAGTGAAGTTAAAGATTTAACGAAACTATGGGTTCAGGGTGGTTATCCGGTAAGTTATCAGCTTGATGAAGACAATAGTTTTGACTGGAGAATAAACTATACCCGCACTTTTCTGGAAAGGGATATCCCTCAGCTCGGAATAAATATTCCGGCAGAAACACTGAGGCGTTTCTGGGTCATGCTGGCACACCTGAATGGTGAATTGCTGAATGCTTCCAAGCTGGCATCATCAATGGGGGTCAGTGTGCCGACAATAAAAAACTACATTGATATTCTGGAAGGCACATTTATCATCAGACAATTAAGGGCTTATCACAGCAATACAGGAAAAAGATTAATTAAATCTCCGAAGGTTTATATCAGGGACTCCGGATTGGTGCATAGTTTGTTAGGAATAGAGAGCTACAATGACTTATTAGGTCATCCTGCTTTGGGAAACTCATATGAAACATGTGTTATCAGCAGTATATTAGAAGTGTTTGACAGATATGAGGCGTGTTTTTATCGCTCTGCCGCAGGAGCTGAAGTTGATTTGATTCTGCAAAAAGGGAATAAGAAAATTGCCATAGAAATTAAGTCTTCACAATCTCCCTCGCTAAGCAAAGGTTTTTTTGAAAGCCTGAAGGATATCAAGCCTGATAGAGCATTTGTTATTGCTCAGGTTGATGAGCCTTATCCTATAAAAGATGATGTTTGGGTTTATGATTTAGTTAGTTTTTTGAAACTGAAGTTTTAAATCAGGAACAAACTTAATAACTTTTTGATAAAATACCACCAAACTTAATAAACTTAATTTAAATGCCAAAAGCCACATCATTTGAAAAATCAGTTCAGGAGTTGGATTCCATTGTTGAAAAAATGGAGTCCGGAGAGTTAAATTTGGAGCAGTCATTGGAATTATTTGAGAGAGGCGTGAAGTTAACTCGTGAATGCCGAAAGATTCTCGACGATGCTGAGAAGAAGATTGAAATACTGCTTGAAAGCACTAAAGATTTAGATTCCTGAATTCAAACTCTTATATGAATAAGTCTCAATTTGAAGCCAAAACATTGTTCTTTCAGCAACGGATAAATATTTTCCTGAAAGAATATTTACAGAAAAACTACTCTGAAGACACTCGTTTATTACAAGCATTGTCGTACTCACTTTTATCCGGAGGAAAAAGAATCAGACCATTACTAAGCTATGCCACTGCTGATGCTTTGGGTGTGGATTTTGCCAAAGCCGATTACGTCGCAGCCAGTGTGGAAATGATTCACGCATATTCGTTAATTCATGATGATTTGCCGGCAATGGACGATGATGACTTGCGGCGCGGAAAGCCGACATGCCATGTTAAGTTTGACGAAGCGACAGCCATACTCGCGGGTGATGCCTTACAGGCAATGGCTTTTGAGGTGCTAACAGAACTTGATGCAAGCCCACAGCAAATTGTTCAAATGGTAAGAAAGTTGAGCCAATCTTGCGGTGCTTCAGGAATGGCCGGCGGGCAATCTCTGGATCTGGAGTCCGAAAATAAAACCCTGAACCGTGAACAAATGGAACAAATTCATCAATTAAAAACCGGCGCACTCATATCCGCATCCGTCGAAATGGTTGGGTTTCTATACACCCATTCAAACACATCAAAAATATTGGAGTTATATGATGTTTTACGAGGATATGGTTCGGGGTTCGGCATGGCTTTTCAAATCATTGACGATGTATTAGACATTATTGGTGATGAAAATGAAATTGGCAAACCCGTCGGTTCTGATGAGTCCAACAACAAATCTACTTATCCCTCTCTTATTGGACTAGACGCATCGAAACAAGAAGCAGTAAGATTTTCGCAATTTGCAGTTTCGCAACTCTCCAAACTACCAAAAGGTGACAGTAGTTATCTGAAGTATTTAGCTGAATATCTGGTTTCACGTCAGAAGTGATAAATGCAATTAGTAATTAATAATGAACAATTATTGGTTTTGTTTTGAGCTTCGGATGATTGAGTACAAGATTCTTAATATTTCCTCACAATCTTTTGCTAGAGGCTCATATTGAGAAGTGTTCATGTATCCAGTATCTTTTAAAAGTCTGAGTCAGTAGTGAGTCTCTCTTGCTTCTTTGTATGAAATTGTGAGTTTTGATATGAAGTCTTTTTTGAAATTCCACCGATTGCTTCTTCAACATTAGCACCTATGGACGTTCCTGAACGGAGTATTTGTTTAGATAAAGTGTACTCTTTTTGGTTTGAAACCATGTATTTATAAAGTTTAACAATTCGAATGCTAAAATTGTAGGTTTTCTCTAGGATAATGTTATTGTTACTCATGATGAAAAATTTCCTATTTTAGCGGCTGAAAGAATTAATGACTTTTCTGTAGTTGATTTTGCATTAAATTGTTTCAATTGTTAATCATTTATTATTAATTACTCATTACTAATTACTAATTCCACACTTGACTTCGGTTATAATATTCGGTCTGGTAATAATTATTTCTTAAAATGAGTTCTTACACATTGTTGGATAGAGTAAACACTCCGAGTGACTTGAGACAGCTTCCTGAGTCACAGTTAAAGCAATTTTCTGATGAGTTGAGGGAGTTTTTAATTGATTCTGTATCAAATTCCGGTGGTCATTTTGGTTCCGGTTTGGGAACAGTTGAATTAACTGTTGCGTTGCATTATGTGTTTGATACTCCTCACGACCGAATTGTTTGGGACGTTGGACATCAGGCTTATCCGCACAAAATATTGACCGGCCGTAAAGATCGAATTGAAACCATCAAGAAAAAAGACGGTCTTGCCCCTTTTCCAAAGCGCTTTGAAAGTGAGTATGACACGTTTGGCGTTGGTCATTCGTCCACTTCGATTGGCGCAGCTTTAGGAATGGCTTTAGCATCCAAACAACAAGGGGTTGACCGTAAAACCGTAGCAGTAATCGGTGATGGTGCAATGACTGCCGGGATGGCGTTTGAAGCATTAAATCATGGCGGTGATTTAGAGCCTGATATGTTGGTTGTTTTGAACGAAAATGAAATGTCAATTTCTCCTAATGTTGGCGCTTTTGCCAGAATGTTGATAAAAATTGTCAGTGGACGTTTTTATAACAAGATGAGGGAGAAATCCAAACGCATCATGAAAAGGGATTCATGGCTGTGGAAATTCATGTCACGCTGGGAAGAACACACTAAAGGAATGTTGATTCCATCGACACTATTTGAAGAACTCGGATTTTTGTATTTCGGACCTATTGATGGTCATGATGTCAATCAACTGGTAAAAACCTTGAGTATCATCAAAGAAACCAAAGGCCCCAAATTTCTGCATATCATCACTAAAAAAGGCAAGGGCTATAAACCCGCTGAAAGCGATCCAATCAAATACCATGCTGTTTCTCCATTTGATCGTAACATTGGTGTACAACCGGCTAACAAGCCGAGCTTGCCATCATACACACAGGTTTTTGGACAATGGCTTTGTGACATGGCACGCGATGATAATCGTCTGGTCGGAATTACTCCGGCGATGCGTGAAGGCTCGGGCTTGGTTGAGTTCTCTAAATTATTTCCCAAAAGGTATTATGATGTCGGAATTGCCGAGCAACATGCTGTTACTTTAGCCGCAGGAATGGCTTGTGAAGGCGTTGTTCCTGTGGTTGCTATCTATTCCAGTTTCCTGCAAAGAGCTTATGACCAATTAATACATGACGTAGCGATTCAAAACCTTGGGGTTTTATTTGCTATTGATCGTGGTGGCGTGGTCGGACCTGATGGTGCCACTCATGCCGGAAACATGGATTTGAGTTTTTTACGTTGTGTTCCAAACATGACAATTATGGCACCGTCTGATGAAAACGAATGCCGCCAAATGCTTTATACCGGTTTCACATTGGGAACACCGGCAGCAGTGCGTTACCCTCGTGGCTCAGGAATTGGAGTTGCAATTCAGCCCAAAATGGAGAAATTGCCAATTGGAAAAGGGACTATTGTCAGAAAAGGTTCCAAAATTGCAATTTTGGCATTTGGTACAACTTTGGAAGCTGCCAATGTAGCTGCTGAAACATTAGATGCAACCGTAGTCAATATGCGGTTTGTAAAACCACTGGATGAAGAGTTAATTACTGAAATTCAAGCAAAACACAGTTTAATCGTGACGGTTGAAGACAATGTTATCAAAGGTGGAGCCGGAAGTGGCGTGAACGAATACCTCAACAGCATTCAGTCGAAAGCAAAAGTATTGAACCTCGGCTTACCTGATTTCTATCAGGATCATGGTAGCAGAGATGATCTTTTACAAGAAGCCGGAATTGATGCCCAGGGAATTCTGCGACAAGTCAAATCATTCAGCAACTTTAAGAAAAACACATTTTCTGAATCGAAAATTGTAGAGTTTAAAAAGTAGTTTTATCGAGCTTGTTTATAGACTCGAATAATGTACCGTGTCATTGGATGTGCCGGATGAAAATCAACCAGATATTGAACATACTGAGTTGATTTTTGCTTTTGTTGGTTATCAATGTAATAGTTGACCAATGAGATAATGGCATCAACTAACCCTTCCGGTTTAGCGTTTTTGCGAATCATACGATTTATCAGATAAACGGCATCATTAATAAATCCATAACCGGCAAAAATTCCGGCTAAATTCACCAGTAATTCATCACTCAAGGCAATCCGACCCTGAGTTGTACTCATATAAACTGAATAATGATCGTGGATTACATTCCCGGATGCTTGCCTGGAAAGCAGGTCATTAAAAAAATCTTCAGCAGCTTCGTGATAGAGTTTATCGAAAGGAATGAATTGCCCGTACTCAAAACGAATGCGATAAAGACGATGATCGTCAGGATCATTCTTTATACATTTTGTCATTAGTTTTACAGCGCGTTTATACTTGCCTTTTTCAACAAGAAATGCCGCTTTTTCTTCGTAATTCATTCAAGATTTTGAAGTTGTTTCGATAGCTACTCTTGAACGCAGTTTAATACACTCCAGTTACAAAATACAGAACAACAATCACAAATTTTACAATATATTACATAAAACCTTGCTGAGCCATTGAAAGAGTTTGGTTTTTCCCAATGATAAAATGATCCAAAACTCTGACATCAATTAATTTCAATGACTCTTTCAGTTTTTCTGTGATTTGTTGGTCAGAATCACTTGGTGTTAAATCTCCGGAAGGGTGATTGTGTGCAAAAATTATTGCTGCTGCATTTTTCTTTAAGCAAATTTGAGCCACCACTCGAGGATAAACCTGAGTTTGATTAATTGTGCCTTTAAATAAAACTTCAAACTCGATAAGCCGGTGCTTATTATCCAGCAATATACAAGCAAAAACTTCATTTTCTGTTTGTGGAAACTGACTAAGGAGATAGGTTTCAACGAGCTCAGGATTAGTGAACGACGCACTCTCTTCAACTTTGCATTGGAAATGTCGTTTCATTATCTCTAATGTGGCTTTTAATTGACAATATTTGGCAATTCCCAGACCTTTAATTTTTGCAAATGACTCAAAATCAGCCTCAATAATTCGACCAATATCACCAAATTCTGATAATAAATCTCGAGCTAAATCCAATGCTGTTTTCCCTTCAATTCCTGTTCTTAAAAAAATCGCCAGTAATTCCGCATTGCTCAAATGCGAAGCTCCGTATTTAATCAATCTTTCACGAGGTCTTTCTGTTTCCGGCCAGTTACGAATACTCATTGAATCTCTTCCAAAAACGCGTATTCTATTAATAACAATCATGTTATGTCATTGGCTGTTTTCCTAAAGTCTTGTAAGAATTTTCCTATCAGATGTGGTTAATGTTATGAGGATAAGTTAAAATTCTGAATGTTTTTTTATGAGTGTTTTAGTGAAGAAAATTGAACTCAAAGTATTAAATAAGGACTTCAATAAAGAATTCGGTCTCCCTCAATATGCAACAGATGGCTCTGCGGGATTGGATTTGCGCGCTTGTATAGAAGAACCTCTAAAGGTCGCATCAAGAGAAACTGTATTGATTCCTACAGGACTAGCAATCCATATCAAAGATAATAATATGGCAGCCACAATATTGCCACGTTCCGGCTTGGGTCATAAGCATGGATTGGTTTTAGGCAATCTGGTCGGCTTAATCGACTCAGACTATCAAGGACAATTGTTTGTCTCCTGCTGGAATCGTTCCGATAAAGATTATACAATCAATCGCGGAGACCGAATTGCTCAAATGGTTTTTGTACCAATTATACAAGCTCAGTTTGAGGTAGTTGAAGAATTTAATGATTCCGAAAGAGGCGAAGGTGGATTTGGTCACTCAGGTGTTGCATAAATAGAAAGAATAATAAAAATGATCAGCAAGAAAACATCATTCAAGAAACTACCACTCGATTTAAATATCACACTTATCTGGGGTTTATTGCTTGTTGTTTCGATAATTGCAATCATTGTATTTGGTAAAACCGTTTTAGATATTAATGAAGAGTCCTCATTAAAAAAACAAATGAGCGATCACTCCAGTGCCATTGCATCTCAAGTCAAAACCAATTATCAAGCGACGACACAAAAAGTTAATAATACAATTTCATCAGTACTTGCTGAGCAATCCGAAGAAAATGATGATTTAATCATTCAGTCGATTAAAGAAAAGCTCCCAAATGCTTTACGAGTTCTGATTAACAATCAAAATCTTGTCGATATTACCCCTGAAGCATTTCCGGGTATTAATTATGCAACATTGGATATGTTGAAAATTGCCAAAAAGGACAATAAAAATCCGGTTGCGGAAATTCATCTTTATGGACAAAAAGACCAATATTTGAATTTTATTCACATTTTGGACAATCAATCAGACCGTTACCTGATAATCAGTCTTCCTGTCGATGAGATTTTAAGAAGTCTCCCTCAACTCAATGTTACGAATGGTTATATTGTCCTCAAGCAAACATCCAGTCAATTCGTCACTGTCAGGTTGAAATCATGGGGAAATCTTTCCAATGCGGAGAATCAAGTCTCAAATTCATACAAGGTTGAGAATAGCTATTTCAGCATTGACAGTTCATTTCCTGAACCAAGTTATTTACTCAAAGGAATGACAATGATGTCAGCTATTATTGGCATGTTGTCGTCAATTTTGCTCCTTGTCGCAGTCGTTCTGAATATTCTGAAGAAGCTGAAAGAATTGAAACAGAAACAATCTCAACCACAACCCGTCTATATTCCTAAGGCCAGAAACGAAATTACAGATTCAGGCAGTGGCGAAAACAATTCGGATTCTACAAAATCTATTAATAAACCGGAAAATATCCCTGCAATACCAGATATGAAAGAAACCAATCAAATTGATAAAAGTATATTCAGAGCTTATGACATCCGAGGCATCGTTGATGAAGTTTTAACGACAGATGCTGTCAGACTCATCGGTCAGGCTATCGGAACTGAGAACCTGAATCGTGGAAAAAACAGCATTGTTGTTGCTCGTGATGGTCGTTTATCCGGTAAAAAATTACTAGAAGCCCTGGTTGAAGGTTTGTTAAAAAGTGGTTGTAATGTAATCAATATTGGAGCTGTACCAACAGGTGTCCTTTACTTTGCCACTCATCATTTGGAAGTGGGTTCCGGTGTGATGCTGACAGGAAGTCACAATCCGCCAAATTATAACGGTTTGAAAATAATGCTCAACGGTGAAACTTTATCCGGTGAGTTGATTATGGATTTGTATTATTCAATTATTAATAATGATTTAGCGACTGGTGATGCCAGTGAACAAAAGATGGATATTGCTGATGATTATGTTGATTACATCTCTTCTGACATTCAGCTTGATGATGAATTGAAAGTGGTCGTTGATTGTGGAAACGGAATTGGCGGTGAGGTTGGCCCGCAAGTTCTTGAAGAAATTGGTTGCGAAGTCATTCCATTACATTGCGAAATTGATGGTAGCTTCCCGAATCACCATCCTGATCCAAGCGTCCCAGAAAACTTACAAGATTTGATTACAGCGGTCAAATCCACCGATGCTGACATCGGGATTGCATTTGACGGTGATGCCGATCGACTGGGTGTGGTGACAAAATCCGGTGAAATTATTTATCCGGATCGATTGCTCATGCTTTTCGCCAAAGATGTACTTATTCGTCAGCCGGGTGCAAGCATCATCTTCGATGTGAAATGCACCGGACATTTGCCCAAAGAAATTGTTAAAAATGGTGGTTTACCAATTATTTGGAAAACCGGGCACTCCTTTATCAAAGCAAAAATCAAAGAAACCAATGCCGCATTAGCCGGTGAAATGAGCGGGCATTTCTTCTTCAATGAACGCTGGTATGGTTTCGATGACGGTATTTATGCTGCTGCTAGGCTGCTTGAAATCCTCGATCAGGAAGGTCGTCCGGCTCAGGACGTTTTTGATGAGTTACCAAATAGTGTCAGCACTCCGGAACTCAAATGTCATACCCAAGAAGGCGAAAACTATGCCTTTATGGAAAAGTTCCAGAAATCTGCCAGCTTTCCGGATGCCCATCTCACTACAATTGACGGAATTCGTGCCGATTTTGCCGATGGTTGGGGTTTGGTCAGATGTTCCAACACCACACCGTGTTTGGTCCTACGCTTCGATGCCGATAATGAAGAGGCTTTGAACCGTATCAAAGAAGAATTCAGAGAGCAAATATTGAAAGTGGATAATTCTTTGAAGTTGCCTTTTTGATAAGTGAGAAATATAAAAACAACTGAGGAAAAAATTTTCATAGAAACCTTTCGACAAATAGGTGTCCCTATAGAAATATTAGCCTTTCCTGATGAGGTTGATAGAACTAATAAAGCAGTAGATATTCATGCTAAATATAAGAATCAAAATGTTTGGGTAGAAATAACACAGGTTGAAAGTTTTTCAAATCAAATAGCTCAATCTCATAAATTAAAATTTTTATGGGATGGGCTAGAGAAAGAGCTTAAAGAAATATTGCCATCAAGCCCTAAACTAAATTTGTTAATCAATATTGATGCAGATACTTATGTAAAAAAATCTAAACAAGAACAAATAAAAGCTCAGTTAAAGAACTGGATAATTGAAAGTGCAAAACTTATAGTCAAAAAATGCCAAAATGGTGATAAAATTCCAATATCAATAGTCGGCTCCAAAAAAGACATACCGTTTAAATATTCATTGCATTTATACAGGAATGTACCTCCATCAAGTAACAACTTCTCAGTAATGTTCTCCACTCCTTCTGATATGAAGGAAGAAAGAGTAAAAAGATTAACTCAGGCATTAAATAATAAACTTCCAAAATTATCAAAATCAAAAACTAATTTAAATGATATAACTGTCTTGATTCTATATATAGATGATATACAGCTCTCCGAAAATTACACAGTTTTAGATTCGCTAAAACAATGTATTTCAACTGTTGACAAAAAACTTGTTCCCAATGAGATTTTTATCGTTGATGCATCGATGAGTCCTTACATTGTTACTCCATTTTTTAACTTTTTTAAAAGTGTTTATAAATAATAAAGGCAACTCAATGAGCTGCCTTTATTATTAATGATTATCTGAGTGCTTATTTCTTGTTGTTATTAACCGATAAATCCAATGCTAAGTCTTTTGCTGTTTTTACGCTGAGCATTTCAATCAGTGCCATGGCGGCATCACCACCACCTTCGGAGCCATTGCTACTCATTTGAATTTCAGGAACCCACTTCTGGCTTTCTACAGCTTTGGCAAAATAGCCCATGACTCTTTGATAGGTTTCGAGTTTTTGTTGGAGGGCTCCATCGGCTTCCATTACCAATTTCTTATATTCGGCATCACCTTCACCACGAAGAATTTGTTCTTGCTTGTATTCAGCGGCTGCCAGTTTTTTCTGTTCAGCTTCCAGTTTTAATTGTCTGGCGACTTCAACTTGTCGTTCGGCGGCAATCACAGCGATTTCTTTTTCTCTTTGTGCATCAACAATCGCCTGAGCTTTTACCACTTCTTTTTCATATTTAGCAGTCATCACATTAGCTTTACCTTGTTCTTCTGAAGTAATAGCATCTTGTTTCGCTCTTTCGGCATTCGCCTTAGCTGTGATAATTGCCATGGTTGCTTCCCTTTTGGTGGCAATTTGTTGCAATGTTTTTGGCTCAAAGTCCCAATCGGTGATTTGAAAACCGGTAACGCTGATTTCGTACTTTTCCATGTCACTGGCAACATGTATCGGTAGTCCGTTTTCACCATAACTAATAACCGGAATATTCTTAGTCACAGTTTTTCCGGTACCTTCATCAACCGTGGTGATTTTTTCCAGTTTAGTTTGAAACTTACCTTTGGAAATCTGTTGATTCGCCCATTGGGTGAAAATACTTCTTTTTTCAGCATAAGCCTCTTCTGAGCTCATTAAACCAGCCGTCAGATTCATACCTTCTTCTGTGATTGATTTTATGAGTTTTTGAGCAACACCTCGGTTAGAACGAAAATCCTTGTGCAAGTGCAACATGGTTTCTTCATCCGATGGTAAGGTGAACCGTGCTTTTCCATAGACTGTTCCTGTACCACCGTCCTGATAACGAACCGAAATACCTTGCTGGTCAATGGATGAATCAGCTTCTGCGATGGTTTTGTCATAATCAAACGTTATAACATCATTATAAACCTCTGTCGTTCCGAACCAGATTGGATAAATACCCGGTGAGAATTTCACATAAAGTTTACCTGTTGGATATTGGACAACCGTTCGGTGTCCGGCATTGTTGATTCCAAATGCCATAAAAAGCATAGCTATAGCTCCAAAGATAACTGCTAAAACAACAAAAACCTTGATTTTACTGCTTCCCATTTTATTTCCCCTGTTTAATTCTGAGCTACTATTCTAACCAGTATAAAGTTTTAGTAAATGGTATTTTTGGAATATAAAACAAAAAAGGCAACTCAATGAGCTGCCTTTTTTAAATTCACAATGTGAAATTTTATGACTGAGCTAATTGTCTTAGCACATATTGCAGAATACCGCCGTGTTGCATGTATTCAACTTCTTTTGGAGTATCAATTCTGACTATCACTTCAAAATGTGTCTTTTTGCCGTCATTGGTTTTTGCAGTAACCTGAGCGACTTTAGAAGCTCCGTTTTCCAAACCTGTGATTGAATATGTTTCATGACCGGTTAAACCTAATGAGTCGGCACTTTCACCATCTTTAAATTGCAATGGTAAAACGCCCATTCCAACAAGGTTGGAGCGATGAATTCTTTCAAAACTTTCAACAATAACTGCTTTAACACCAAGTAAGTTTGTTCCTTTCGCCGCCCAATCTCTTGACGAACCTGTTCCGTATTCTTTACCGGCAACAACAACCAAAGGAGTTCCCTCTTCAGCATAAATACGGGAAGCATCGTAAATCGACATTTCTTTATCAGTTGGCTGATGACGTGTCCATCCACCTTCAGTACCTGGAGCCAATTGATTGCGAAGTCTGATGTTGGCAAATGTACCACGCATCATCACTTCGTGATTACCACGACGAGAACCATAAGAGTTAAAATCTTTGCGTTCTACACCTTTCTCATTAAGGTATTTACCGGCCGGTGAGTCAACCGCTATCGCTCCTGCCGGAGAAATATGGTCTGTTGTCACACTATCACCCAATTTTGCTAAACATCTTGCACCGGAAATATCTTCAATGCTACCTGCTTGCAGTGTCATACCATCAAAGTATGGAGGGTTTTTAATGTATGTGGAATCATCTTGCCATTCGAAGATTTCTGACTCTGAGGTTTTAACTGCTTTCCAGTTATCATCACCCTCAAACACGCCGGCATAACCCTTGTTGAACATATCAGCATTGATGTTCTCAGCAATCGCTTGCGCCACATCATGAGTGCTTGGCCAGATGTCTTTCAGATAAACAGGATTGCCATCTTTGTCATTTCCAAGTGAATCATTATACAAATCAAAATCAACCGTTCCTGCCAACGCATAAGCGACAACCAAAGGAGGAGATGCAAGGAAATTCATTTTAATATCGGCATGAATACGACCTTCAAAATTACGATTACCTGATAAAACCGATGTAGCCACCAGACCATTATCTTGTATGGCTTTAGAAATTGCCGGATCTAAAGGACCTGAGTTTCCGATACATGTTGTACAACCGTAACCAACGACGAAGAAATTCAATTTTTCCAAATCGTCCAGAACTCCTGCACTTTCCAAATATTGTGTCACCACACGTGAGCCCGGTGCTAATGATGTTTTAACCCAAGGTTTTACTTTCAAACCTTTTTCAGCAGCATTTTTCGCTAACAAACCGGCTCCAATCATGACTGCCGGATTGGATGTATTGGTACAAGAAGTAATTGCAGCAACTGTAATATCACCATCTTTAAGATCAAAACTACCATGTTCTGTCGTCACTGCTACCGATTTTTTCTCTCTGCCCTTTTCCATATCGGCAAAAAGGGTTTGGAATTTCGCTTTGGACTCTGAAAGAGCAATTCGATCCTGAGGGCGTTTTGGTCCGGAAATACTCGGTACAACCGTACTCATATCCAATTCCAAAGTGGATGAGTATTCTGCATCAACAGAGTCCGCTGTATGCCACATTCCTTGAGCCTTTGCATAAGCTTCGACTAATTCAACTTCTTCATCAGATCTCCCTGATAGTCTCAGGTATTTAACTGCTTCCGCATCTACCGGGAAAATTCCGCACGTTGCACCATATTCCGGAGCCATATTAGCAATGGTTGCCCGATCTGCCAAAGGTAAGTTTTGCAAACCATCACCGTAAAACTCTACGAACTTCCCAACCACTCCGTGTTTTCTCAGCATTTCCACTATTGTCAGAACCAAATCCGTTGCTGTTGTACCTTCTGGTAATTTTCCGGTCAGTTTGAATCCGACAACTTGAGGAATCAACATAGAAATAGCCTGACCCAACATCGCTGCTTCGGCTTCAATTCCTCCAACTCCCCAGCCCAGAACTCCAATTCCGTTAATCATAGTTGTGTGAGAATCAGTTCCCACAACTGTATCCGGATAGGCTTGTAAAACACCGTCTTTTTCAACTCCAAATGTGACACGAGCAAGTTTTTCCAAATTCACCTGATGCACAATTCCATTGCCGGGAGGAACAACCTTGAAAGTATCAAAGGCTTTTTGACCCCATTTCAAAAACGCATAGCGCTCCATGTTTCTTTGATATTCAATATCTTCATTGGCAGATTGTGCCGATTGGTTTCCGTACTTATCCACTTGTACCGAGTGATCAATAACTAACTCAGCCGGCGATAGAGGATTAATTTTTTGAACATCACCACCCAAATTCTTCATCGCATCGCGCATCGCTGCCAAATCAACAACTGCCGGAACACCTGTAAAATCCTGTAAAACCACTCTTGATGGCGTGAAAGCGATTTCTGTCGAAGGCTGTGCTTTTGCATCCCAGTTACATAGTGCCTCAATGTCTTCTTTGGTGACATCGACACCATTTTCATGCCTTAATAAATTCTCAAGTAAAATTTTCAGACTGTAAGGTAAACGATTGATATTGTGCTTTTTGCCTAATTCGACCAGGCTGTGGATTTGATAGTTTTTGCCATTACTTGAAACTGTAGTGGCAGTATTGAATGAATTGCTCATGAAATAACCCCTTTGATTGTTGTGTTTGGACGGCTGATTATCACTCCGTCGAAAAAATCGTGCGTATTATCCTATTTTTCGATCTTAAAGTCATTAGCCAAAAGTATTATATTGAAGATATATTGGGCCGAGGATTGTTCTATTTATTAAAACTTTGTTATTTTTCTTTGAAATACTTCAAATTTGCAAACGAAACTGTATATAATTAAGTTGAGAATTAATCAATTACCTTTATGGGAGGAATTTTTTGTGCGTATATTTGTTTTATTTATTTTATTTTTAAGTGTCGGGGCTTTTGCTCAAGAGACGAAGACTGGTGGTGAGTCTATTGATTTATTACCTCGTGGTGGTTGTACTATCATTCCGGATGATGGATATGATGGTAGTATAGCATCAATGGCTTGCATTACAATAGCAGGACCTGGTGGAGTTATTACCGATTTAAATGCTGAGATTACCATGGAGCATACTTGGATTGGAGATTTAACCTATAAAGTAGTTGCTCCTGACAACACAACATTAACTCTAATGAGCAGACCCGGATTTGCAGAGCCAGCTGATGATGGTTCTGATTGTTGTGGTGACTCTTCAGATCTCCAACTTGCTGATACATTAACTTTCCGTGATGGTGGTGCAACTTCTGCAGAACTTATGGGTAGCACTATTATTGGCACACAGTTTGTGTGTGGGGATGACGGTTTATGCGAATATGCACCTGCACCTGATACAGGTCCTGGCACGAGCTTTGCAGACTTTGTTGGTCTTCAAGCTGCTGGTAACTGGCAGGTTTGCGTTGGTGATGGTGGCTTAGGTGACTCGGGAAATTTATGCAGTGCAAATTTAAACTTCACAATTGCCATTGGTGCTATTGCAACATCGACACCATCAGATGGATCTACTTTAAATTTTGGAATGGGTGCAGCTTATAACCTAACAATTGGTAATGATGCTGGAGCTGATACAGATTTGGCAAATATTAGTTGTTCATTTGCCGGTGGCGATGCGGCTGAGTTTTCTGTGACTTCTGGCAATCCGGCCGGTCCTGTTGCACCTGGAGGATCAACTGTTGTCTCATTGGCTGCCAATACACCTCCTGACAATGGTAGCTTTTCAAGCACTTTAACTTGTACTTTCGAAAATGATAACACAACAGGCTCATTCTCATGGCCTGTGACAGTTGCCGGTGCTTATGTTCCTCCTGTGATTCCATCAACTAATTTCTATGGCTTGATGTTATTACTATTGGCAACATTATCAGCTGCTGTAGTTGTATATAGAAAAAAGTTTATTTAAATTAAGTTTTTAAGTAACAAAAAAAGCCTGTTGCTTTTGCAACAGGCTTTTTTTATAGGGTTTTAAAACTTTACCTTGTCTTACCTTAAACAGGTCAATCACAACGAATGTCGTTATATTGATTCTTATTTAATTCAGAAATATTTATAGAACTCTTTTGTCCTGATAACCATTGCACTTCAACAACATCGTTATCTTTAGGGTTATAAAATTGTACCCTAGGGTCGATAGATGAAGCATAGCTTCCATCGGTATGAATTGATTTGTATATGACTTCATTATTGCTTTTGTTATAAATTAGTTTAGCACCATAATCGAATCGATTATTACAAATCAGTTCGATTCCTATCCAAGAATCAGGATTCGAACTATTCTTAAGAATCGTTGGCTCACCATTATTGTTATTAATCAATATGTCAACATCCCCATCATTATCTATATCCGCTGAAACTAATCCTCTTCCAACATTGTTATTGAGTTGTGTTGCCCATTGCTGGTAGATAAATTCATTCTTTCCTTGCAACCAAATTTGAACAGGCTCGCCAGATAAACGATTATCGTTTGTGCTATCTGCGTCTACAAGTATTGAACCATTAGTAGTTATAATGTCCAAA
Organism: Gammaproteobacteria bacterium; assembly: GCA_041395445.1. Lineage (NCBI taxonomy): Bacteria > Pseudomonadati > Pseudomonadota > Gammaproteobacteria > Gammaproteobacteria bacterium. The sequence continues at coordinate 202,278 of JAWLAO010000006.1, read as the reverse complement.
ATATTATCACTATTTAAATCAGCGAAGACTGTTCCAAACCCTGTCAGACTCCGAACGTGCTTTGTTAACTGAAAGTTCGCAGTTTTATCAAAAAAATACCCCTTCTCATTAAGATATAGTGTGTTTGTCTCCCCTGTAAAGTGAGTGATATAAATATCTGGAAAAGAGTCATTATTTAAGTCACCGATTGCAATCCCCATGCTCGCCTCACTTTCTCCCATTAAGTTGACAGCCACTCCTCTGGACATTCCAACTTCTTTAAACTTACCATCACTGTACAAATAAAGTTGATTCGTTTGCCCATCGTTTGCGATATATATATCTTGTGAGCCATTATTATCAAAATCTGCAGCTACAACTCCTAATGCCGGCATATTTAGAATATTCATTGTTTCTAAACTTATAGATGAGAAAATTTGTCCATGATTGTTTTTATAGAATAAGTCTTTAAGAAACTTATATGCCTTTGGTGAGCAATAGTCTTGCATGCCATTTGATAACAAACACTTTTGCCCATTCCTATCATCGACGTAATTGATAACCCATACATCCAGATAACCATCCTTGTCATAATCAAACCAGGTTGCACCTGTAAAAAACTGTTTTCCTGCTGGTGACTTTATTTTATCACTCAGTTTAAAACCTTGCCCCTTATTATTTTCCCAAAGCTGTAAGATATCTTCACCACCAACCAACAAATCCTGCCAGCCATCATTATTGAAATCAGCAACTGAGGCAAATACCAAGTCAGTAATACCTGAAAGACCTAAGCTCTGGGTTACATCAACAAATTTAAATCCATTGTTAGAGTACAACTTCGACTCGTTCGATTTTCTTCCATACTGAGCAAAAAAGATGTCCATATCACCGTCATTATCATAATCGATAACGGCTAACCCCGAACCTAACGGTTCATAGATTGAATACTCATCTGAAAATCCTGAATCATGTTTAAAGTTGATTCCAATATCTCTATTATTTATTTGTTGTAACAAGGATTGATTCTTGGCTTGTGTATTAGTTTGATTATTCTGATCAGTACCTGGATTGTTCTGAGAACATGATGCCAGCAAAATACTGAGATAAAGAATATTATGCTTTAATTTCATTGAAGTAAGTTAAAGTCGAGTTTCTGATTATTTTTTAAATTATTTAAAAGTTTAATAAAACTATTAACCATTTCGGATGATTTCTCCGAGTCAATAGCAGCAACAAATTTATCGATAATTTCATCTGATTTAATCTGCGGAGAAAACTTAGCTTTTACAAGTAATGCTAATCCGACATTTTGTATGTCACTAGATTCGGTAGCTAATAAAACATCGGCTAGTTTCTGATAATTGGTGATATGAACTTCAGGGTTATTTAAAATTATTTTTGCATAGAAAACATAATCTTTTTTATCGGCTGATAATATCCATTCATCCAACAATTCAGATAAGCCTGTGTATTGTGTCTGAGTCAGTAACACTTTGACTAAACTCGACTTTATGGCAAAATCTTGTGGCTCTCTTCGAATCAACTCAGACATCAGCTGAAAATAGTGCTCATAATCATTTAAATAATACTCAACACTTGCATAATTCCTAAGGATTTTAGAATGATTTGGATTGATTTGATATGCCATTGAGAAGTACTCTCTAGCTTTTAAGTAACTTTTTAGCTGTAATTGTATATTTCCTAAGTTTATCAATGGCTTAATGTTTTGCTTATCTAGCTCATGAGCTTTGAGGAATTGAGCCTGAGCATTATCGAAATCACTTTTACGATAATACATACTTCCCAGATTGAGATAGTTATCGGATAGTTCAGGTTCTAGTAAAACAACCTTTTTCATCACTTGAATCGCAGAATCATTATCATTTCTAGCATTAAACAATTTAAATTGATTCTTCAAATGAGATAGCGGATTTCCTAATTCCAACTTGGTTTTAGAAAAGCGATTTTGAAATTCGAAGTTTTCTTGTGAATGGCTTTCTGTCAGCTTCTCTGCCATTTCTTTACGATCACACATTCTGTAAGCAGAAGCTAGTGGCGTATTGACTTGAGTCAATTCAGGCATTATTTTCAAAACATACTTGAAATTTTCGATAGAAGATTCGCAATCTCCGCTAATTAAACTTGTCTGACCTTTGTAATAAGTGGCAGCAGCATTATTGGGAGAGAGTTTATCTATAGCATTGAGAGTATTGTTTGCTCCTTCAATATTTCCCTGCTCAATAAATATTTGAGCCCTCAGTAAATAAAATTGCACTTTATCTGTATTACTGGCTGTTGCCACTCCATCCAGTATCAGTTTATGAGCTGCTGAATAATTTCCCTCTTCAAACTCAATTTTTGCAAGGTGATAGTGAATATCGACATCAGCATCAGTTTTGAGCAAATGAATGAGAATTTCTTTGGCTTTTTGCTGCTCAAAATGGGTCAACAGTATATAGGATATTTGTTTTAAATCTTCTTTCTTGCTTTTTCCAAGAGAGTCAGTCAATTTTTGATAAATTTTTCTTGAATGAGAGTCCCAAGAAGAAGTTTTTACCTGTTTGAGCTTATCAGAAAGCTCAGAACTCATTTGTGTTTGTTTGCAGGAAATAAGGCATAAAAATACTATCAGAGTTAAGGTCAGTTTATGCTTCATAGATTTGTATTTTTTTCCAGCCACAAATTATGAATCTTACAAAACAGTTCCGCGGTTTTTTCAGTATCGTACATCGCTGAGTGAGCTCGTTGCTCATCCCATTCAATTTTAGCCGCCTTAATTGCTCGAGCTAAAACAGTTTGACCATAGGCTAACGCGGATAATGTTACAGTATCCAAACAACTAAACGGATGGAAAGGATTTCTCTTAATTCCTGTTCGCTCAACTGCCGCATTGACAAAACTCAGATCAAAATGGGCATTGTGACCAACTAAAATAGCCCGGTTACATTCAGTTTCTTTAATCTCTTTCCTAATCGGGGTAAATATTTTACCCAATGCCGAAGTTTCATTTTGCGAAAGTCTTAATGGATGATCCAAATCAATACCTGTGACTTCTAATGATTTCGGATCAATTTTTGAACCCTCAAAAGGAGTAACATAGGCCGTATTAACCTCATCATAATACAACCGCCCCTCATCGTCTTGTTTAATGATGACAGCCGCTATTTCTAGTAATGCGTGAACTTTAGGATCAAATCCCCCGGTTTCGACATCGACAACGACCGGAAGAAAACCTCTAAATCTGTTTTTAATTGATTTCATGACGCAATTTTAGCCGATTTTTAATCAAAAAACAGGAATGAAATGAAATCCCTAAAGCAAATGTAAGGAATTATTAAATGTTGCAAATTTATAAGAATAATATGATACAATTCGCACGTTTCTATAATTAAATTTTTGGAGTAAGAAATGAAAAGAGCATTTTTTGGAGCAGGATTAGCATTATTGGCAAATGCTTCTTTTGCAGAAAACAATTTTGATGATCGTTGGTATGTCACGCCTGGTGTTAACTATGTAATCCCAGATAGCGACAAAAACGCCAGTTCAGCATTGGCAGCCGGCATTGGTCTTGGTAAATTTTTAACAGATAAAATCTCACTGGATTTTGAATTAGACAGAACAACTTTAGACTTGTCTAATGAAGATGAACTTGAGCAAAATACTTTTGGTTTCATGGGTAGATACCATTTTAATGAAAACTCAGGTTTCAGACCTTACGTTGGTTTGGGACTGGGCTGGATGACTAGCAAAATGACTGGTTACGATAAAGATCGTAATGGAATTGGCAGCGTTGCACTTGGTATTAACAAAGCATTGTCTGACAATTTCAAGCTCAGAACTGAAGCGAAATACAGATATGAAAAATCAGATAAGAACATTACCGGTGAAGACAGCTACGGCGATATCGTTTTAGGAGCGGGTATCACCTATTTAATGGGAGAGTCAAACGCTCCTTCAACAAAAACCCAATTAGTTGAGCAACAACCTCAGGTTGACAGCGATGGTGATGGCGTTAGTGATGCAAATGACAAATGTCCAAATACTCCTGCAGGAACTGAAGTTGACGCAAACGGTTGTGGAAAAGTTGATGGCGATGACGATAATGACGGCGTTGCAAACTCAATGGATGCATGTCCAAACTCAAAACCGGGTGCTGTCGTAGGTAAAGATGGTTGTGAAGTTCAAGTAGTTATTGAGTTACAAGGTGTTCATTTCGATACTGACAAAGCCACTTTGAAACCGGAATCAGTTGCTATCTTAAACGCTGCTGTGAAAACATTAGGCGAGCACGGTACAATCATGGTTGAAGTTGCCGGTCATACTGACTCAACTGCAAGCGAAGCCTACAACCAAGACTTGTCAGAAAGACGTGCAAAAGTTGTGTTTGACTACCTTGTTAATCATGGTGTTAGTGCAGACCGCATGACTTGGAAAGGTTATGGTGAATTGCAACCAATCGCAACAAACGATACAGAAGAAGGTAAAGCCAGAAACAGAAGAACAGAACTCAATGTTAAATAATTGATTCTGACTTTGTATCTACGAGAAAGCCTGCACCATGCAGGCTTTTTCATTTGCTAATTATGAACCCTTTCACTCAAGAAGTTATTTCTATCATTCGCTCGATTCCAAAGGGAAAAGTGATGAGTTATAAGCAAATAGCTATTTATGCCGGCAACCATCGCGCCGCTCGACAAGTATCCCGAATTCTGCATTCATGCACTCAAAAATATAACCTTCCCTGGCATCGAGTAGTGAATTCACAGGGAAAAATTTCACTACAAGGTGATGCCTACTTTCTACAACTGGAATTACTTCAATCCGAAGGCATCGAATTTGGAGTTGGAGACCGGATTGATTTGCAGAGGTTTGGAGTTACTTTTACAAAGTAACAGTTTTGTCTTGTTACTTTGTTGCCACCCAACAAAGTAACCAAAAAAGGGTGCCCCAAACTCTCAGCCGTTGGCTTCCCTCAATATTTCCGAAAATTTGGCGTTTGCAAAAACTCACATTGCAAGCAATGTTCAAACACTTGCAAACTTATTTCCAAATTTACGAAAATTTTTCGATGAGAGTTAAGGGGAATTATCAAACCATTAAAAAATGAGGTAGTTTACAACCGTTGATTTACTACTACGTCGCCTATTTTGTAATTTATTGTTGTTGGGCGTTATTACTCTATTTTCAAATTTAACTTATATTTCTGTCCATTCAATTCAAACTCAACCAAGTCCTTATTTTGATTTAGAATTTTCCTCAACCCATAATCAAATTCTTTATGATGGTTTGGACATAAAATCAAAATATTTTCAGGTGTCTCTCTACCTTTCTCTCTTTTAGGCTTTATATGCGCTGCTTCAATATAAAACTCTCCATTTGCTTTTTTTATATTCTTACCGCAAATCTGACATTTGAAATCTCTCAGAATTTTTATCTGTGCAATTGTCTTATTATCTCTCTTATAAGTTTTTTGTTTTATCGTTATAGTTTCTGCATCATCTTCTTTATTATCAAGATTTTTAAGGTCAGTGATAATTTGATTTTTATCAGTTTTGAATATTTCAACTAATTCATCTTGTTGAACTAAATCAATATCAATTGAATTCTCGTTAAATTCTGTACCAGTTGCATAAACAAATATGTCTTTAAGCTTTTTATATTCATTCTGTTGAACACCGCTAATGCTTATTTCATATAATTCATCTCTAATAATTCTTTCAACAATGTCTATGTTGTAATAGGAATAACCAATTTGCCCAACAAGTCTCTTACCTTGAGATTCTTTATATTTTGCAGCGTCTAAAGGAATAGGGAATAACATTGAAAGATTTTTATCTGCCATTAAGTTAAATCTGGTTTCGTTATTTTCAAAACCATTCCAACTTACTGTCTTTTTTTCTGTAAGAACTTTAACATTACAATAAACACCAACAATTTCACCTTGTCCAGTATCTGTATTTCTAGAGTAAAAAAGAACAATTCCACCATCAATGAAATTCTTAGGAGCAGCCGTCCACTGAACATATCCATAAATATCCTTTGGTGTATCAACGTTCTTTTTGTCAAAATTGAAGTTTAAGGATTCATGTCCAGGAAATTCTGCCGCATAACTATGGCTCGCCTTTGGATTTAAATACAATTCCCTCCAACCTGTCGGGTTATAACTTAAATTCGCAATTATTACAGTTTTATTCATAGTGATGAGTTTTTTGTTAATGTGATACTACATCCTCAAAACACACAATTGTGCATAGCAAGAATTACAAACATACATATATTACCAATTGACTAGTGATATATGCTCTTTTGCCCTAACCTGACTTTTGAATTGAAACTGGAAAGCGTGGTTGGGATAGTTTTATTCTAGTTTAGAATTGAAAAAAACTCTATAGAAAATTTTCTAATTTTTTAATCATTCAGTTCCGCTGGAGTAGAAGTCATGGATTTTGATGTTACTAACACACCCCTGCCCCTCTCTAGAGGGGAAATGGAAGAGAGTTTTAATTTAATATCACGAAATATTTCATTGATGCTTAAATAAATTCAGCATGACGAATTTTTGAGATTATCTCTTCGCTCCTGCCACGAACCCTCCGGGTCGCTTCGCGTGGCAAAACGGCTATCCTTGCCGTTTGGTCTTACGACTTCGTGGACTTCGTCCACTTCGCTCAGTATGACGGTGTTCTTTTTAAACTCCTTACATTTCGCTGAGGAACGGAATAAAATTTGATATTAGCGAAACAAGTGTTTGAGCGTAGCGAGTTTTTGTTGAGCATCAAATTTTATGAGTACTGAAGGAAACCGTAGGTCGGAATGTCGGGGCGTGCTTTCTTTTACTCATATCATCCGTGATATTCGCCTTACAGGTTTGCATGAAAATTCTTTCCAGAAGAATTTTTGGTTACTTTGCTTTACACGAGTAAAGAAAAGTAACATAAAACTCCGAACGAAAAGCAGGCGAATTAATGAGGTTATATCATTGATTATTTAGACATTGAAGCGGAAATGCAAAACATCACCCTCTTTCACGAGATATTCCTTTCCTTCCAGTCTCAATTTCCCGGCTTCTTTACACCCGGCTTCGCCTTTGTATTGAATGAAATCGTCATAAGCCATGGTTTCTGCACGGATGAAGCCTTTTTCAAAATCGGTGTGAATCACTCCGGCACATTGGGGTGCTGTTGAGCCGTTTTTATAAGTCCAGGCTCGGACTTCTTTGACTCCGGCGGTGAAGTAGGTTTGTAGTCCCAGAAGCTCATATCCGGCACGAATCACTCGGTCGAGTCCGGCTTCTTCCAAGCCCATTTCTTCCATAAACATTTCCTTGTCTTCGTCTTCTAAAACGGCAATTTCAGATTCAATAACGGCACAAACAGGAACAACTGATGCGTTCTCTTTCTCTGCCATTTCACGCAGTTGATTGAGGAAAGGATTGTTTTCAAAACCATCTTCGGCAACATTGGCAATAAACATGACCGGCTTGGCTGTGATAAAACTGAATTCTTTAATAACGGCTTTTTCTTCTTTTGCCAGTTCCAATGCACGAATTGGCAAACCGTCTGAAAGTTGAGCCACAATTTTTTCCAGAACTTTGGCTCTGGCGATAGCATCTTTGTTGCCTGACTTGCTTTGTTTTTGAGCTTTGAGCAGGCCGCGTTCAGCAGATTCCAAATCAGCAAGAGCCAGTTCGGTATTGATGGTTTCAACATCACTGAGCGGATTGATTTTTCCATCGACATGAACCACGTCGGCATCTTCAAAACAGCGAACCACATGAGCAATGGCATCGGTTTCACGGATATTCGATAAAAACTGGTTTCCTAAACCTTCGCCTTTAGATGCTCCTGCAACCAGTCCTGCAATATCAACAAATTCCATAACTGTTGGTAGAACACGTTCCGGTTTAACAATTTCTGCCAGTTTCTGCAATCTTGGGTCAGGAACTTCAACCACACCGACATTGGGTTCAATGGTGCAAAAAGGATAGTTTGCCGCGTCAATTCCTGCTTTTGTCAAAGCATTAAAAAGCGTTGATTTCCCGACATTCGGAAGCCCGACAATTCCACATTTAAAGCCCATAGTCTTTTACCGTTCTAAAAAAAGCTGGATTTTATCAAATTGTTGCAATAAAAGATATGTGAAATTATTATTCCTTGCGTATATTCTTCGGCTCATTGGATTGCAGAAATGCGATTTCTTCATCAGTTAGTTCAACTTTATCAAATCCGGTAATCATAGGTTTAACATGTACCACAAATCCATGACCCGTTGTCAGCAAGTAAACATGAATAATCACAAATGCAACAATAGCGAAAGCGGCTGCGGTGTGAATGATAGCAACAAACATCAACATTGATGTGGAGCTCATCACTTCCTCACCCCAAAATCCATAAGTGAGATAGATTAATCCACTCATCCAAATCGCCGGAAATAGAAATATTTTTAATGCCAAATATGATAATGCCTGTAGTGGATTATGTTTACGAAGATAGGTTTTTTTATACGGATGCGCTTCATTTTTAAAAATTCCGTAAGCATAATATCGCGCAACGCGGAACAACCCTTTTTTAGTCGGCAGATATTGTTTCCAGTCTCCAGTTGTAAACAACCAAAAAACAGCAAACATCCAGATAACCAACAACGCAAGAGCAGCAAATGTATGAAGTTTTACCGCCAAATCAAAACTGATTACTTGGTAAAATCCGTGAATTCTAAAACCTGAAAAAATCAAAGTCATTATCAAAACCATTTGTGACCAATGCCAGAATCGTTCAAAACGGCTGAATATTTTTACTGCATAATTTGACATTAGACTTCCTCCTTAGATTTCGATTTTGTAAACATACGAATCAAGCCGTGAACAAGCACTCCACCCAATGTTCCGGCGACTAAAAACAGACCCAAAATATCAAGCCATTGGAATTTTGTATGTCCCGGAATATAAACAGCCGTCAATCCAGCAAGCCTGCTTTGTTGAGAATGACAATCTTTACATTCTAACGCCTTTTCTTCCGGTGCAACCATGTGGTTGATTGGCCAGTAGGAATAGGTTTCAATGAAATCATATTCACCACTGTATGGAATATCATACTCACTCATTCCATGTTCAATTGCTTTTGCGAAGTCGTAATTTCCCCAAAACGAATCCGGATCGTCACCCCAAAGATGCATATACACCAAGGTGTTATTTCCTTTATCATAGGGCTGAATGGTTTGCATACGTTTGAATGGTGTGATTCTTGAATCTTTACCTCCGGGTGTTCCTTCAACGTTATTGATTTCAACAGGTTTTGTCGGATCAAACTTGGTATCAATTGTGGTGTAATGTGATCTTCCGTTAAACCAATAATACTCCGGAATGATATTTTCGCCGTAAGTGAAATCTCCTTTGATGGATTTATAGGTATAACGATGCTCGCCATTTCCTTGAGTGTATTTGGACTCTTTGAATCCCACTCCATCTTTAGTTTTCCCTGCCGTTCTCCAATCCCAACCAATCTTAGTTGCTACTCCACCACGAGCAAACTCAGGGATATGACAGGTCTCACAAGCGACTTTTTCAGTGTGGTCATTGAGCTTCAAACCAATAAGCGATGTGGAATGATGCGGTTTATCACTATGACAAGATGCACAACTGGCAGTCGGATTTTCTTCACCGGGTTTACCCGGATGTCTTTCATCCACAGGAACCATTTGATAGCGGCTTCCTGACCATTGGTGTTTTTCTCCCACATGACAGTCAGTACAAGCGAAATTGTTGCCATTGGCATCCATGTGGACATCGAGATTTTTATCGGGATGAACCAAAGCCGATGATAAATCACCATGTTTGACGTTATCACCGCCACCTCCGTAGAAGTGACAAGTTCCACAATTGCTTCTTTGTGGATTCACTACACTTTTCGCTGATAAAGCAAAATCAATTGGATTTTTACCTTCAAACAACTCTTCACAGGCTTCATTACCTGTTGTCGGCGGAGTTTTATAATACTGTCCGGATGATTCATGGCAAACTAAACAATCAATATTGTTTTGGTTAGAAAAATCAAAATTACTGTCTGTCATGTTATATCCGGCATGACATTGTGCACACATACCCTCATTTCCACGAGCATTGGTACAGAAATTATTGACAAGAACACTCTTACCTAATTGCTGTCCAGTGTCCGGGTCAGTGTATTTCCACGTCCAATGTTTATTTTGCATAAAAGCATGTCCGGCTTCATTATGACATTCCAAACACGCTTTCGTGACCGCAGGTCCGTCTTCAAATGGACCCTGCAATGCTTTAAACTTTGAGTGATCAGTCATTGAAGATGATACAGCCTTAACAAGCTGCTTGTCTTTAACTTTGTGGATTGTTGTATATTCATCAATTCCAACTTTAGTGACGGTCTGACTATCAGAACCAGTCGCCTGACTAACAACTGAGAAAAAAACGAACCCGATGAAAGTGATTCTTTTTATAACTGAACGAGCTGCCTGCATTCTAACTGACCGATTTTTCATATATTTCTCTGTAAATTTAATGCACGAATAACCACAATAAATCTACCATATAAATTTTAAATGTATATTAGAATTTGCTAATATACAAAACTGAATTCAAAAAACTTGTCACTTATCAAGTTTTCTAAAGAGATGAAATAACCCGGCAGAAATTTATTAATTTATCTATCTTGACAACAATCAATTGAAAATTTGATAAACTGCCTTAATATGACATTCCAATTGATTTGAGAAAAAACATGTACAACAAAACTGAGAAAAAATTAAAAAAACTCAAAAAAGAACTAAAAGCGCGATTAGCAGAAATCAAAGAAACTCTGACTGGCACTCGCAGTAAAGACTGGGAAGAAGCCGCTGTTGAAGCTGAAAATGATGAAGTTCTTGAGGGAATCTATAAAGAAACTTCCAATGAATTAGCCCAAGTCAAGTTTGCATTAAAACGAATCAAACAAGACGAATATGGCGAATGCGCCGAATGCGGAGCAGAGATCAATAAAAAACGATTGAAAATTATGCCTTATACCACACTGTGCATTCAATGTGCTCAACAACTGGAAATGCAACACCGTCGTTAAATAGAAACCCATGAAGAAAATTACTGTCCTTGGTTCCGGTTTTGCAGCTTTAACGGCTGTCAGAAGTTTAAGAAAAAAAGATAATAGCTGTGAAATCACATTGGTATCAGCCAGCGACAGCTTTGTCTATCTACCAAGTTTGATTTGGTTTCCAAATGGTAAAAGAAATGCGCATGACATTACAGTCCCACTTGCTAATTTTTTCAAAAAATACAATGTCCTCCATCATAAAGGGCATGTCACAGGACTTGAGAACGGCGGGCGTACCGTAATGACTACCGCTGGAAAAGTTGAAAACGACGGTTTGATCATTGCAACCGGTGGTCGATTTATCAAAAAACTACCGGGAATCGAAAATATAATCACGCCTTGTGAAGGAATTGCCATCGGAGAAAAAATCAAAGAAAAACTGGATGCATTGAAATCAGGCACAATTGCTATAGGTTTTGCTTCCAATCCCAAAGAACCATCGGCCATGCGTGGTGGTCCGATGTTTGAGTTTTTATTCGGCATTGATCAGTTGCTTCGAAAACAAAAACGTCGCGAACAATTCAAAATCATTTTCTTCTGCCCTGCTCCGAAACCCGGAATTCGCATGGGTGAAAAAGCAGTTGAGGGTTTATTGAAACGCATGAAGAAATGCAATATTGAGACTCACTTGGGACATAAGATGGTCGGATTTGAAGCCAATAAAGTGAAAACCGAAGGTGGTGAATTTGATGCGGATTTAATTTTATTTATGCCGGGAATGACGGGAAACATGTGGTTTAAAGACTCACCTCTTCCACTTTCAGAGGGCGGACTGATTCGTGCCAATAGCAATTGTAAAGTCGAAGAAATGTCTGCGGTTTATGTTGCCGGAGACAGTGGCAGTTTCAGCGGCCCTGACTGGATGCCTAAACAAGCACACATGGCAGATTTACAAGCGCAAGCCGCTTCAGAAAATTTACTCAACGAGCTTCAGAAAAAACCCGCGAATGCCACTTTCAAACCGGAACTGATGTGTATTGTTGATAGTAATGACAAAGGCGTTCTGACAGTCCGAACACCGAAAAGAAATTTCGCCACACCTCCTTTGCGTATATTCCATTGGGCAAAAGTTTTATTTGAATGGTGGTATTTGAGAAAGCTTCGGTAGTACTATTTCACCTTAATTTCTGATACCAATTCAACCAAAGTTTCATTGCGCCACTGGCACCGCTGAGAGATGTTGGTGAATTGTTGTCTTTGCCAACCCAAAAAACAGCCAAATATTCTTCGTCAAAACCAGCATACCAACTGTTTCGTCCGTCATTTGTTGTTCCTGTTTTTCCATAAACTTCTGTAAACCCGAACTCTTTTGAAACTTTTGATGCTGTTCCCCGGATTGTTACTTCATGCAGAGCTTCTCGAATTTCAAGCAAAGATTGTCTGCCCACATTTTGCTTTGCTGATTGTTTCTGTGTACCAATTTTAGTTTTCTTCAAGTCAATGATGGATTTGATAAAGATGGTGTTTTTCTGTTCAGTATTTGATGAAAACAACAAATACAAATTAAGCACCTCCAGCGGAGTTAATTCAGTCGCTCCCAAAAATATTGACGGATGGTTGCTATGATTGATATTCAGACCGATTCGCTTTAAAAATCGGATAAATTGATTGAGCCCAATTTTTAACCCTAAATTCACTGTTGCCTGATTTCTGGAAAAGACCAAAGCATCAAGTGCTTTAATTTTGCCTAAACTTTTATGATCCCAGTTTTTCGGATTCCAAATTTCACCGGATTGAGTTTTTAGCGAGACCGGTTTGTCGTTGATTTTATCCGATAAATCGAATCCTTTGAGCTCTTCTAATGCAGCGAGATAAACAAAAGGTTTAATGAGCGAACCAATCTGACGCTTGGACAGTAAAGCCCGATTGTAATCTCCAAAAATTTCCTTTGAACCTTTAATCGCCAGAATTTCCCCATTCTGCGAATTGGCAATAACGGATGCCGATTGTAAGTTATCACCTAAGGAATTTGTATGCCAACGCAAAGTATTGACTAACTGTTCATGAGTATAAGGATTCAGCGTTGTGAATATTTTTAAACCTTTCTGCTTGAGTTCTTTATCGGAAATATGTCGGTCAATTTGGTTTTCAACCAAGTCAATCGCATCCCGGTATTTTTGATTTTTAAAAGAATTGTTAATCCTCAATTCAATCCTTGACTGTTTGGCATGTTGCCATTGAGTTTGGCTAATCACTCCGGTTTCATACCATGAGTTCAATACGGTATTTCTACGTTTCAATGCTCTTTCGTGGTTATTGATCGGGTTGTACCAGGATGGTCCTTTTACCAACCCAATCAGCAATGCTTGCTCAGCAATATTTAATTGCTTGGGTTTCTTGGAAAAATAATACTGAGATGCTTGCAAAACTCCATGAATCGAGACTTTTCCTGCCTGTCCCCAATAGATTTCGTTGAAATAATTCTCCAAAATTTCTCCTTTGCTCAATTTCCTTTCCAACAATATCGACGAAAAGGCTTCATTGGCTTTTCTAAACCAGCTTTTCTTGCCGTAGTTCCAACGACTTTTAATCAATTGTTGTGTGATGGTACTGCCACCTTGAACCACTTTGCCGGCAAACAGATTCTTGACCATTGCTCGCAGAATCCCTAAAAAATCAACACCAATGTGCTGATTAAAACTTCTATCCTCAACCGCTTGTAAACCCATAACCATGGTATTCGGAACATGTTCAATCGGAATCGGCTCGCGATTTTTAAAGTCGGCATTGTAGAACTGTCCGATTACCAGCGGCTCCAACCGGGCAAATTGATGATTTAAGTTTTGAATCTTGTTGTTTACAACTTCAAATTTAATAACCTTTGGTGATTCCGGTTCATCGAAATAATAAAAGCCTTTAGAGTGAATTTCATAACTGTTTGATTGGACTGAATATTCACCAATGAACTGTGGTTTGTCTCTTTTCAGATACCCTAAAACATCTAGTTCAAAGTCCAATTCTTTGACATTGATTTTCTTGCCTTCATAAAACTCAAACTCTCTGGCATAAATTGAAGTCGGGATATTCCAGCTATATTGCACGAATGTGGAATTGATCAGAGACTGAAGATAAAAATACCAGGGAACTCCTAAACCTATTGAGAATCCAAATCCAAACCAGAAAAGAAACCTCAACAATCCAAAATCAGATTTTTTTCTATTATTTATTTTTTTTGTCACTTAAATATGAAAATGAACGTATTTATCACAAACGGTCGGATATACTAACATGATATCTGACTTAGATTAAAATTTACTTTTATATCCGGAGAACACAAATGAAATTTCTTAAAGTATGTTTATTAACAGCAACTGCATCTTCTGCTTTTGCTGATACAACATTAACATATTCTACAACTGATGGTGATGTAACAATGAGAATGCAGTTCGCCAATGGCATGATGCGTGCTGACTCTTTCGGCAGAGAAGCTGATTCCTACATGGTTTACAATTCTAACAACACCACTTTCACAATGATTATGAAAGATAACCAACAATACTTTGTATTGGATAAAGAACAGCTAGAGTCGCTCGGTGACATGAGTGCAATGATGGATAAAATGCTGGAGAAACAAATGGCTCAAATTCCTGAGTCTCAAAGAGCAATGATGCGAGGCATGATGGAGCAAGCTTTAAAAGCTCAAATGCCGAAGAAAAAACCGAAAGCAGAATATAGCCTGACCGGAGAAAGTGACTCGGTCAATGGTTTCGATTGTGAAGTTGTTGTCAAAAAAGGTGCCGGTGGTAAATCTGATTTCTGTGTTGCTGATTATTCTGAAGTTGGGATGAGCAGTAGTGAATATGCAGTAATATCATCTTTTCAAAAAACAATTGAAGCGATGGCAGAGCAATTTGGTGAAGATAACAGCATGGATTTTTCTGGTTTGGGAGATTTTATTCCGGTTCGTTACAACCAAAGCTCCGAATCAGGCGTCTTGAGTGATGTCAATCATGACAGTATATCTCCTGAAAATTTCAGCATCCCTCAAGGCTATAAAAAGGTCGAAATGCCATTTTAAAAAATTTAATTCTCAGAAAAGAAAAAGGCTGCGTGTGCGCGCAGCCTTTTTTGTTTGAAACTGATGAAATTGGATAGGGAATGGGGACATCAATTTCTAAACAATTGAGTTCATTATAAGTTTCATACTCCTAAATACCGTGACAGCTGTCACATTTTTGAAATATCTAAAACTAAGGCTATTTCTTAAACTTTACAATGTTTATTTTATACTATTGAAGTTTCTTAAAACTTACTAAAATCCATGAATAGACAATTGAAATTTAGAATCACAAGTTTAATTCATATTTTTTAATTACAGCCCTTGTTTTTTATTTTATATCAACCATAATCACCCCTAGAAGTTGATTAAGGTAATCGCGGTATTGATTTCAATATCGAGGAAAGTCCGGGCTCCACAGGATGCAGTGCCAGATAACGTCTGGGAGGCGTGAGCCTACGGCCAGTGCAACAGAGAGCAGACCGCCAGTTTAGACTGGTAAGGGTGAAAGGGTGTGGTAAGAGCGCACCGCATGACCGGTAACGGTTCATGGCATGGTAAACCCCACTGGGAGCAAGACCAAATAGGAAAACATTTGTGTGATCCGCACAGTTTTCGGGTAGGTTGCTTGAGACATGCAGCGATGTATGATCCAGATGAATGATTACCCTATCATTAAGATATGACAGAACCCGGCTTATCAATCAACTTCTACTTTCAATTGAAAACAATGAGCAGATAAAGCTCAAAATAATATTTCCAATGAATCAAACTGACGTACAAATCTGGTGGCAAAACCTGAAATTGAAGTTTCCTGAAAAAAAACTGGAAAATCTCAATAATGCGTTTGATTTAATTAAAGAGAAATCAACAGATTTAAATCTCAATGGCAACATTTCAAAAAACCATCTGAGATTTCTTATTGAGGTTTTAAACAATCTCCAGGCTGATGATGAAGTCATCACAGCGGCTTTGTTGTTTCATCTGGTAAGAAACGGTGAAGATTTAAGCGATGAAATTCGTTCCGCTTTTTCTGATAAAGTTCTTTTCATTCTCGACGAAATCACCAAAGTCACTCAATTTGAGTGGATGAATGATGCTGAGGCACTGAGAAATAATGGTGAGGCTCTCAGACGTTTACTCTTTGCCATGATAAAAGATGTCCGCTTGGTTTTAATTCTATTAGCTGACCAACTTGTTATTCTTCGAGCAGCTGTCCATTTTCCCGAAGCGGAACAAAAAAGGCTCGCTCAACTTTCACAAACTCTTCACGCTCCTTTAGCCAACCGTTTAGGTATTTGGCAGGTTAAGTGGGAAATTGAAGATTTGGCGTTTCGTTATTTAAAACCTGAAGAATACAAAGAAATTGCTAAATTATTATCCGAAAGGCGAAGTGACAGAGAAGAGTTTATTAGTCACTCTATCCAACAACTTGAGTCCAAACTCGATGAGATGGGCGTTAAAGCTGAAATTGCCGGAAGACCCAAACATATTTTCAGCATTTATAAAAAAATGCAGAAGAAAAACCTGACATTTGATGGCTTGTTTGATATTCGAGCTATTAGAGTATTGGTTGACAACCTTTCCGACTGTTATGCTGTGCTAGGAATTGTTCATTCACTTTGGAAACATATTCCCAAAGAGTTTGACGACTACATTGCTATGCCTAAAGGAAATAATTATCAATCTCTGCATACTGTTGTAATTGGCAAAGGTGGAAAAACCATGGAAGTCCAGATTCGGACTTATCAAATGCACGAACATGCTGAACTTGGAGTTGCAGCTCATTGGCGTTATAAAGACGGCTCCAAACAGGATGTCAGTTTTGATAATAAAGTGAACTGGATGCGACAATTATTATCATCCGACGATGCTGATAATGATGATTTATTGGCTCAATTTGAAAGCGAAACCGAAGAAGAACGAATTTATGTTTTTACCCCTGCCGGAGATGTAATAGACATGTCAGCAGGTTCAACCGTCGTGGATTTTGCCTATCAGGTGCATACCGAAGTGGGTCACCGCACTCGCGGAGCCAAAGTCAATGGCAACATTGTTCCTCTGACTACCACTCTGGAAACCGGCGATCGCATTGAAATTTTAACCTCCAAAATTGCCAAACCAAGCAGAGATTGGTTGAGTGAACAAGCCGGATATTTGAAATCTGCCCGTGCGAAAGCCAAAGTGAGACACTGGTTTCGTGCCAATGACTACGACCAAAATGTCATTGTTGGAAAAGAAACTCTCGACAAAGAATTAAAAAAATTCGCACTGGAAGAGGTTGATTTATCTCGGTTTCTGAAAAAATACAATCTCCACGAAGTCGATACACTCTATGCCAGAGTGGCAACCGGAGATATTTCAGTCAATCAGTTGTTGCGACTTGCAGAAGAACAACTCAGACCAAAAGAACCTGAATATTTCAAAGTCAGTAAACCGGTTCAGACCTCTCAAAACAACTCTAGCCCTTTTTTAATTGAGGGTTTAATGAATGTTATGGCAACCAAAGCCAATTGTTGTAATCCGGTTTTGGGTGACGTCATAGGAGGTTTTATCACACGTACCCGAGGCGTTAGTGTCCATCGTGCCGATTGTGAAAATTACACTCGAATGATTTCTGAAGAACCTGAGCGAATTATTCCGGTTTCCTGGAAAGAAGACACCAACATCAGCTTTCCGGTCAATATCAAAATAACCGCTCATGATCGTAAATCATTTATCAAAGATTTATCTTCAGTGTTGGCGAGTTTGAAAGCCAATATTGATGCATTATCGGCAAAACCCGATCCCACTCATGGAATCAATAATATTGAGCTAACCGTAAGAGTTCATAACTTTGAACATCTCAATCAGATTCTCAGCCGAATCAGTACTATTGAGTATCTGATCTCTGTTAGAAGAGTGGCTTAATTCGAATATTATTATGAAAAGCTTTTTCTTTCACGAAGCCTTATTCCCGTCCGGTTGGAGCAAAGACGTCAGAATTGATGTGGATGAAAACGGAACAGTCACAAGTTCAGTAGTCAATTCTATGCCAAATGCAAATGATGAAATAATAGATTGTGCGATTCCTGCCATGCCCAATTGCCACTCACATGTATTTCAAAGAACAATGGCTGGTCTGACTGAATACAAAACATCGGAAAACGACAGCTTTTGGTCATGGCGAAATCTGATGTACGAATATGCTAACAAAATAAACTCTGAACAACTTTATCACATTGCACGATATGTTTATCATGAAATGCTGTTGTGCGGATATTCATCAGTTTGTGAATTTCATTACATCCACCGTGAATTAAATAATCCTGAAGATACAAAGAGCATGTCACTTGCAATTATTCAAGCGGCTCATGATGCAGGTATCGAACTCACATTATTACCTGTTCTCTATCAGCAATCGCATGTTGATGGTACACCATTAACAAAATCCCAAGAGCGATTCTATCTCTCGAACAAGGATTATATCGAGTTATACCAAGCCCTAGAAAAACAACTTTATGAAAACCAAAAGTTGGGTATTTGCTTTCACTCTCTGCGAGCGGTTTCCATCGAAAACATGCAAATAGTTCTTGATGAATTAGGAAATAATCAACCAATACACATACACATATCAGAACAAGTTGCTGAAGTTGAGCAGTTGTTTGAACACACAAACATGAGGCCGGTTGAATATCTTTTTCATAATTTTGAGGTCAATTCTAATTGGAGTTTAATTCATGCTACGCATTTAAACGACAATGAAATTAATCTCATCGCAAAATCCGGAGCTATCGCCGGTTTGTGTCCAATGACAGAAGCTAATTTGGGTGATGGTGTTTTCCCATTACCTGTATATTTCAGGCAAAACGGAAAAATGGCCATTGGTTCTGACAGTCATATTGTCATCAACCCTTTTCAGGAACTTCAAATGTTGGAATACTCACAAAGATTACAACTCCGACAAAGGGTGGTTTCAAGCAATTCAAAGACGTCTCATGTTGGAACTTTTTTGTGGAATAATGCTGTCAGTGGTGGCAAACTTTCAGGGCAATTCTGCGGTAATGGTTTTAATGTCGGTGATAAGGCCAATTGGATTGAAATTGACACGCGCAACCCTCTTTTAACAAATCTAAACGGTGAGCAATGTTTAGATACTCTCGTATTTGTGGATAGCAATGCTATTGCTTCTATATACAGAAATGCTCAAAAAATCCAAAAACTGAATGATAAATTCACAGAAAACTACAAAAAAACACTCAAATCATTGAGATAGTTATTATTTTTATTTTTTTTTGCTAAAATATGCGGTCGCATTTATTAAACAGGAAATAGAAAAATGGCAAGAGTTACAGTTGAAGATTGTTTAGAGCATGTTGATAATCGTTTTGAATTGGTACAACTGGCTGCTAAACGCGCACGTTTGATTGCAAACGGTCAAGCGCCATTAGTTGATGAAGAAAATGACAAACCAACTGTTTTGGCTTTGCGTGAAATTGCCGAAGGCTTGATGACTGAAGAAAAGCTCAAGGAGCTGGAGCTCGAAGAAAAACGTGCCAGAGAGCTTGAAGAATGGAATGCTGCAGCAGAGGAACAAGATTCGCAAATTCTATAATTATTCAGAATATATGAAAGAATCGGTTCCACTTAACCATCTAATGAAAAAGTCGTGACAGCATCAGATGTCACGACCATTTTAAATCACCCGGCTGTTGTTACAGCTTATAATTCGCTTGCTGGACTCACTCGGAGTTATCTTTCATCAAGCGAACAGAAACTTCTAAAAAAAGCCTTCCATTACGGAGCGGAAGCTCACCGTAAACAATTCAGGAAATCCGGTGAACCTTATATCACTCACCCATTAACTGTTGCCAGTATTCTTGCTGAGCTCAATTTCGACATCAATACGCTTTGTGCTGCCATTCTGCACGATACGATTGAGGATACTGAAGTTACAGAAGAAGATTTGGTAAAAACATTCAACAAAACCGTCGCTTATCTGGTTCAAGCGGTCACCAAACTTGATAAACTCAAGTTTCGAAACCTGAAAGAAGCACAAGCCGAAAGTTTTGTCAAAATGCTATTTGTAATGGCTGACGACTTACGAGTTATTATTATCAAACTTGCGGACAGATTGCATAACATGCGCACCATCAGCGCCATGAGTGAATCAAGCCGGAAAAGAATTTCCCGAGAAACTCTGGAAGTCTTTGCCCCGATTGCAGAAAGATTGGGACTAAAAAAAATACAAAATGAAATTCAAGAGCTGGCATTCTGGGCTTTGCTACCAAATATTGCTGAGAAACTTTCCTTAAAAGTTAAAGAGCTGTCAGGCAATCGCAAGGAAGCTATCAAAAAAATTCAAAAAAAGATATCCAAGTCCTTATTACATTCCAGCCTCAATGCAGAAGTCGAAGGACGGCAAAAAACACTTTATAGTATCTACAAAAAACAACAGGAAAAAAATCTGGAATTCGACCAAATTCATGATGTGTTTGGTGTACGAGTGATTGTTAAATCTGTTCAAGATTGTTATATCGCACTAGGAGTTATTCACGGACTTTATGCCCCTCGAGAAAACAGCTTCAAAGATTATATTGCAGTGCCAAAAACCAATGGCTACCAGTCCATCCATACACTAGTGACCGGCCCTTACGGTTTGGCAATTGAAGTCCAAATAAGGACCGGCGAGATGGATAAAGTTTGTGAATCAGGCGTTGCGGCTCATTGGATGTATAAGAATAAAAGCTCGGACAGCACATCACGTTTAACATTGGCACGAAACTGGTTGGGTGATTTACTCAATTTACAAAAAGAAACCGGAAGTTCTCTGGAGTTTTATGAGAACATGAAAAAAGATTTAATCATGGATGAAATCTATGTTTTCACTCCTCGCGGAAAAATTATACAATTGCCATTACAATCTACAGCGCTGGATTTTGCTTATGCAATTCACACCTCTGTTGGAAATACAGCCACTTCAGCTGAAATCAATAATAAGCCGGCATCATTAAAACAAAAATTACAAACCGGACAAACAGTCAAAATCAATACCAGTGAGACAAGCGCTCCTAAGGCAGAATGGTTAAACATTGTTACTACAAGCAAGGCAAGAACAGCGATTCGACATGAACTCAAACAAATAACTGACCAGGATGCCGTGCAAGTGGGACATAAAATGCTCGATCGAGCTTTAGACACCTACGGCTTATCCTTTGATAAATTGGATGACAAAACCATTCAAAAAGCTCTCAAATATTATAAAAAAGACAGCATGGATGACTTGTTAAAGTCTTTTGCATTTGCTGAATTATTGCCTTCAATTGCTGCAAAAAAAATGCTCCCATTATATAAACAAAGAGGTTTAGCTAAAGAATATTTACCTAAAGAGGCATTTTCAATTACCGGTAAAGAAGGATCTATTTTAAGCTATCCACAATGTTGTGAACCTCTGCCTGATGATGAAATCGTCGGGTACATGAGTCCAATAAAAGGAATTGTCGTTCATAGAAAGAACTGTCCGAATTTGGAAGAAATGGAGAAAAATCCAGAGCGCATGATTGTCATGAAATGGGATTTGGAGCAAGAAGTCTTATTCCGCACAACTATTCAAATGGATGTCATCAATAAACAAGGTGTATTGGCAAAATTAGCGAGTATTGTTGCTGAGAATCATGGTAACATAGAAAGGTTTGATCAGGTTGACAGAGATGGGAATTACTCAGGTTTGGAGTTTCACCTTAGTATCGCAAACAAAATGAACTTGAAAAACATTTTATATAAATTAAGGCAACTTCCGGAGGTTCTAAAAGCTTCCAGAAAAGAAATTGGATAGATATCATGAAGAAAATTATCGAAACACAAGATGCACCTGCAGCAATTGGAACATATTCGCAAGCAGTGACTCACAATAATGTTTTGTATGTTTCAGGACAAATACCGATTAATCCAAAAAATGGTGAGATGCGAGAAGAAGATTTTTCCAAGCAAACTCATCAGGTATTCAGAAACTTACAAGCAATTGCAATCGCGGCAGGAACAAGCCTGCAAAATACCTTAAAATTAAATATTTTCGTTCAAGATTTATCGCATTTTGCAACGCTCAATGACATAATGTCCCAGTATTTTGAGGAACCCTATCCGGCTCGTGCGGCAATAGAGGTTGCCGGATTACCAAAAAACGCAATGATAGAAATGGATGCGATTATTGCAATTCAATAAAAGAGGAGATATCAAATGAAATTATTATCTGTATTTTTTACTAGTTTGTTCGTAACTATAGTGCATTCTCAACAAGCTGAACTTGTCAATGCCGCAACAAACACTTACATTATTCAACTCAACCACCAAAGTTTGGTTCATTATAATGGTGGATATGAAAACTTTAGCGCAACTTCACCAAGTGCAACAGGTACCAGAAAACTGGACACAAAATCTGAAGCGGCACAAGCCTATTTACAATTCCTAAAAGCTGAACTTAATCAAACCGTTGATGTAATCTCTTCAACCTTAGGGCGCAGAGTTAATGCCAAGTTTGAATATTATTATGCGAATTATGGAATGGCTATGAATTTGACTGCTGACGAAGCAAATTTAATCCGCTCAATAAATGGTGTAGCTAGTGTAGACAAAGAAAAAATTTATGAATTGGACACAGATGTTGGTCCAACATTCATCGGTGCGAATACGATATGGGATGGAACTTCGGTTCCAGGTAATGTTCCTAATCAGGGTGAGGGAATGATAGTTGGTGTATTGGATACTGGTATCAACATGGATCATCCATCCTTTTCTGATGCTCCTGAAGACATGTATGATTTTGCAGCAGCAAACCCATTAGGTGCTGGTAATACGGTTGCCGGTTCAGACTGTAGTCCAACAAATGTTTGTAACAACAAACTCATTGGTGTTTGGGACTTTGCCGATGGCCCTGATGACACTAACGGTCACGGATCTCATACAGCAAGTACCGCAGCAGGGAACAGAATAACAGCGGCCTCTATTCCAGGTGGTTTTGTGACAACTACAGGAACTCCGTTAGCGGCTCCAAGCATCTCGGGTGTAGCTCCACATGCTCATATCATTGCTTACGATGTATGTATCAGTTCCTGTGCCGGCTCTGCCATTACTGCAGGTATTAATCAGGCAATTGCCGATGGAGTTGATGTTATTTCCTATTCAATCAGTGGCGGTACATCTCCATGGACTGATTCAGATAGATTGTATCTTGATGCAATGAATGCCGGTATCGTTGTATCTGCTTCAGCAGGTAACACCAGTACTAGCGTTCCAGATCCGGTAGGAAATGTAAACCACAGAGGACCATGGTTACTTTCTGTTGCGAATTCCTCACACAGTCGTGCTTTGAATAACAGAGTTGATATTACTCAGCCAACTCCGATACCTTCACATTTGATCGATATGTATGGCTTATTGGGAGTTGCTAATAATTTCAGCGGTGATGTTGATGCCGGTTTGTTATATGCAGGTAATGTTGCTCCAGGCAACCAAGAAGGATGTAGCGCTTTTCCTGCCAATTCTTTTAATGGCAAAATTGCTCTCATAAGCAGGGGTTCATGTAATTTTTCATCCAAAATAGATAATGCTGAAGCAGCAGGAGCTGTTGCTGCCATTATCTATAATAATCAAGCCGATATTCCAATAGTTATGGGTGGAATTGAGTCAACAAATATTCCAGCTGTAATGATTGGACAGGCGGATGGTGATGCAATCGTTGCTTTTATTGATTCAGTTGTAGCTTCAACCGTTGAAGGCTTTATATCGGGAACCGCTGCATATACCATGATAGACTCATTAGGCAATATTTTAAATGCTGGTAGTTTACAGGGGCCAAATAATTCATTTGATGTAACCAAGCCGGATATTAATGGCCCCGGTACTAATATTTTTGCTGCATATAAAGATGGAACAACTGCTCCTCAATTTGAGTTTCTTTCAGGAACTTCTATGTCAGCCCCACACGTTTCCGGGTCAGCATTGTTAGTCATGAAGGTACACCCGGATTGGAGTCCTTCTGAAATTAAATCAGCAATGATGATGACAGCAGATAGTGTAGTAACAACAGGTACAGGCGCTCCGGCTACTCCTGACCAAGTTGGAAGCGGAACGATAGATTTAACAAAGGCAGCTAAAGCTGCATTGGTTATGGATGAAACATTTGCTAATTATTTAGCTGCGAATCCATCTGCAGGTGGCGATCCTGCAACATTAAATATCCCTAGTGTAAGAGATACCAATTGTTCTAGTAATTGTAGTTGGACAAGAACAGTAAAAAACAGATCCTCATCAACTTATACATGGTCTACTGCGGATGTTAAAATGAGAGATGGCGGCGTAATTACAGTGTCCCCATCAAGTTTTGAGTTAGCACCTAATGCCACTCAATCAGTAGAAATTACATACACTGTATGTTCTGGAACCTTATCTGAATTGAGATTTAATGATGTTATTTTAGCGGCAAATAGCGGAGATGTTCCAGACTCAAGAATTACATTAGCTGTACTGCCTACTGCAATTGGCGACTGTTCTCCATTTGATCTTATTTTTGAGAACGGATTTGAACAACTACCTTAATCATTAAACATAGCTAAACAAGCAAAAAAGCCCTTAGTTGAAAAACATAAGGGCTTTTTTATCAAAGTGAAAATTTTTGATAATTTCTAAATTAGTTCAATACTTCAATCACGGTATTTGAAGATATTCTTCTTCCTTTAATCGGCTTATTTATTTTTTCAACATTAGGAGTTGGCTCATCTTCTCCTCTGACCCATTCAACAGTATCAATTCCTATAAAGTTAGAGTTTGTACCATAAAATCCGGCATCTTCGACATAATACAAAAATGCCACTCGCCCGGCTCCATTGACTTCAACTTCAAATTGAGTCCATTCCGTTAAAGGATAGCCTTCAGGATATTTCAGCTCAGTCGTTAAATCCGGATTCACCGACATAAGTATATGAGAAAAATCACCAAGATCATCGGTGCAGTTTCCCGTTTCAACACCACCTGTTGGACTATATATCACATACAAACGATCCGGATAGACATTAAAGTTATTGCTCGCTTTAACACTTCGAGTATAAAAAGAAACAGATTCCAAGTTACCTAAATCCGGCATAATCAGATAATTACAAATTGTGTTAGGCACATCATCATTATCAACATCAGTATTTCGGTAGTTTGCAGCGATATAAGAAGTCGTGGCGCCTTCATGTGATGAAACGATAGTTTCAACACCTTGAAACCAGCCGGTCTCTCCCAATGGTTCAGAGCGATTATCAAATATCCAGCCGGGGATATCATCTATATCATCAAAACCTTGTTCAGTAGGAGCTTCCTGTGAATACAATTGTCCGGAAAACAATATACTTGACACGATTAAACCTAATTGCTTCTTCATAGTTTCAAAATATTTAAAATTGTTTGAGATTTTATAATTAATGCCTTTGTATAGCAATAAATTGCCTGATATTGGATTAAGATAAATTTTTACAAAAATTTGAGAAGGGCATATCAACTTCAATCCTGAAGTGTGATATTTTCCGTATTTATTTCCGGTTTTGCTATTTGCTTTTTCTCAACCAAAACACTTCCTACATCATCCAACGATAAATTGCTTAAATCAAAATGAGGCTCACTCACAATGTTTTTTTTAGAAAAAATAGCTCCAACCTCATCAACTGTCAGACCAGAAACATCGATATCAGGATGAGGAATATGTTTTTTTTGAATAATTTCAACACCAACTTCATCCAAACTCAAGTCATGTAAGTCATATTCCGGTTCTGGTACTTCAACTTTATGAACAATTTCAACACCCACTTCGTCGAGCTTTAATTTCGAGGTATCAAAGTGTTTTGGAGGAACAAATGGTTTGTTTACAATCACCACCCCAACATTAGACATAGTCAAGGCTTGTTTCTTGTCAGTGGTTGTACTTTGTTCAGATTCTTGTTTGACTAATGTGACACGCAAGCCGGCTTTTTTCAGCACCTCTCTCATGTTACTGGCCTTGTCCATAGTCAGTGATTTTTTTAAGGTTCTCGGCTTCCCGTCGAAGAATAATCTGGCTTTCTCAATTGGTAATTTAAAAAGTTTTGAAAAATGTAATTCTGCTTTTTGCTGATCAATCGAACCAGCAAATTTACCTTTAAAAACGATATCGAATAAAACTTCACTCATGACAATTTCTTATCTTGTTTAAACCACAATTCATTCAGCCAGCTTTGCAAATCTTGCTTAAACGCAGAATCAGTTAAGTAATTCTTATTCTTTAAATTATCAGGAATTTTAATTTTTTCAACCAAAACTTGTACTTTTGCAAATTTACCACACATGTATTCCCACGGACTTGGTGGATGTGGTAAATATTTGATACTCGTTAAAATTAAATAACTGATTCTGTCACCCATTGATCCGAGCACAAACCCTATGCCGCCGGATTTAGGTTTTAATAAATGCGTAAATGGTGACTGTTGTTTATCATGCTTAACTTGAGTAAAACGTGTTCCTTCAACATAATTAATCACTGTGATTGGATAATCTCTAAATTTTTCGCAGGCTTTACGAGTAATTTCCAAATCTTTACCTTTCATGTGAGGATTTTTTTGCAGATACTCTTTTGTAAAACGTCTCATAAACGGAAAATCAAGCGCCCACCAAGCCAAACCAAGAAATGGCATCCAGATTAATTCTTTTTTTAAGAAGAACTTTAAAAAAGGAATTTTTTTATGAAATACGCTTTGCAATACAGGGATATCAGCAGCAGCAACATGATTACTTATCAGCAAATACCAATCATCTTTTTGTAAATCATTCAATCCTGAAACTTCCAGTTTTTTTCCATGTAATATTCGATGTGAATGAGTGTTTAATGCAACCCATGTTTCTGCAATCCACACCAATAAACGTGATACTGCTCGGCGAAAAGCGTGAATGGGTACAATCAATTTTATCAAAGCAAAAACCAATAAAATTGGAACCCAAAACAATGTATTGATAACAACTAATATAAGAAAAACACTTCCTTTTAAGAAACTCATTCTGCTGCGCACTTGTTAATAAGAGTAATGAATTTTAGCTTTTTTTGAGTTTTTTCACTATCAAACACGATTATTTAACTAAAGTTATTACCAATTTCCAAAACTTACGGATAGAATATATCTCTTTATTCGCACAAAGAGATATATTAATTATGAGCAATAGAACAACCGATTATCTTTTCACCTCAGAATCAGTTTCTGAAGGACATCCGGATAAGCTGGCTGACCAAATATCAGATGCTGTGTTAGATGCTATTTTGGCACAAGATAAATCTGCCAGAGTTGCCTGTGAAACATTAGTGAAAACAGGAACAGCTATCATCGCCGGTGAAATCACAACTTCAGCTTGGGTGGATTTAGATGACATCGTTAGAAAAGTGATAACTGATGTTGGATATGATAATTCTAATGTCGGATTTGATGGACACACATGTGCTGTGATGTCTTTGATTGGTAAACAGTCAGGCGACATCAACCAAGGCGTTGACAGACAAAGTCCTGAGGAACAAGGAGCCGGAGACCAAGGTTTAATGTTTGGTTACGCTTCCAATGAAACCGATGTATTAATGCCTGCTCCAATCACCTATGCTCATCGTTTGGTCGAAAGACAATCGTTTGTTCGTAGAAGCGGTAAATTATCATGGTTGCGTCCGGATGCAAAAAGTCAGCTAACTTTCCGCTATGTCGATGACAAACCGATTTCAATTGACGCTGTTGTTTTATCAACCCAGCATGATGAAGACATCTCGTTGAAAGACTTGCGCGAAGCGGTTATGGAAGAAATTATCAAGCCGGTATTGCCTGAAAACTGGTTAACAAAAGACACCTTATTTCATATCAACCCCACCGGAAAATTCGTTATCGGCGGACCTGTAGGCGATTGTGGACTGACAGGAAGAAAAATCATTGTTGATACTTACGGTGGTATGGCGCGTCACGGTGGTGGCGCCTTCTCAGGAAAAGATCCGTCTAAAGTGGATCGTTCAGCAGCTTATGCCGGTCGTTATGTCGCAAAAAATGTGGTTGCAGCCGGTCTGGCTGATCGTTGTGAAGTTCAGGTTTCTTATGCCATTGGCGTTGCTAAACCGACTTCTATCAGCGTAACCACTTTTGGAACAAATAAAATTTCGGAAGAAACAATCGAACAATTAATCCGTGAACATTTCAATCTAACTCCATACGGAATTATTACTGAACTGGATTTGATTCGTCCGATATACCAAAAAACCGCAGCTTATGGACACATGGGGCGTGAAGATGAAGATTTCACTTGGGAAAAAACCGATAAAGCAGAAATACTGAGACAAGCAGCGAAAATATAACTAAAGAATTGAGAGAAAAATGACACAACAGATTAACAAAGAAAAATTAGAAGACTTCGCACCCGATTATATCGTTGCCGACATTGGTCTGGCAGAATGGGGTTATAAAGAATTCAGAATTGCCGAGACGGAAATGCCCGGACTCATGTCAATTCGTGAAGAATACAAAGACAAACAACCGTTAAAAGGAGCCCGCATTGCCGGTTCTTTACACATGACGGTTCAAACCGCTATTCTGATTGAGACATTGGTTGCTTTAGGAGCAGAAGTGCGTTGGGCATCTTGTAATATTTATTCCACTCAAGATCACGCAGCGGCCGCAATTGCTGATCAAGGAATTCCTGTATTTGCAGTCAAAGGGGAAACCCTGGATGAATACTGGGAATACACACATCGAATAATGCAATGGCACGATGGCGGAACTCCGAATATGATTCTGGATGATGGTGGTGATGCAACTATGCTACTCATGTTAGGTGCAAAAGCAGAAAAAGATCCATCGGTATTGGATAATCCACAATCAGCAGAAGAGAAATGCTTATTCAATTCTATTAAAAAGCGTTTACCAACGAGCAATGGATGGTACACCAAAGCATTGGCAAATATTCAAGGTGTGACTGAAGAAACAACAACCGGTGTGCATCGTTTGTACGAAATTGCAAAAGCCGGTGATTTACCATTCCCTGCAATCAATGTGAATGACTCTGTGACTAAATCTAAATTTGATAATTTATATGGATGTCGTGAGTCTTTGGTTGACGGCATCAAACGTGCCACAGATGTTATGATTGCCGGTAAAGTTGCGGTCGTTTGTGGTTACGGTGACGTTGGTAAAGGTTGCGCTCAATCATTGCGTGGTTTGGGAGCAACTGTTCTTATAACAGAAATCGACCCAATTTGTGCTTTACAAGCAGCAATGGAAGGTTTCAAAGTTGTGACATTGGACGAAGTTTGTGATCAAGCTGATATTTTTGTAACAGCGACAGGAAACTTCAACATCATTACTTATGACCACATGAAAAAAATGCGTGATCAGGCAATTGTTTGTAATATTGGACACTTTGACAACGAAATTGACGTTGCAAGTTTGGAAGAAAAATGTCAATGGGATCAAATCAAACCACAGGTTGATCATGTGATTTTTGAAGATGGCAAAAAAATCATCTTATTGGCGAAAGGTCGCCTAATCAATCTGGGTTGTGCAACCGGACATCCCAGTTTTGTAATGTCCAATTCATTCACTAATCAGGTTTTAGCTCAAATTGAGTTATTCTCAAATGGTGAAAATTACCAGAACCAAGTTTATGTTCTTCCTAAAAAACTGGATGAAAAAGTTGCCAGACTTCATTTAGCCAGAGTTGGTGCGAAACTGACACAACTCACTGAAAAACAAGCAGCTTATATTGGTGTTACAACAGATGGACCGTATAAACCGGAACATTATCGTTATTAATTGACACGACACGAAGTGAGTAATATCACTTCGTGTCTTTCAACTTGAATGGTGTTAAAGTTATGAGAAAAGCAAAAATCAGTTTTGAATTCTTTCCTGCGAGAACTGACGAGCAAAAAGTTATTTTGCAAGACACTCAGGAGAAGTTGCGAAAACTCGAGCCTGATTTTTTCTCAGTTACATTTGGTGCCGGTGGTTCGACGATTGATGCAACGATTGAAACTGTATTGGAATTAAAAAAACACCCCAATCCAATCGTTATTCCACATCTGTCGTGCATGGGTGGAACTCCGGAATCTATAAAGAACCTGCTACAAAATTATCTCGATCATAACATCAATGACATTTTGGCTCTCAGAGGTGATGTTCCATCTGGCATGGGTTCTATTGGTTATTTTCGTCATGCAAATGAGTTGATTGAATATATCAAAAGTGAATTTAACGATCAATTCAGAATCACTGTCGGTTGTTATCCTGAAATTCATCCTGAATCAGAAACCATGGAAAGTGAACTCAAATTCTTTAAGAAGAAAGTCGATGCCGGAGCCACACAAGCAATCACACAATTCTTTTTTAATGCCGATTCCTATTTCGCATTTGTTGATGAATGCAGTAAAAAGAATATTGATATTCCAATCATCCCTGGAATTATGCCAATAACAAATTTCAGCAATATCAACCGTTTTTGCGGATTCTGCGGAGCAGAAATGCCACGATGGTTGAGGTATAAATTACAAAGTTATGGAGATGATAGAAAATCCATTCAGCAATTTGGAAACGATTTTATTACCGGGCTTTGCGAAAACTTGCTCAATCAAGGCGCCCCCGGACTGCATTTTTATACACTAAACCGTTCAAAAGCAACTTTGGATATTGTTGAAAATTTAAAACTTTGAAGTAAAACCGGGAATAATTTTAGGTTCATTTAAAAAATTTAACTCTGGGAGTTGCTCTGAACTTTGCAGATTGAATCAAAACTCTAGTCAAAAACAGTCCCAGAACAAATCCAATCACTCCGCCAATATCGCCATTCAATCCAGAAATTGAAAAGACGGTATATCCGCTAATCAGAAAAAATACGATTGCTAATATGGGCATTCCATAAAGCATCAATGCATATTTAAGCAGTTGAAACTCCTGTAATTCAATTCCGATGATGTCATTATTCTTGAAAGAATTTTCAGCAAAAAAATGCTCATAGTCGTACAAATGCGAACTTAGAGTGCTATTTTCTGAGTGTTTACCGACTTTCAGGATTCCGTCTGAATCTTTTTTGAAGAGAAAACTTAAAAAGCCATCTGAGCAGCCGTTTTTACAGTCTGCACATTTGGCTTTTTTTTCAAGTTTTAAAGTAACAATCTCAGAATCTATACTGAGAATTTTAGCAAGTTTTATCACTCACTAATATCCTTGACTGTCATTGGTGTTTGTTGATTATTATCTTTTCCTTGCTCATTTTCATCAACGTAGAAAATATATGAAACCACTGCCGGTTGTGAAAAATTATGCGCATAAACATTGTTTGAACGCGTAGCAGAAACAGATGGAAAACGACTTAAAGACGGAGGAGGAACCAGAATTTGTCCACCACTGGCAGCTGCTAAATTAGCCGAAATATTTGTATCCGGGGCAGTCAACCCTTCTGAGTTTTTATCATTAACGACAATGATATTGTTCCCGTTTACTTCTAACTCATTAATTCCGTTATTTATCGTACGATTTTGAATCATCATCACTGATAGAAATGCCACGCTGGCAGCTATTCCCATTCCCAAAACAGGTTTAAATGACTTCATCCATCTTCTTTCTTTCACTTGAGCTGTATCATGGCCAGTTGTGCGTTGTTCTCTTCTCAATATATTTCCAACTTCTGAAGCTATATCAAAAAATAACGGCTCATCCTTTTCTTTTTGTAAACAAGATTTAATCAAATGATAATTATTCCATGTTTCCGATAATGAATCATCGGCAGCCATGCGTTTTAACAGAAATTTACTGGCATTAATTTCTAATTCGCCATCCATTAAATTGGAAATCTGTTGTTTTGATTTATCTGACATAATTTGCTCTCTGTTGTTCTTTTTGTAACACAGGCTTGAGTGCTGCTTCAATAGCATCTCGCGCCCTGAATATTCTGGATCGGACGGTACCGACCGGACATTGCATTTTTTCAGCTATTTCCTCATAACTCATACCATCAACTTCTCTGAAGATTATGGCGTTCTTTAAGTTATCAGGTAAGGAATTGATTGAATCATGAACGACTTTTTCGACCTCTTGGCGTTGATATTCAGCTTCCGGAGTTGCGAAGTTTTGTTTTTCAAAACCACCTGAATAATTCTCCGCTTCAGTAGGCTCGATATCACTGTTTTGAATGCGTCTTCCTTTAGCCACCAAATGGTTCTTTGCTGTGTTAATGGCAATTCGATAAATCCAAGTGTAAAAAGCCGAATCACCGCGAAATTTTGGTAGTGCTTTATAAACCTTAATAAAAACATCCTGCGTGACATCCTGAATCTCATGGTAATCCTTTATCAGTTTCGAGACAACGCCTGCAACTTTCTGTTGATAACGCTGAACCAACAACTCAAAGGCTTTAATATCGCCTCTTTGAGCTTGTTTAACCAGTTCTAAATCCAGTGCCTTATCAGACATATCTTCAACTTGTTCCTGTTTTTCGTTCATGTTTGTGTGCTAAGACAGTGCCCTCGGTAAAAAGTTTAATATTTCGTTAAATTTATAGTTGTTTTTTGAAAAAATTGAAGAATTAACCCATTAGTTCAATCTTTTCTTGTAGGATTCGATCAATTTCATTTTCTGGCAATGGTCTGGAGAATAAAAAGCCCTGAAAATACTCACAGTTTCTTTCTAACAGGTACTCTCGTTGCTCCTCTGTCTCAACACCCTCAGCAATCAATTTTCTGTTTAACCTTTTGGCGATACCGATGGTCGCATCCAAAATGGCTTCATCCTCAGGATCAAGACCGATATTTGCAACAAAAGTTTGATCAATTTTGATAAAAGTTGCAGGAATTTTCTTCACATAATCCAAACTGGAGTGACCTGTACCAAAATCGTCAATGGACAAAGTACAACCAGTTTTTACTATTGCATTTAGTGTCTCAACCAGATTCGGTACCGAGTTGATATCAATAGTTTCGGTGATTTCAAAATCAATATTGCCCGGCATGATACCTGTCGAGTTTATGATTTTTTCAATTTTCTTAGGTAAAGTTTTATCTTTAAGTTGTACAGGTGATACGTTTATTGAGCAATTCAAATTCAAATTAAACCTATTCTGCCATTGAATCAGTTTCTTACAAACTGTTTGAATAATAAACTCACCTATTTCATTAACGAGTCCTGTTTCCTCAGCCAGAGGAATGAAATGCCCGGGATTTATCATTCCTAAAGTCGGATCAATCCAACGCACCAATGCCTCAAACCCGATAATATCCTCAGAAAGAGCATCAATTTTAGGTTGATAAAATACTTTAATATGGTTGTCTCGAATCGCTTTCTTAAGGTTCTCCTCCATTTGGATTTTTTTCTGAAGTGCTTTTCCGGTTTCTGAAAACTTGAAGATTACAAAATTGTTTCTCCCTGACAATTTCGCATCATACATTGCCAAATCTGCATTTTTCATCATGCTGGAAACGGTTTGACCTTCATCCGGGAAAATGGAGATTCCGATATTCACATCGACTTTCTCCTCTTCGCCCGAGCTCATTAATATCGGTTGACTAAATGATTTGATAAGAGCTTTTGCCAATGCTTCAGAGCGACTCTTTTCATCATGAGGATTGAGCATTATCATAAATTCGTCACCGGATAGCCGATAGGTCACACCGGCTGAGCGAACTGTTTTGCTAATGAGTTGTGAGAAACTACGAAGCAGTTGGTTGGTTAAATCAATACCAAGACTTTTGTTGTAAACATTTAATTTATGAAGATTGATTATCATCAACGATATGTATTTATCGTCTTCAACTCCATGCTTGTTTAGTTCAGCAAACTTCTTCGTTGCTGCATTACGATTTGGCAAACCGGTTAACTTATCGAGCATGCCTTCCATTTCTTTTTGCTCGATGATTTTTTTCTGAAACAGCTTAAATTTACAGCGACCGACCAAATTATTGATCACAAAGCGAGTTGACAACCAGTCAACTTTGTTTAATTTACTTCCAACAACTATCGCTCCATAAGGAACTGTGCTATCAACAATTGGGAAGAATCCAAAACTTTTAAATTTCAACCCCTCAAGCATGTGAATACTAATTTCTTCATTTTCAGCTTGTAAAGGATAAATGACTTCTTCCGCGCTTTTCATTAGCTTAAGCAACTCCATATTATTCGCTTTGATAAAGTCAATAATCTGTTTGGTATCACCGGCAAATGACGGTTTCAGGAGCTTATTGTTGTTAAACTCAAAAAATAAAAGAAAATCTACAGCTAGAAAGTTCCTAATTTCTTCAAATAATACAGTCGCTTTTGTCGATAAAACATCTGTGCTCTGAATTTGTTCAATCAAATCAAAAATTTCATCTGAGACTGATTTCTGGGCGCAATTATTTATATAACCATGATAAACAATTTCAGAATTCAAAATTCCGGTTTGATATTCGACATTGTAATCCTCAATTTTTCCATTAACAGGGAATGATGTCTGAAAGCTCGTTTTTTCATTGACAGTTAACTCCCTGGTATATTCGGAATAAGATGCTTGATTTTCTTTGATATCTAATTCAAACCACTTTTTACCTACCAATGTGCTTTTGTCTGTCTGTAAAAGCTCACATAGCGCCTGATTAACATGAGTGACTTTTTGGTTTTCAGCTTTTACAATTATTTGTGCTTTATTGGAATCTGTAAACAATAACTCCCAGACTTCATTACTTTGCAATTCAGGTTCGGGGTTTAAGAGCTTTACTGCCTGCCGGCTTGGAGGGCTTTTTACTTCTTGTTTAACACTCGGCTGTTTATCCGGTGTACTTGACTCCTTCAAGCAAGCTAGCAATTGCTT
The DNA here is from genome assembly GCA_041395445.1 of Gammaproteobacteria bacterium. Taxonomy (NCBI): domain Bacteria; kingdom Pseudomonadati; phylum Pseudomonadota; class Gammaproteobacteria; species Gammaproteobacteria bacterium. The sequence continues at coordinate 167,349 of JAWLAO010000006.1, read as the reverse complement.
CTGCTCTAATGGTTCATTTATTATTGCATTAGCTATCTGCTGATACTGTTTTAGAAAGGCTTCTTGAACCGGGTAATTTTGTTTAATAACCAGTATCACTCTAATATTTTTAAACTTATGAGTCAATCGGTGTAACTCTTTAGGGTGATTGACAAACACTTCTGAACACTCAATGACCAACAAATTAATCTCTGCTGTAGACAATATATCTTTGACTTCGTTGAGGTCTTCAGCCGTTTGCGACTTTAAACAACCTGCTTGTGATAATGTATCTTCACATATTCCAACAGAATCACGGTCAGTCAGACAAATCAAAGGGGTCAATGAATGTAAATCAGTCATCTGCGGGAACCCATTTTGAATCTCTCAGTTTATATCTTTGCATTCCTTTACTTGAGAGCTCGACTTCTTCGGCATGTTTAAAGAGGAAATTTAGTTGGCTATCTTCATCAACCAAAAACAAAAGGCGAGTGTTCTGATCCGTTTTCAGCCACATCATGGCTGATGGCAGAGTCATTTTTATTTCATTAAAATTTTCTTCTGTGTAAGCAGGAAAAACATAGACTGCGAAATAGTGGTTACGCTGAGCATATTTTAAAGCTTCCAGCAACCCTTTGGTTCCCGGAAGTGGAGCCTCACCGGATTTGATATTTTTTAACCCCGAACCAAAAGTCCAAACATAAATAGTCATACCTGAGTGAACAGACATCACTCTGAGGGTTTCAATGAGTTCTTCAGAACGATCACTGATAATGTACTGACAAACATCCGCCTCGCGAAGACTGTTTTCGATTTTTTGCGAGACTGAAAGCGGGAAGCGTGACATATTTACATTGTTTCGGTTGGAAGGTTGTCTCCTTTATAAGGGGCGAGCATTGTTTCAATCTTCGTCCTGATTTGTTCCATATCCGCATTATCTGCAAACTGAACTCCGATACCTGCATGTTTCATTCCACCGGAACCTAGTGGTGTAATCCACACTACTTTTCCGGTTACCGGAACTTTTTCCTCTCCTAACAAGGACAATAATAAAAAAACATCGTCACCTAAGTTATAAGAGTTTTGAGTTTTTATAAAAATTCCGCCATTTTCAATAAACGGCATGAACAATTTATGCAGTTCAGCAACATCTTTTATATCACAGGATAATATTCCTTTTTTTGCCATCCCGGCACCCATAAATGCCATATCAAAAATGTCCTCTCATTGGTTTAAAACAATACATTAACTTACGTATCATATTACTTTTATGGTTATTGCACAACTTGTGAGGATTGAATACTTTCAGAAAATAACCTTTATGTTGGAAACGATTGCTTCCAACTAATAAGTAGTTCTTCAATAAGTAACTCGGTCTTAAGGGATTTATTATTCAATTTTAAAAATCGGAAAAGATTTTGAACCAAACTATATAATTGTTGATTGCTGAATTGAGTGAATTTGTCGATTGTTGTTGTATCAGCAAACATTTTAGTTTTTATAATCTGCATAAGATGATTTGCAAGATAAGGTAACATTTGTAATGCGTCTTCTTCAAGCCAGTTTTTGGTAACTTCAAGGATGTTTTTTGCTCCTTGAGCGAGCGCAAAAAGCTCTTCCAACATCTGTTCACACTTTTCCAAATACTCAAGCTCAAGAAATTGTTTTGTCGCGAGTGGTGCCGAATTCGTATAACTCAATGCTTGTTCAATTTGTCGCTCATGGAATTTTGTGCAATCCAACAACCATTGCTTTGAGATTAATCTTTGAGGCAAATCAATATTAATTTTCAGACAACGACTTTTAATCGTTGGTAGCAAACGACCTGTATCATCAGTAGTTAAAATGATAACTACATTTGCCGGAGGTTCTTCCAAAGTTTTCAACAAAGCATTAGCTGAGGCCGAATTCATTCGCTCAGCGTTTTCAATAATTGCAAAGCGATAATGTCCACGGGACGAACTCAAGATTAGATCTTTTGACAACTGGCGAATCTGTGCGACTTTGATTACATCATCTTCGGTCGAAATTATCTTCAAATCAGTATGGTTGCCGGCATTGAATAACTGACACGATTTGCAGGATTCGCAAACCTGGATTCCCTGCAAATTATCACACAACGCCATTTTTGCCATTTGATAAACCAAATTTTTCTTGCCAACTCCTTTTGAACCACTCACCAATAAAGCATGCGGAATTTTATTCCCAACAAGCAATTTTTGCCATTGTTCAATTCGCTCAACAAGCCAAGGAAATTCATTCATAACAAATGCCTTTTGTGCTTATCAAGAGCTTTCTGGATTAAGGTTTTAACTTCAGGAATTGACTTTGCAGCATCAATGACGGCATACCTTCGAGGATGAATCTTCGCTTTTTTGCGATATCCTTCGGCAATTCGGTGAAAAAACTCAATGCCTTCTTGTTCAATACGATCAGCTTGGCCTCGTGATTTGATTCTTTTAAGCCCAATTTCAGGGTCGATATCCATTAACAAAGTCAAATCAGGCTGCACATCACCAACGATAAAGTCATCAAACCATTTAACTACTTCGAACCCAAGTTGCCTGCCCTCTCCTTGATAAGCGTAGCTGGCATCCACATAACGGTCAGAAACCACCCATTGTCCTCGTTTTAGTGCCGGTTTAATCACATTTTCAATATGTTCATTTCGTGATGCAAACATGAGCAATAACTCTGTTTTTGGGTGTAAATGCTCAGAATGAAGCAATATATCACGAATTTTTTCCGCATTTTCTTCACCACCCGGCTCTCGTGTAACAATATAATCCACGTTCCATTCATCCAGCGTTTGACAAAGAGTATTGAGAGCCGTGGTTTTACCCGCTCCTTCTGAACCTTCCAAAGTAATCAAGCGGGATTTCATAACTTTTGCCCTTTCAAGTATTTTTCAACAGCTCTCAAATGCTCTTCGTAAGTGTCCGAAAAATAATGACCGCCTCGGTTATTAGCAACGAAATAAAGTTCTTTTCCATCCGCAGGATGGGAGCTGAAGTGGATAGACTCAGCACTTGGCATTGCAATCGGCGTTGGCGGTAAACCGTGACGGGTATAAGTGTTATAAGGTGTATCGGTTTTCAAATCCTTGCTTTTAATATCACCATCGAAATTCGGACCAATTCCATAAATAACCGTTGGATCCGTTTGCAAACGCATATTTTTCTGCAATCTACGAACAAAAACTCCGGCGATTTTATCTCTCTCATTTGCATGTGCACTTTCTTTTTCAACGATGGATGCCAAAGTTAGCAGTTGATAGGAGTCTTTTATCGGTATATCCGGTTTGCGATTTTGCCAATTCTCTTCTAATACTTTGGTTAATGCTGAATGTGCCCTTTGCAAAATATCAACATCCGAGTCACCTTTCACAAACTGATAAGTTTCAGGCAAAAACATTCCTTCGGGAGATGGAGCGTCAATTGACAGTTTTTGCAAGAGTTGCTCGTCAGTGAAATCAAACAGTGTGTGAATTAACACCGAATCATCAAGCAATTTTTCTTTCAATTCCCACCAATTGATACCTTCAACAATGGTAAATTTATATGTGATAACATTGTTTGCCTTTATTTTTTGCATCATTTGCAAAGGCGTTAATGTGTTATCAATTTCAAACTCTCCAACCGTTAACCAGCCTCCGGTTTTTTCAATTTTTGCAAAAAGCATCCATTGCCAATTTTCACCATTGGCATTAAGTTTCTTGATATTTTTGGTAAAATTTTGAAAATGCTGACCTTTGGCGATTTCAACGATGGTTGTTTTTGAGAAAACAGGATTTTTTATAAATTGCTGATATTGTTGAAAAAAATAACCACCAACAAGCAAACAACCCGTGCCAAAAATAACAAAAATCAGAAATATTTTTTTCTTCAAAACTTAAACAGCTGTGACCAAGAGGATTTTATTTTATCAGCAATTGGTGATTTGTGTGAGAATTGAACTTGATTATCAACATTTTTAATTAAGCTAAAACCCTGAATACTATTGCAGGTCATCATTGCTTGATAGTCGCTGAGTTCAGATAATTTGATTTTCTTCCACTTGAATTCAATAGAGTTTTCAACACACCAGTCCTCAAGCCAAGACAACGCAACACCGTGCACACCCGAATTATTCAACTTGGGAGAATAAATTTTATTGTTTTTTATAAGCACAATATTTTTATAAGTGGTTTCAATAATATTTTTACCATCAGTCAAAATGGCATCAGAGTAGTCGCTACTATTCAATTCGTTAGCTGCAATAACCTGTTCCAAACGATTGAGGTGTTTAATTCCTGCCAGAGTTTTACTTCGAGATAATTTCACTGAGCTAACAGTTAATTGATCACATAATCGGAATGATGATATCGGATTGATTGTTATGAAATAATCACATTCCTTGGATTGTGAGGAATAGCCACGATGATAATCTTTACGAAACACAACTAATTTGGCAATACAGTCGGCATTATCTTCTGCTAAAGCCATGATTCTATTGTGTATTTCTTGGGTGTCAGGAGGTGTTATTCCCAACCTTTGCAAACTGCTTTTTAATCTTTTTGCATGATAGTCAAATAATGGAATTTGTCGGTTAACAACCCGAAACGTTTCAAAAACACCGTCGCCATAATTGAGTGCACGAGACAATAATACTTTCTCAGGGGTCATTGAAAAAGTGGAAAAAAACTTCACGGTTTTCTCAACTATTCTTATGCTTGAATGTGATGAGATAAGTACAAATCATTGACAAAATCACATATACACTAAAATAGTAAATACCAATTTGTAAGTTGGCGTCAGTTTGCCCATTAGTTTTGGTCGAAAAATAAGTCACTATAATCGCAACCACAAAAACATCCAGCATTGACCATTTGCCAATATGAGTCAGAAACTTAACTTTTCTGACAGATAAATGCAGTTTTTTCTGAAAACTGAGAATAAGTAATAATATTGTTTTAATGATTGGTGTAACAACCGTAAATAACAAAATGATTCCCGCAATAGCGTATTGTCCTTTGTCCATGATTTTATACAAGGCAGAAACAATACTTTTGGATTCATATTGAAAAATAGTATTGCCAAGAACCGGAATATCTTGATAGGCAGTGATTTCAAGTATGGGTGAGAACCAACCAACCACCAGACTGGTGATTGAAAGAAAAATCATACTGAGCAATACAACTTGCTGGCCGGATATGAAATAAATCACAATGACTAATAAAACAATTCCAACAAATGCCTTCGTGAAACGGTAAGCATTAGTATCATATTTTTTACTTTTGGCTTTGAGTTCTTTTAATTCGTTGACACTTTCTGTATAGCCCTCGTAAAGACTGAAAGTGATTGTTTCCAGAATTTTCTTACCGGAGTTCTTCAAATTATCTTCCATGTGAAGTTTTTCGGTTATTTTATTGACTGTATGCGAATATCCAACGGCATTTCCCCATGATTCATAGGCGATTGCTGCTGCCACACAAGCAATAAAAATAAGATAAACTAGTCCTGCAATTTTAGCTTTCATCAGATATTTCTTCTGTCTCAATAATTTCGATATTGGGTTGATCCCAAGTTCCGGTGACTTTATATACTATTTTACCTACGTTTTTCAAACCTTTGTTAAACATTCCCTGAAATAGAAATCCGGCAGCAGCTCCAACAGCTCCACCGGTGATGGCACCAATTGTTGGAAGAATTTTTCCCACTCCAGGAGTTACAATAACAATTTGATCATAGTCCTGCTGTGCCAATCCGGTACGGCCCTTGATTGAAATCTTCGCACTTGCCGCATCAATGATGAATTCTTCACTATAGGCATTCCCGTCATTGAGTGTAAAATCACCCTTCATCGACTTAAAGTGCAATCCCTTACCAAACACATCTTTAAAATCAAGAATCAATCTTCGAGGCAAATTCGTCAAACTGAATAACCCCAAAATTCGACCAACTCCGGGTTTTGCATCAACCACCTCACCCTCACCAACTTCGATGTGCAAGTTTCCGCTAATTTTTCGCACCTCGAATTGACTAGGGAAACCGCTCCAATTGGCTTTCATATCAATAATTGTGTTTGCCTGACTGATTGGAGCTGAAAAACCAAGACTCACCAAAAACTCGGCAATGTCCTGAGATGTGAGAATGATATTAAACTCAGAAGTTCCCTTGTCTCCTTTATTTTTATACCAAATACCGTTTATATTGAGCTTTAGTAAATCTGAGTTGGTAACAAATTTCTCAATACGTAAGCCTTCAACAATTGGTCTGACTTCAATTCGGGATTCTCCCAATGGAATTCCGTCATAGATGAAATCTCCAATCCAAACATGTAATGCCAGATATTTTTCAGAAACTTTTTCAGCTTTTTTTGCGGCGATTTCATCGTCAATTCCATGCCAGTGTAAGCGCTCCAGTTGCACGATAATGCCTCTGTTTTCAATATCGTTCGGCACAACAACACGACCTTCGACCTCTTCTCCCTTAATATCAAAATTCAACCCGTCTCTGTCATGAGTAAACTCAACCTCAATATGATTCAACCGACGACTCATGAAAATCAGCGAACCAATATCCAACTTCATATTCTGAAATGGAATTTTATGCTCTTTGTGATTGCCTTTATCTTTGACTAAAAGTTCAAGCCATTCATCGAGATTGAGCTCATCAATCTTTCCGCCAAAACTATCTTGCAGTTGATTTCCAAAGTTGAGTGATTTAAGTACAAACTCACTCTTATCTGTTGCCAATGAAAAATCTGTTTTCAAACGATTATCAAAGTCCATCGACCAATTAGAATCCAGACATGGCAATTCACATCGAACTGAAAATGGTGCAACTTCCTCTGATGACTTGTTGAATGGAGCCGGAATATTCAACTGAGTTCCTTCGAGATTAGATTTTGCAGTAAACGCTAATTTTGAATCATTTTCATCATCGCTTTCAGCATTTGAAATTTCAAAGTCCCAGTTAGATTGTCCCTGAGCGGGTAACGCAAAACCAGTTAATGATTCAAAATCAACAGTGCTGTAATTTCCTTTCAACAGTATATCAATTTTCGGTGATTGATTTGGTTCATTGATAATGCTTCCATTCAGAAAGGTTTCCTGGTTGAGAAAAATCGCTTTCAAGTTCTCCAAGTTAATAGAAAAACCTTTATAATCAATTTTTCCTTTCATATCATGAAGTTGGAATTGGTTCATTTGAAAGTCGGTTTCATGAAACTCAATATATCCTTGAGGAATAGCTTTCGCCTGTGGGCTATTCAAAGGTAATGACAAATCCACTTTGACGTTCTGTCGTCCTTTAAAATCAATTTGATTGGCCAATGCCGGAATTTCTTTACTCATTCCTGATTTTTGCAGAATATCCAGCAGGAAATTATCTTTACCCGAAGCCCAAATATCAGTTGTCAATACCGGGTTTTTCAAGTTAGATATTTGAGAATGCACCTTATTGATATTTGCTTGCATCACTTTGGCTTTAGAAACATCAACCCAAAGTTTGCGGTTTTCGGTTTCTACCAAAGCATTAAAGTCACGGGATACAGGCCACTCTTTCTGGTATTTAATTGTCGCATCAACCAAGTTGGAACGGGTTCGAAACACACCTTGTTTAGATCTGAAAGGATATTCATTAACCAAGCCATGATATAAAATCATTCCTTCTTTCACAGCTCCATCAATCAAAGCCGTATCGAGATAATCAAGAACCTTAGGTTTCCATTTATTTGCCGGCCAATATTTATGCAATTGATTCACCTGAGCCTGATAGACACCGAATGTTAAATCCAGAAACAAATTCTCGTCGTAGTTAGCCCGAGCCGCTCCGTCGAGGATAAAGTCCTTGCAATCACACCAAAGTGAATTGATTTTAATATCCAGGTCATCATCTTGCATGGAGGTTTGAGCAGTCAATAACAATTTGTCCCAATCTGCAATTCCTCGAATCACTCCCGGAACTTCTGCTGTTCCGGAATCTGAATCAATGAGCAAACGTATTTGTTCATCTTTGAGGCTGATTTCACCCGATATATTAGATAAGTTTGCCCATGGAGATTTGATATCTAAATTTTGAAAATTCAGACTCGCATCCATAATCCGTCTTTCTTTGAAGTCATAAACTATAGAAACATCAGACAAATGTCCGTCTATGTTGAAATCTTTCAACGGCAATTCATCTGAAAACTCCAGAGTTTCAAGTAAAGCATTCAATAAAGGAATATCCAAAGCATCAGCATTAAATATCAATCGGTTTTGGATTCTGCGTATATCAATTTGTATGTTTTCCTGAGAAATATTATTAGTTTCAATATCAAATAAATATAAACTGGCTTGCCAGTTTTGAGGCTCGCCGGAATAAACCAATTCAGCATCGCCCGTGATATCATACTTCTCTGATTCTGAAGCAAAAAACTTATCTTTGAGCTTTGCCTGAGCAATCAACTGAACGATGTTTCCATGTTTGGTCGAAAACCACGACTTCACATCAATCAACGCTTTGGGAAGATTTTCACGCTGAACGAGGTTCCCTAAATTTTGTAATGATAAATTCTTACTTTCAACATACCAATTTGCCTGACGACTGAAATCATAATCTTTTTCCGCAACTGATAGTATTTTAAATTCATCAGCAACTTCTTTGGCATTCAACTGCAATTCAAAAGCTCGCTGCAAATCACTTTGTTGTACTGTGATTTTAGATTTCAATTGATAATTTTGATTCAAGTCTTTCGATTTAAAATTGAGTGATAAGTTATCAATTGACAAAGACCCACTGGATAATATTTTATCCAGTTTTTCGGACAGGCTTTCATGGGTTTTACGCTCGCCGGCAAGAACGATTTTTCCGGAGTCTTTTTGCTCAAAATCAACATCAATCTCATTGACACTCAGATTGATTCCGGTTGAGCCTTTGGGAATGAGATATTCCAGCAAATTAACATTTAAAGTCGCCTGACTAATTGTTACCTCATCTTTATCCTTAATTTTCAGTCCTTTGATTGCAAATCTGGGACCAAAGCCTTTCCAACTACCGGAAATTTCTGAGATTTCCACCGGTTTATTCCATTGTTTGGACAAAAATCCACTCAGGTGTTGCTTGTAAAGTTCGCCATTGGGAAGCACCAAAGAAACCAAACCAACAAATATGCCCAAAATGACAATAGTAAGTGCCAAAAATCCCCTTACATGAACCCAGATTTTAAAAAACAGAGAATGTTTGTCCGTTTTGGTCATAATTGATTACATCAAAACCACATCAAACTGTTCTTGAGAATATGAACTTTCTGCTTGCAAGCTGATACGTTTACCTAATTCTTCTTCCAGTTCAGATAATGACTCTGTTTGCTCTTCGTAAATATACTCAATGAGCTGAGTTGATGCCAGAACCATAATTTGACCTGTTTTAAACTGCCTGACAGTTCGTATGATTTCACGAAACAACTCATAACAAACCGTTTCAACCGTTTTAACCAATCCCAAACCATAACAATTTTTACATTGCTCCGAGAGCATGTGTTGCAAACTTTCAGTCGTTCGTTTTCGGGTAATTTCCACAAGTCCCAGTTTAGTAATTCCATGAATGTGTGTGCGTGTCGGGTCTTTGCTAAGGCATTCTTCCAGGCTTTCCAAAACCTGCTGTTTATGTTCCTCTTCTTCCATATCAATAAAGTCTGCAATGATAATTCCGCCTAAATTTCGTAAACGAATCTGGCGAGCTATCATTTGCACCGCTTCCAGATTGGTGCGAAAAATTGTTTCTTCCTGATTTTTGAAACCGATGAATTTTCCGGTATTAACATCAATGGTCGTCATGGCTTCATTTTGGTCAATAATCAGATTCCCACCCGATTTTAATGGAACAAACTGTCGAAAAGCCCGATTAATCTCATCATCAATATTGTGATAATCGAAAATCGGTCTCACTTCCTGATAATGAATGAGTTGCCCCTGCCATTCAGGCACATAATCAACTATGAATTTATTCAGCTTGGTGTAAACTTCGTGAGAATCTGTCTTTATCGTTCTAACTTTATCGGAAATAAAATCACGAACGACCCGAACCGGTAAATCAAATTCATGATAGACAAGTTGTTTAAACTGACCATCTTTTATGCGTTGTGAAACCACTCGCCATAATTTTTGTAGAAACTTATAATCACGAACCAAGTCTTCTTCACTACTGTCTTCGGCATTGGTCCGGGCGATAATTCCGTGTTCGCTGTTTGAGTTGATTTTTTCCAATAACCCAATCAATCTTTGTCTTTCGGTTTCATCAGTAATGCGAATAGATAAAGTGTTGACATCCGGTTCATTCGGCAACAACACCAAAAAACGACTCGGCACACTCAATTTACATGTCACTCTGGCTCCTTTAGAACCGATGGCATCCTTATAAACCTGAACAACGACTCTTTGACCTTCGTGAATGATTTTTGAAATTGGTTGAAAATTATTTTGCTCGGAAATCGCTTCGTCATCAATGCCGTCAATTCGAGCAATTTTCTTTTGCGAACAGATATCCGTGACATGCATAAATGCCGAACGTGACATGCCAATATTAACGAATGCAGCTTGCAAACCGGGAAGAATTTTTTCAACACGCCCGATATAAATATTGCCGACAATCGAGCCATTGCGATTTCGCTCCATGAAAACTTCTTGCAACACACCATTTTCAACTAAAGCCACACGGGTTTCATTGGGAGTTGAGTTAATCAATATTTCTTCATTCATAAAAACTCCTCAATATTTTCCCGGTTTCAAACAAAGGCAGACCCATAATTCCTGAATGACTACCGGTGATTTTCTTTATCCATAATGCCGCATGACCCTGTATCCCATAGCTTCCGGCTTTGTCCATTGGTTCACCGCTTTCAACATACGCCTTTATTTCATCGACTTTGATATATTCAAACTGAACTTCGCTGATTGAGTACTCTGTTAGTTGCTTTTCTGCAAACACCACCGCAACTGCTGTAATCATCTGATGTCTCCGACCTGATAATTTAGACAACATTTCTATCGCGTGCTGTTCATTCTTCGGTTTTCCAAGAATTTGGTCATCATAAACCACAACTGTATCTGAACCTAAAACCGGTAAATTCTTCTCTGATAGCAACCAACCCGATTGAGCTTTTTGCAAAGCCAAACGATTGCAGTACTCCAAAGGCATTTCATTGAGATAAACGGACTCATCAATATCAACCGGCATACAAACAGGTACCATTCCAATTTGTTCCAGTAATTGCTTTCTTCTTGGAGATTGAGACGCCAGAATTATTTTTTGACCATCAAAAATCATGTTATTCTCTGTGGTATGGATGGTTGGCTAACAAACTGTAAGATCGGTAAATTTGTTCCATAAGGATTACCCGAACTAAAGGATGTGGAAATGTCAAAGCACTCAATGACCAAGTATTATGTGCCTGTTTCTTAATGCTTTTATCAACACCATCGGCGCCACCTATGATGATAGCGATATCGTCTCCATTCATTTGCCATTGGCTAATCGATTCCGATAAATTACGAGTGGAAATCATTTTGCCTTTTTCATCCAGCAAAACAATTTTTTCATTGTTTTTAACAGAGTCCAAAATAGACTGAGCCTCCAATTGTCTGGCTTTTTCGGTCGATACGGACTTACTTCTGTGAATCGGTGCAATTTCAACCAGTTCAATTTGTTGCTTGAGCGGAAGTCTGCCATTATATTCAGCAAAAGTCTGTTGCACCCAAGTTGGCATTTTTTGACCGACTGCCAGAAGTCTGATTTTCATTGGTGATTTTAGCTGTCTTTAGGATGTGAAGAGATTTCCCATAGCCCTTCAATATTGTAATGTTCTCTGGCAGCGGGAGACATCACATGCAATACCACATCAACAAAATCCACAACCACCCACTCAGAATGACCAAGTCCTTCTGTTGCCGGTTTATCATAACCATTTTCTTGTGCTTTCTTCATCGCGAACTCAGCAATGGTCTGAATATGACGACTTGATGTCCCAGAGGCAATAATCATATAATCCAATAATTGCGTGTGATGAGAAACATCAATCACTTTGATGTCATTACCTTTTGCATCATCAATTGCTGACAATACAAGCTCTTTTAAACTTTCCTGATTAGCTGCTGTTGCTTTCTTTTCAGATGTTTTTTGCAAAATAGACTCTTTAAAAAAATTAAAACGAGTCCAAATTTTAACCTATGAATGCAAAATAAGGAAATTTATATGAGTTTTCATAAAGTGGAAAACACTGAATAATGCTCGTGAAAACATCAAATGGAAGGAGTTAACTATGCCATTAGTCACTTTTTATAATAATTTTTTGAATACATAGCACTTTTTGACAATACCATTGTCTTTGCAAAGTATCTTATTTAATTAATTTTGGAGATTTTTAATTATGTTCAAAAATAAATTTCACTCAATTATTTTTCTGACCTCATTGGTTATATCTCAAGCAGGATTTTCACAGAAAAACAATCTGCCGGATTTTACATCTTTAGTTGAAGAAACCGGCGCGGCAGTTGTAAATATCGCAGCCCGACAAAATGCAAAAGAATTAACACGTCGTGAGCGAAGTCAAAGAGAAGATATGCTGGAACGCTTTTTTGGAGTTCCACAATATCCACAAGAAAGAGACAGCGTCGCCGGTGGTTCCGGATTTATTATTTCAGAAGACGGCTATATTCTCACTAACAGACATGTGATTCACGATGCTGATGAAATCTTGGTGACATTAATCGACCGACGTGAATTTGATGCTAAACTCATTGGTGAAGATGAAGCCAGTGATGTCGCATTACTGAAAGTCGATGCAAAAAATCTTCCGGTTCTGAAAGTCGGAGATTCCAATAATTTAAAAATTGGTGAGTGGGTTATGGCAATTGGTTCGCCGTTGAGTTTTGAGCATTCGGTCACCAAAGGAATCGTATCTGCCAAAGGCAGAGACTTGGGAAGACAGCAATATGTTCCTTATATCCAAACTGATGTTCCTATCAATCGCGGAAATTCCGGTGGTCCGTTAATCAACATGAATGCCGAAGTTGTCGGTATCAACACCATCATTGTTTCCAACACTGGCGGGTACATGGGATTATCGTTCTCAATTCCAATCAATACAGCGATGTCAGTTGCTGAACAATTGAAATCCGGCGGAAAAGTACAAAGAGGTTTACTTGGTGTGAATATCGAACCGGTCACTCAAAAAATGGCGGATTATTTAGGTCTGAAGAAGCCGCAAGGGGCACTCGTCAACAATGTCAACAAAGGTTCATCTGCTGAAAAAGCCGGAATCGAAGTGCAAGATGTCATTGTTAAGTTTAACGGACAAAAGGTTGAAACATCGGCTTCATTACCACCACTTGTTGGCTCAGTGATGCCCGGCACTAAAGTTGAAGTTGGAGTGATTCGTGATGGAAAACGTATCAATCTCGAAGCTGTACTTGATGGTTTGACTGATAACGAAGTTGCTCTCTCATCCAATGGAAATTCACCAACAAGCAAATTAGACTTAGGCTTTGAAGTGGCTAATCTGAATGATGATGAAAAAGATGATAATGATGTCAATAACGGAGTTCTCGTCAAAGAAATCACCAACAGGGACATAAACAGGTCTGGCCTTAGAGAAGGCGATGTCATTATTAAAATGGGCAAAACTCCGGTAAAAAATGTCAAACATTTCAAGAAATTGCTATCTGAACTGGAAAAAGACAAGCCAATTGTGCTGTTAGTGAAACAAGCAGGTGTAAATCGTTTTATTGTGATTGAACGAAACTAAGCCATTAGGTAAAATAGCTGACCATTTTTTACATAAAAATCCCGCTCCTCTGGGCGGGATTTGTTTGAGAACTAAACTTAATGCAAAAACACATTCGCAATTTTTCAATTATCGCACACATCGATCATGGTAAATCCACTTTGGCGGATCGCTTCATTCAACATTGTGGAGGCTTATCCGACAGAGAAATGGAGCAACAAGTACTCGATAGCATGGATATTGAAAGAGAACGTGGCATCACTATCAAGTCACAAGCAGTCACTCTCAACTATACAGCGAAAGACGGCATAACCTATCAATTGAATTTTATTGACACACCGGGTCATGTGGACTTCTCTTATGAAGTTTCACGCTCGCTTGCAGCTTGTGAGGGAGCTTTATTGGTTGTTGATGCCGCACAAGGTGTGGAAGCACAAAGCGTTGCCAATTGTTACACAGCGATTGATCAAGGTTTGGAAGTTCTTCCTGTGATTAATAAAATTGATCTGCCATCAGCCGATGTGGATAAAGTTAAACAGGAAATTGAAGACATCATTGGAATTGATGCCAGCGAAGCCACATTAACCAGTGCGAAAACGGGATTAGGCATTGAAGATGTGCTGGAAGCCATTATTAAATTCATTCCGCCACCGAGTGGAGATGCCAATTTGCCATTACAAGCATCAATTATTGACTCCTGGTTTGATAATTATCTGGGTGTTGTTTCATTGATTCGAATTTTTAATGGCACTTTGACTAAAAAGGACAAAATCAGAATCATGTCTCTGAAGACTGACCATGTTGCTGATAATATTGGCGTTTTTACACCAAAAAGATTGGAGAAAAACTTCTTAACTGTCGGACAAGTTGGTTTTGTTTCAGCTTCGATTAAAGACGTTCATGGTGCTCCTGTTGGTGACACAATCACCTTAACAAACAATCAGGCACAAAAACCTTTACCCGGATTTATGGAATCCCAGCCTCGTGTTTTTGCCGGTTTGTTTCCGACATCAGCCGATGATTATCAAGATTTGCGTGAAGCTCTGGAGAAATTACGCCTGAATGATGCTGCACTTCATTTTGAGCCAGAATCTTCATCCGCCTTAGGATTTGGTTTCCGTTGTGGTTTTTTAGGAATGCTTCACATGGAGGTTGTTCAGGAACGTATAGAGCGTGAGTTTGACATTGACTTGGTTACAACTGCTCCAACGGTTATATATGAGCTTATCACCAAAAAAGGTGAAACTGTCATGCTCGATAATCCGGCGGATTTACCTGAAAATTATCAAGAAATTCGTGAACCAATAATTACTGCAAATATATTGTTGCCTAGTGACTATGTCGGGGCTGTCATAGGACTTTGTATTGAAAAACGCGGAGTCCAGAAAAACATGCAATACTTGGGTTCGCAAGTTTCCTTGCAATTCCAAATGCCGATGAGCGAAGTCGTTCTGGACTTTTTCGACCGCTTAAAATCGGTTTCCAGAGGATATGCCTCTTTTGATTATGAGTTCAGCCACTTCGAGCCGGGTGACTTGATTCGCCTGGATATTCTGATCAATGGAGAATTAGTTGATGCCCTTTCAATTCTAACACACAGAAGCAACTCCAGAAAACGTGGTAAAGACTTGGCAGATAAACTCAAGGAATTAATACCAAGACAAATGTTTGATGTTGCCATTCAGGCTGCTATTGGTTCACAAATCATTGCCCGAACAACGGTTAAAGCACTTCGTAAAAATGTAACCGCAAAATGTTACGGTGGCGATGCCACGCGTAAACGCAAACTCTTGGAAAAACAAAAAGCCGGGAAAAAACGCATGAAGCAGATTGGAAGAGTTGAAGTGCCGCAATCAGCATTCCTCGCTGTACTAAAAGTAGATTAACAGGAAATTATTATGAATGAACTCCATTTCGATTTTGAGGCCTTTCTCACTTTAGCCAGTTTAATTACCGGTCTATTGTGGGCTTTGGCAAAGTTTTTACGAAAAAAAGAATCTGTTCCCAGTAAAAAACACAGCGTGGTGGAGCAAATTGGTTCATTCTTTCCGGTATTGTTTTTTGTTTTGGTTGTTAGAACATTTGTATTTGAACCATTCCGGATTCCATCATCTTCAATGATGCCAACTTTATTGACGGGTGACTTTATTTATGTGAATAAGTTTTCATACGGTCTAAAACTACCTGTCTTCCATGACACTATTATTGAAATCGGACACCCTGAAAGAGGCGATATTGTGGTATTTCGATTTCCGGAAGATCAATCTGTTGATTATATCAAGCGTGTCATAGGTTTACCGGGAGATCGAGTTCGTTATGACGTTCGTAAAAAAGAAATCTATATTAATGACCAATTGGTTAATCAGGACTTGGTTGGACCTTATGAAGGTTTAATGGATAATGTCAATGACAAGGGTTTGATTGAAAAGTTGGAGCAACTGGGTGATAGAAAGCATAAAATGTTCACCCAAAACTATGCCATGCGCCCTCCGTATAAATATCTCGATATCACCGTTCCTGATGGTCATTATTTTGTTATGGGTGATAACAGAGACAATAGCTCCGATAGCCGGGTTTGGGGGTTTGTCCCTGAGCGAAATTTGGTCGGTGAAGCAAAATTTATCTGGATGCATTGGCGAACTGATCATTTTTGGCAGGGATTGAAGAGGATTGGAACCAAATTAATCTAGAAATTCAGTTTTAACATGCTAGAATATTGCAAATTGATTTATTGAGGGTGATTTCATTATGAAACTAAAAAACAAACAAAAAGGAATGAGTATGATTGGTTTGCTCATTGGTATGTGTATCTTGGGTTTTATCGTTTACACTGGCATTCGAATTGGTCCTATTTATAGTGAATACTACTCTGTTGTAAAAGCAATGAAAGCCGTTGCTGGAGAGCCCGGTGCTGCTAACAAAACTCCCGGACAAATTCAGGAAGCTATGTTAAAACATTTCTATACCAGTTACGTTGAAAGAGTCAAAAAAAATGACATCAAGGTTCTCAGAGGCCGTGGTAAACAATTACAAGTTAAATATGACGTGCAAGAGCCTTTCATAGGCAATCTTGACCTATTAATGCACTTTGAGAAAACAATTCCTCTCAATTAAGATTGTATCTCTCTAGTGAAAATACTTGGGCAAAAGATTGAGTTCAATCAACCTGAATTACTTGAAAGAGCCCTGACACATCGTAGTGCCGCCAAGAAAAACAACGAACGTCTGGAGTTTCTTGGCGACAGCATTTTAAGTTTTGTTATTACCAAATGGTTATACGACAACTTTTCACATCTGCCGGAAGGTAAATTATCACGGATGCGTTCCACATTGGTAAAAGGAGCTACCTTAGCTGAAATTGCTAAAGAATATGATTTATCCAACCAACTTATTCTTGGTGCCGGAGAACTAAAATCCGGTGGTTTCAATCGTTCCAGCGTGCTGGCTGATGCCGTTGAAGCTGTTTTTGCAGCCGTGTTTCTGGATCAGGGAATTGAAAAATCAGAGAACTTTATACGAACTGTCATGAAAAAGTGGTTAGACAATGTTGATCCGGATGTTACAGACAAGGATGCAAAAACTCGATTACAAGAATATTTGCAGAAAAACGGACACAATATTCCTGAGTATAACTTGCTCGAAACTTCCGGCAAAGATCATTTGCAAACCTTTAAAATACAATGTCTGGTTCAAGAACTTAATTTATCGACAACTGCAATTGATCGCAGTCGTAAAAAATCAGAACAAAAAGCTGCCGAACAAATGCTCAATCAAATCACCAAATCAACCTCATGAATAAATGTGGATATGTAGCAGTTATTGGCAAACCCAATGTTGGCAAATCAACGTTAATAAACAACATTGTCGGTGAAAAAGTCAGTATTGTGACTGCCAAACCACAAACCACACGCCATCAAATATTAGCCATTGCTACCAGCGAACAAGGACAGATTCTTTTTATTGACACACCGGGAATTCATACCGGTCATAAAAAAGCCCTCAATAAATTCATGAATCGAACCGCATCAACCGCTGTCAATGACGTTGATTTGATTTTATTTGTGGTTGAATCATTGAAGTGGAATAAAGATGACGAAAAAGCATTGTCTGCTCTCAAACATTGCACAGCACCGGTTTTATTAATCATTAACAAAGATGATTTAGTTAAAAAGAAAGAGACTTTATTAGCTTATGCTAATGAGCTCTTTGCCAAATTCAATTTTACTGAAGTTTTTTATCTCTCAGCATCCAAAGGCAAAGGTGTCGAACCATTAATAAACAGCATTTACCAACATCTTCCGCAATCAGAGAATTATTTTTCGGATGATTTATTAACTGACAAACCAACAAAGTATCTGGTTTCTGAATTAATTCGTGAACAATTAATGCTTCGTTTTCACCAAGAACTTCCCTACAGCCTGACAGTTGAAGTGGAGTCATTCAAAGATCAGGGAAATATTGTTCATATTCACAGTGTAATTTGGGTCGAGAGACCGATTCAAAAAAATATGGTAATTGGCAAACAGGGAGCTTCTCTGAAACATGTTGGTATTCAATCAAGGAAAGAAATCGAAGATTTACTTGGAAAAAAAGTCAACCTCAAGCTCTGGGTTAAAGTTAAATCCGCTTGGGCAGATAACGATAAACTCCTCCAACAGTTGGGTTATAAAGACGAATATTAATGTCTTCCTATCGAGAAACGACCGGATATCTCATTCATCAAAGAAAATATCGTGATAGCAGTCTGATTTGTGAGTTTTTTTGTAAGGATTCCGGTCGCCTCAATCTGATTGCAAAAGGTATCAGTAAAAACAACTCGTTAAAATCACAGCTCAAACCATTTTGCCTGCTTAAAATCCAATATTTTGGCAAGTCAGAACTTAAAACTTTAAATAGCTGTAATGTGATTATGAACAGACATTTCCAGAATCTCAAAGACAAAACGACTGGATTATACTTAAATGAGTTGTTACGCTATTCGCTTTTTGAAAATGATACCGCTCAGGAACTCTTTACAATCTATGATTCTGCGCTCAATCAAGTGGGTGTTGAAAAACTCTCGAAACTTTTAAGAAGATATGAACTGGCAATTTTGAAGCAAAATGGTTTTCAATTATCACCCGAAAGTTATAAATCATCAGACTGGTTATCCATTCAGGAAAACAAAGGGGTTTATGTTTCTGAAAGCGAAACCACTGAATCATGTTTGGTATCTGATTTAATCAAGTTACACAACTTTGAAAATTTAGAAAAAATCGAACTGATTCGAGTCAATAGATTTATGCATAAAGCGATTGATATCTGCTTTTCAAACCGAACTATCTACTCCAGAGAACTACTGAAAACCTTATAAACAAAACCTCTACAGGTTGTATCAATTGAAACTTCTGTATTATAATCAGAGAAAATGCCTGACAATCGTGGGATCAAGTGAAAAAGAATAAAGACCAAAGAAGTCCGCAGTCAAAAATGTTATTGACGCTGTCTATGGGTACTGCGATTGGAATTCTTCCCTTTGCCATATACAGAATGATACACAATGATTGGTCGGTTGCCATTCTTGACATTATAGTTTCATTTTTTATGTTAGGAATTTATTCCTATGTGTATCAAACGGATAAGGTTAAAAATGCCGGTGTGGTACTCGTCATTGCTGCATTATTAGCAAATGTGATTTCTTTTCATCTCAAAGGAATTAATCAGGTTTATTGGGTTTATCCGGCGATGATGTTTGCTTATTTCATCACACAACCTTTAAGAGCCGTACTTATCAACTCAATAATGCTGCTATTTTATATACCTAAGCTGGTTGTCAGCCACGAATCAGTCAGCACCGCAACCGTCATTGTCACTATTATTGTTACAAATATTTTTGCCTATCTTTTCGCGTCGGGACTTAGAAAGCAAGAGAAAAAATTGATAAAACTAGCGTCAGAAGACTATCTGACCGGAGCGGGAAACCGCAGGTCTTTGAGCAATCATTTAGAGAATCTCCACACCGTATTAAAGAATCACGATAAAACAGCATCTATAATGCTTATTGATTTAGACCATTTTAAAAATGTTAACGACATGTATGGACATATCAAAGGCGACGATGTATTGGTTACCATTTCTAACAATTTGAGAACATTTTGTAACGAATGCAGCAAGCTGTTTCGTTTTGGTGGTGAAGAGTTTTTACTAGTGTGTCAAAATGTTGATATTGATTTTGCTTTTGATAAGGCCGAAGAATTGAGAAAATATATTAAACGACAAATCATCGTTCAAGGCATTGAATTAACTATTTCTATTGGAGTTGCAGAGTACATCAAGGAAGAAAGTATCAGCGACTGGATTCACAGAGTCGATTTGGCTTTGTATCAGGCTAAAAACGAAGGTCGCGACCGGGTGATTAAAGGCTGATTATAAGGTTACTCACAAACAATGCTTAGGTTTAGGTAAACCGGCATATTTACTGGCAAGCCTGACAGGACCATCAGGAAACAGACGATAAAGATATCTTGAATTTGCTATATCTTCCGAAAATTCTTTTTTCATCAACTTAATCAAAAGCCTCATCGGCGGAGTGGTTTCTGTTTCAAGATAAATATCCCTAACCAAATTGATAATTTGCCAGTGCTCTTTATTCAATTCAAAACCATCATTTTCTGACAAAACTTTTGCAACTTCCAAATTCCAAAATTTGTAATCACTCAAGTGACCATTGGCATCCAGCTGTAAATCTGTTATTTCCATGTGTATATTTTCTCGAACTTCTCAGTTAATTCAACCCACTGCTGATGCGAAATCGTTGGAATGTTTCCAAAATTATTAACTAAAATAATAGATACATTGATTTGATATTTTGAAACTGTTTTCATAATTTTATTATAGCCATCCGAACAAATTTCATCGGCATAAATCAATAATTCATCTTTTTCCACATCAATCAACTGACAATAGAAACTAAAGTCAGATATTTCATTCCAATTGCACTGATGAAGGGTTTGCTTTTTCATATAACAATATCTGCCTGAGCGATTAGCTCTTTGATTTCAGAGATTGTTATCACCTCATACTCAAGGTGAGTATCAGACTCAACTTCCTTTTCTACTACATACACCTGATTAATTTCCATTAAATTCAAGATGTTCCACATTTTACTTTGCAACTGCGAAACACCCTCATTCATGAAAACCAAACTCACATCATAATCATATGACAGTAATGCCATCACCCTGTCATATTGCCATTGAGCGTTAGGACCCAAATGATGTTCTGTAACAAATATCAGGGCTTTCATGAAAACTCAATCATCTTATCAGAGCTTTCGATGGATTCAAGCCATTGACCCAAACCTGCTAATTGAAATCCTTCAGCTACTTGTTTTTTTTCAGACAAATAATCATCCGCAATCGTTGAGCATGCTAATAGTTTGACACTCTTCTTTGACAACTTAGACCACTCGGGGCTGCTTTCAAAAGCATATTTCACAGCATATCCATGAAAAAAAACACTCACAATCTCATGGTTCAACTCAAACAATGCAGTGGCAAACTGTAAACATTGCTGTGCAGCGATTGAGTTTTTACTAAGAGGACTTATAATTAATGAATATTTCACAGTTATAATGCAATTTAACAATTTTTTAGCTGTCTGAATTATAAAATAGCTCAATGAGATTTGAAATGATTAAGGCGTATTACTTCATGAAACCTATTTACGGTTTAGTACAAATTCAAACAAAATCGATCAAGGCAGTGATAGCATTGGTATGCTTAGCCTTCTTTCAATCAAATTACGCTTATGACTACAATCTCCCTGATT
The DNA here is from genome assembly GCA_041395445.1 of Gammaproteobacteria bacterium. Lineage (NCBI taxonomy): Bacteria > Pseudomonadati > Pseudomonadota > Gammaproteobacteria > Gammaproteobacteria bacterium. Next base: position 145,815 of record JAWLAO010000006.1, on the reverse strand, counting down.
TGGGAACACCTTCAGATGCGGTGATGTCACCGGTTAAAGAAAAGGAAATACGCGATCAAATTGTTCAGCAGATTTATGAATACAATTTGGTCATGTCTGATCCGGTGGTCATGAGTTACATCGAACAAATTGGTTTCCGACTAGCTGCCAACTCAGAAAAACCAAGCTCTTCATTTGATTTTTTCATGATAAATGATAATACCGTGAATGCTTCAGCCTATCCCGGTGGATTAATTATAGTTCATAGCGGTTTATTTCTGCGAACTGAAAATGAAAGCGAACTTGCAGGGGTCATTGCACACGAAATTGCCCATGCAACTCAAAGGCATATTTCGCGTTTTTATGCCGATGCCAAGAAAAATACTTTGCCAACAATTCTTGGAATGCTTGGAGCAATTGCGGCCTCACAAAGCAGTAATTCGGGTGATGCTCCAATCGCTATATTAGCGACAACAACAGCGATGCAACAACAGGCAATGATTAATTACACGCGCTCCAATGAATACGAAGCCGATCGTGTAGGAATCAATACGCTTATTAATGCGGAATTCAATCCCAATGGAATGGCGGGATTCTTTGAAAAACTAATGCGTGAAACTCCGATTGATGAAAGATATCAAATGCCTGAATATAATCGAACTCATCCTCTTTCAATCAATCGTGTTTCAGAAGCGAAAAATCGCGCCCAAAATGTTCAGAATAAAGATTTCCACGAATCTGATTTATATCCTTTTCTGAAAGAAAGAGTGAGAGTTTTAACAAAGAACACTGAAATAGACAGCCTTAGTTATTATCAAAAACTGTTTAAAGAAAAACTGAGTGCTGATATTACCAATGCCGAAAAATATGGTTATGCGCTTTCCCTATATAATTCAAGCGACTTTGATAGCGCTCTGAAAATTATTAATCAAACCAAGTCAACAGCTCAAACCATGTTGCTCGTGGCTGTTCTGAAAGCACAAATCATCTGTGAATTGGACTTTCAAAGTGGAAGAAAGCAGTTTGAAGAACTCTATAAATTTTATCCTGAAAGCCCGGTAGTATTGGAAAGCTACATTCAATCTTTATCAAGAAACGGAAGTTTTCCCAGTCGTGAAAAAGCAAGAATGTTGGCTCGAAAACTGGTCTTACTATTCCCGGAAAATGCTAACTACTACTCTTTGCTGGCAATATCCAATCAAAACCTTGGAAAAAGCATTGAGGCCAATGAGGCACTGGCAATGAAAGAACATATCGTCAACAATAATTACCGCGCTGTTCGTATATTGAAAAATATTCTCAAAGAAGACTTGGATTACTATCAAAGAGCAAAGATTGAGTCAAAAATTACACAATATGAAGCATTGATAACACACTCTGAAAGAGACAGAGAAATTCAACAAGAACGAGAAAGCCGCCGGAGAAATTAATACATTGAGAGTTTATCAACTTGATGACAATTATGCCCAATTGCGCAAACGGGCATGGCCAAAGGCATTTAAGTTTGCATTGGTTTTTACCGGAATCTTATGGAGTATATTTTTCATTGATTGGCTGATTTCATTCTTCAATCCTTTTTTTACTCTTCGTGATTTTGGCGTTCATCCACGAAGAATCGAATATCTTTTTGGGGTTATCACAACAGTTTTTTTACATGGCAGTTTATCTCACATTGTGAGTAATACCCTGCCCTTATTATTGGCAATGACCGCTTTATTTGGGAACTATCCCAAAATAGCAAGAAAAGTTTTTGTTTATGGAATTTTGCTGACAGGAATTCTGGTCTGGAGTTTTGCCCGTGCAGCAAATCATATCGGTGCCAGTGGTCTGCTCTATTGTTTGCTATCTTTTTTATTCTTTAGTGGATTTATCCGCAAAGATGTACAATCTGTTGGGATATCCATTATCATCGCATTTGCCTATGGTTCCCTCATATTCGGCGTGATACCGGACAAGGAACACATTTCATGGGAGTCTCATCTATTTGGGTTCATCACCGGAATTTTATTGTCATGGTATTTTCGCAAGACAGAACGACCAGTTTTTAAAACTTATGAAGACTGGGATGATGAAGATTGAAACGGCGAGTGATAGAAAATTATAGAAATAAAAAACCCTCATTCCTGAGGGTTTTCAATATTTGGTTCGGTAAAAGATAGAATTATCTTTGACGCGCTTTCAGTTTTGGATTTGATTTACAAATTACAAAAACTTTACCACGACGACGAACTACTTTACAGTCGCGACTGCGTGTTTTAGCTGATTTCAATGAAGATAAAACTTTCATGACAGTACCTTATCTGTTTGTTTAAATGATTTAAGGACGAGGATTATACGGATTTGAACCATGAAATTCAACCAGATTATTAAATTATTTTGGATAATATTCAATCCACCGCATGATATAATTTCACCAGACTGTAATTGGAGTTCTCTGTGAGCGATACCTGGTTTTATTCAACACTGAAATTTTTTGTTCTGCTTTTTGTATTTATCATCGGATTGATAATTTTGACATCAATCATTTTCTACATTATTGATAAAACTCAAACCAAACATACCATCCGAAGAAACTTTCCCGTCATTGGTCGTTTTCGTTGGTTATTTGAATATTTGGGTGAATTCTTTCGTCAATATTTCTTTGCACAAGATCGAGAAGAACTGCCTTTCAACCGTGCACAACGAACATGGGTCTATAAATCGGCTAAGGGAAATAATAACACCGTTGCCTTTGGTTCGACACGGAATCTGGATCGACGAGGAGCGATGATTTTCTTGAACTGTGCCTTTCCGGTGATGAAAAAAGATTCAGTTGAAGCCGAACACATGATTATTGGACCTTTTGCCCGAAATCCTTTTACAACAAGCAGTTTCTTTAATATTTCAGCGATGAGCTTCGGGGCTTTATCCAAGCCGGCGGTTCAATCTTTATCACATGGCGCAAAAAAAGCCGGAATCTGGCTCAATACCGGCGAAGGTGGATTGTCACCTTACCATCTTGAAGGTGGTTGTGATATTGTTTATCAATTCGGAACAGCAAAATACGGTGCTCGAACAAAAGATGGAGAGTTTGATTTTGATAAGCTCAAAGAAATAGGAAAAATTCCACAAGTTAAAATGATTGAGTTGAAACTAGCACAAGGTGCTAAACCCGGAAAGGGAGGAATTCTTCCTGCCGAGAAAGTCACTGAAGAAATTGCCAGAATCCGTGGTATTGAACCCGGAAAACCCTCAATCAGCCCAAATCGTCATCCGGAAATTAAATCTGTAACCGAATTGCTAGACATGCTCAACAAAATTCGCGAAACCAGCGGTTTACCCGTAGGATTTAAAATGGTTATGGGTACAGATGAGTGGTTACATGAATTATTTACTGAAATCAGGCAAAGAGGCATTGAATCCGCTCCTGACTTTATTACTTTAGATAGCGGAGATGGCGGAACCGGTGCTGCTCCACAGTCACTGATGGATGATGTTGGAATGGTTATCAAAGAATCCCTACCAATGCTGGTCGATTTACGCAACGAATACGGCCTCAAAGACAGGGTTCGAATTATTGCTTCGGGTAAACTCATCACACCCGCAGAGGTTGCCTGGGCTTTGTGTGCCGGAGCGGATTTTATCAACAATGCCCGAGGATTTCTTTTTTCCTTGGGTTGCATTCAGGCTCTTAAGTGTAATAAAAACACCTGCCCAACCGGAATCACTACTCACGATCCCAAACTGCAAAAAGGACTGGTTGTTGAGAATAAAACCGAAAGAGTTGCAAACTTTGCCAAACACATGATAAGTGAGGTCGGTATCATAGCTCATGCTTGCGGTGTCACCGAGCCTCGGAAATTGAAACGCTCGCATGTTCGTATGGTTTTTTCAAATGACCTTTCCAAGCCATTGAATATTTTATTCCCCGATAAACAAAGCAAATATGATTAAACTCGCAGTCAGTGCCTGTCTTTTAGGACATGATGTTCGTTTTGATGGAAAAAGCAAAAGGATTGACTTGAGTTTACTTTTTCCAGCAGACGAATTTACGCTAACCGCTATATGCCCTGAGGTGAATATGGGAATGAGCATCCCCAGAAAGCCAATTCAAATCATCAATCACAACAATCAACTACAATTAACTCAGGTCGAGAACCCGAAAATTCATTTTGAAAGCCAAATGCAAAACTGGTTTAATGAAAACATTGAGTTTTTTAAAAAATTTTCAGGCTTTATTCTGAAAAGCAAATCTCCCAGTTGCGGAAACCAAACGACTCCACATTTTCAAACAGATGGAGAGTCCAATATTGGAGATGGTTATTTCGTTTATTTACTCAAAAAAATCAATCCACAAATCGCCATAATTGATGAGAAAAATCTCCTGCAAACTGAAACTTTGAACAAATTTAAGAGAAGCCTACTTCATTTGTAATTAAACTCATATTACAAATGAGTTTCAACTCAAAACACAATTCACAATATCAAACAAAAAGTAATTTATTGATTTAGAAGATAAATATCTGACTTTGTCTCAATTCTAACAATACTTGTCCTATTTTAAGAACTATTATTCCAACTGGTTTTTATAATGAACACATAAATAATTTAACTTATTTGATAAAGTTTTTGAATATTTTACGCGTATATAGATAAGAGCAATATTTGATTATATTAAATCCCATTCTTCTCTTTGACCCATTTAATTTGACTAAAGTCTGTCCTCCCAAATTGATAATTTGGCCAAATGGGAGGATAGGCTTTTTTAATTTCAACTAAGGCTTTCACAAATCGCAGGCAAAAAAATGCAACCTTCCTTGGCTGCATAGGGGACACATCTTGGGCAAATGCCCTAATTTGTGATTAAGCGGCTTTCTTGTTCAATTCTTTTACAAGAGTATCCACTTTAGAAGTCAGAGCTTTGATATCTTTAACTGAAGGAATTTCAAATTTTTTCAGTGCTTTTTCGATACGAGTCTCAAACAAATTCTCAACTTTACTGAACTGTTTATCAGCAACTTTACGAATTGTGTTTAATTTCTTCTCAGCTTTACCTGACACTTCTTTAACAGTTTTCTTAGACTTAGTTTCCAAGTTTTTGCCTTCTTTCAATAAAGCGTCATACGCTTTAACAGCTTCTTTTTGTGCTAAAGACACAACACCTAAGCCAGCTAACCAAATATTATTGATTGAATTTTTGAGTTCTTTTTTCATCTTATCCACCACTAATGTATGTGTTTATTGTTTCGTTGTGGTGTATATTAAGGAGAATTTCTAGAGCAAACACACTAAAAAAGAAATTATTTCATTTTTTAAAGAAACTGGAGTTTTTATACTTGAATAATTAAGTTACAACTCGATTTTATCACCCACTTTTGCAATATTATATCCTTCTGATTTGACGTGATTGCTTTCGGGACTTTCTGAGTTAAGTAGTGGATTTGTATGGTTCATGTGAATAAACCAAACTTTGCTTTTGTCGCTTTTTGGTAGGTGTTGAAGTGTTTGCATCGTTTCTGTCACAAAAGGATGTGGAATTTGAGACATGTCCCGACCCGGAATTTCACCATTTGCATAAAAAGTAGCATCAAGAAGTGCATAATCAACTGACTGAATCAGTTCAGAAATACTAGTTTTCCAAATATTCCATTTGTTTATATCCGGTATAAAAATAGCGGATTTATTAGGGCCTTGTATTTTATATCCAACTGTTTCTGAATACTCATCACGATGAGGAACCAGAAAAGGAGTCACTTTTACTGTATTTAAATCAACTTCTTGCTGATGCAGAATTGGTTTGATTGCAATATTCTGATAGCTGACTAACTGACTCCAAGGCCCATTTGTTTTCAAGAACTCCGACATTTTAGGCATTGCAAACACAGGAACTTGAGTTGCTCCCATTGATTCATGCCCTAAAAACATCAAACCGGTATAATGACCAATATGAGCGTGTGTCAGGAAGATTCCAGAAAATTCATACTCACGCGTTGGAGCTTCGACTTCCAACTCGTACAATTGCTCAGGGAAATTAGGTGTCGCCTCGAACATGTATTTCTTTTTTGACTTCGGGTCAATTAGTCCCAATGAAACCACTGGTTTACGAAGTTCTTTATCTTTCCAACCGGGAATACAATGAGGTTTATAGCAACCAGCTTGTGGATATCCAGCGTCCTGAGTAACTCCCAGAACATATAAATAAGGCACTGTGTCGCTATCTGCTAAACAACTACCATAAAACAGATAACATAATAAGATACAACTATAAAGTTTGTTTTTCATCGTAAATCATTATCTGATTTTTTTGAATAAAATCAATACTAATAAGTACCGAATAATCCCTTTCCTGAGTTGGCCTTACATAAATCACATATTCACTTTGGTTCAGATATACAAATACTTTTTCTTTATTTTATATCTAACAGTACTGTTCATCTCAAATATAACAATGTACTTACAACTGAGTGAGTTGCTCTTTTGTATAGTGTTCTACAGCATCTAACAATACTTGATGAGATGGTTCATTAAATTGGGTGCGTAACAAGCGGATTTTTTCAAATAACAATGCCGCATTTTCTCCAAAACGATACGTCATTCGGGTTTGAATATCATTTAGCCATTGACTGGCTTCTGAACTTGTCAGGCCGTCAGGACAATTTCTGGCCCGATAACGAAACAATAACTGATTGGCTCGCTTATCTTTGAAATTAAACTTATATTTTTGTAGCTCGCTGATGTTAATTCCTCGAATCTTGTTAAACTCACTTTTGTCCTGTGGTGTGAAAAAGCCCGAATAAAGCATGGCGTCGACGTCTTCGTTATCAGAATCAAATGGCTGATTGAAAACTTCTGCAACTTTGGCCGAAATATCACCAAATTCCTTAAACTTCTCCAAGTTTGCTTTATTTGCCGGATAATCAAGTGAAATTCGTTTTAAATCCACATCCTTTAACACACTTAAAGGAGCCACAAATGGAGATTTATTGGCATGAATGGTTTTTAAAGAGATACGAGGACAATCTTCGGGAAGTTCGTCTTGAGGTGTGAAAATACGATCCCGAATATCTTCGATATCCAATTCAAATAAATCCTCAGGATCAAAAGCTAAATCATAACAAATGATTCCATTGGAATTGGTTGGATGAACAGCTAACGGCAACATGATTGCCAGACACCCTCTTTCAGCAGGAATTTTATTGGAAACATGGACAATCGGTTTCATAAATTGCCAGTTCAGCAGGCTTTTCACATAATTTTTATCCCTGAGTTTCAGACCATAGGCAAACAAATCAGGCTGGTGTCTTTTAACCAAACCGGCAACCTGAATAGTCGCTTCCACATCACTCAGTGCATCATGTGCGGCGGTGTGAGTCAGCTGATTGGATTCTGTTAAATCGGTTAATTTAAAACTCGGTTTACCGGCTTCATGTTCCGGCCAGTTGATACCATCCGGTCTTAAAGCATAACAGGCTCTGAGCAAATCAATCACGTCCCAACGACTATTACCATTCGCCCATTCTCGCAAATAAGGATCAATCAAGTTGCGATAAAAACCATAACGAATAAATTCATCATCAAAACGCATGGAATTGAATCCGGTCACGCACGTTTTAGGTTGGCTGAAAATTTGATTGATTTTTTCAAAAAAATCTCTTTCGCTCATCCCTTTGGAGTTACATTCTTGCGGAGTGATTCCGGTGATTAAACACGATTCGGGATCAACAAATGTATCCAGAGAGGTTTTACAGTAAAACATATCCGGTTCTGATATCGGATTGAGATTAATATCGGTACGAATTCCGGCAAATTGAGCCACTCTATCATACTGCGGACTGATACCGAATGTTTCCAAATCGTACCAGTAAAACGAACTCATGAATTAAACTTTATTTCGATTAATTTTGTCTCAACAGCATCCTCATCCTCTTCCTTGTGATAAGTTCTTACAGGAAGACATTGACGAGTCTTATCGAGCCAGGTTTTGGTTACTCTGGATGGTTTTGAATGAACTCTATCTATTTCAACAATTCCGTTTTCTTCACTGATAATTTTGAATTGATACAAGCTGATTTCACCATTCTTCAATATTGGATAATTCAACTCGGTTTTACCATCACAAATATCATTTGCTAAGTTCAAACTCACTAAATTTGGGGTGCTATAAGCATCCTTTGGAATTTCTAATTGCCACTGGTTGTCTTTTGTTATTCCTTGAATGGTGTTGGTTTCAACATCAACATGGTATTCTGAGGTGCGTTTGTTAAAAGCCACTTTTTGAGTCATTTTGTAGGATTTTGGTTGGAAAACGCCTTCCGCATCTAAAAATACAGTTTCTTCTGAGCGTTTAAACCCAAGAAATGATGCCATTCCGTGAGTTCCGTCTGTTTTATCAGACATGACAAAATCAACTCCCTGTTGACTGAGCTGTAATGTGTTGTAGCCAATTTCTTTTCCATCTTTAAAGACCTTATAATCGGCCTTGAACAAATCCAAAGCTGATAATGAGAAAGACTGAAAAAGAAATAATATGAGTATTGGTTTATTCATTAAAAATTACCGGTTCCGTTAATTTTTCACCATCAAGGTACAATTCATCATCTTGCCATGTTACACGATTGGCAGCAATAAGCCCTATTGTATAAGGGAAAAGTGAATGTTCCCTGACTAAAAGCCGTGTTGCTAAAGAATCTGCATCATTACAGCCTTGTGTTTCAATAATAGTTTGTGAGATTCGTTGTCCGGCATCCAGTTCTTCATTGACATAATGAACTGTTGCTCCGTGAAATTCATCACCATTGTCTAGTGCTCTCTGGTGAGTGTGCAATCCCGGATATTTGGGTAATAAGGAAGGATGAATGTTGATAATTTTATTTTTATACGCTTTTGTGAAAGCTTCGGGCAAAATCTTCATAAAACCGGCTAAAACAATCAATTCACATTGCTGTTGGGAAATTTGTTCTTGTAAATGCTGAAGCTCTTTATCTTCTTTATCCCATTGAAATGTATAAAAAGGAATATTGGATTCATGGGCAAAGTCCAAACCTTTGGCAGATTCTTTATTACTGACAACCAAAACCACTTGATAGTTGTATTTTGACTGATTACGAATAATCGATCCCAGATTACTCCCTGTTCCTGAGATAAAAACAGCAATTTTAAGCGGAGAAGACATTAGTCTTGTAATTCCACTTCGGCTGTATTTGATTCATGAGAACGAACGAAGCCAATTTCCCAGCAATCAATTCCTGATAAGAGGAGTTGTTTCATACACTCTTCACTATCCGATTTTTTGGTAATAACAACCATTCCGATACCACAATTGAATGTTCTTAGCATTTCAGTTTGTGATAAATTGCCTTTTTCCTGTAACCAGTTAAAAATTTCAGGCATTTGCCAAGACGATAAATTCAACGTGATTGCTAAACCATCGGGAATTACACGAGTGATATTTTCCAACAATCCACCACCGGTGATATGAGCAATGCCATTGACTTCAACGGCTGAGTCTAATAACTCCAGGATGGGTTTGACATATATTTGTGTCGGTTGCAGTAACTTCTCGCCAATTGTGCTATCACCCATTGGAGAGTTTAAATTGGTATTATTGACTTCTAATACTTTTCTGATTAGCGAATAACCATTGGAATGCGGACCGGATGAAGCAAGTCCAATTATCACATCATCTTCTTCAATGTTTTCGCCGGTAATTGCGTTGTCTTTTTCCACAACTCCAACTACAAATCCTGCTAAATCGTAATCTCCTTTGGCATACATCCCCGGCATTTCTGCAGTTTCTCCACCAATCAGGGCACAACCCGACTGTCTGCAACCATTGGCAATGCCTTGAATCACAGAAGCCGCCTCATCAGTGTTCAACTGACCACAAGCATAATAATCAAGGAAAAATAGCGGTTCAGCACCTAAAACTACAATGTCATTGACACACATTGCTACTAAGTCAATTCCAATAGTTGAATGATCATTCATCATTTCTGCTAGTTTTAATTTTGTTCCGACACCATCGGTCCCGGAAACCAAAACGGGGCTTTTGTAGTTCAGTTTGGATAAATCGAACAAACCGCCAAAACCACCTATGCTTCCCATGACTCCTTCACGGTTTGTGGTCTTGATGGCCGGTTTAATCTTTTCAACCAGCTCATTCCCTGCATCTATATCCACACCGGCATCTTTATAACTGAGAGATTTTTTATTCTCGTCGCTCATATTTTGTATTTTTAATAAAAAAGCAAATTTTACCTTTTAGACTGATGGATGGAAAGCCAAGTAACTATCTAATTGGAAAAACATAAACAATTTCACCAAAGCAACTCATGCTTAAATGTAATTTACCAAGCAATTTGGTATTATGCCGCTTGATTTATTTTTGATACTAATTTTATGACTGTTGTGACCCGATTCGCTCCTTCTCCAACTGGATATTTACATGTTGGAGGTGCCAGAACCGCATTGTTTTCTTATCTTTTTGCCCGAGCAAACAAAGGAAAGTTTATTTTGCGTATCGAAGATACCGATCGTGAGCGCTCTACTCAAGAATCGGTTGATGCGATTTTTCAAGGAATGGAATGGTTAGGTTTGGAACATGATGGTGAGGTATATTTTCAAACACAGCGATTCGACCGTTATAAAGAGAAAATTCAACAATTGTTAGACGAAAGTAAAGCCTATTATTGCACTTGCAGTAAAGAAAGACTGGACGAAATTCGTGAAAAGCAAATGCAAAATGGAGAGAAACCTCGTTATGATGGCAAATGTCGTCACTTAAACTTGCCAAACAGTGATGATGCGGTGGTTCGGTTTAAAAATCCGACTGACGGCGATGTGGTCTTTGATGATTATGTTCGTGGAGTGATTACTACATCTAATAAGGAACTGGATGATTTGATTATTGCTCGTCCGGATGGCACACCGACTTATAATTTTACAGTGGTTATTGATGATGTGGACATGCAAATTTCACACGTCATACGAGGTGATGATCATATCAATAACACTCCAAGACAAATCAACATTTATCATGCCTTGGGCGCTGAATTGCCGAGATTTGCTCATTTACCAATGATTTTGGGTGACGATGGTGCTCGTTTATCCAAACGTCATGGAGCAGTGAGCGTGATGGAATATGCCAAAAACGGTTATTTACCGGAAGCGGTATTGAATTATCTGGTGCGTTTGGGTTGGTCTTATGAAGACAAGGAACTGTTTACCAAAGATGAAATGATTGAGCTGTTCGACTTGAAAAAAGTCAATCGAGCTCCCTCCTCTTTCAACACTTCCAAACTGGATTGGATTAACCAACAATACATCCAAAATGCTGACACATCTCGTTTGGCGGAGTTATTGAAAAATCGTTATAATGACTCAGGAATCCAAGTTCCTCAGAACTTAAATCTCAATCAAGTTGTAGAAATGTTCAAAGCTCGTTCAACAACTATCAATGCGATGGCGGATTCTTCGCTTTTCTTGTTGCAGGATATCACCGAATACGATGAAAATGCGGTTAAAAAAGTTTTCAAAGAATCTGCTATTGAACCATTACAAACTTTAATCACAAAGTGTAATGAGATAGACGATTGGAGCAATGCAGACTTGCATGGATTGATTGAAGAAACTGTCAATGATTTACAAGTTGGTTTTGGTAAAGTCGGACAACCGCTTCGTGTCGCTTTAACAGGACAATCATCCGGACCTGCCAATGATGAAATCATGAAAATTCTTGGTAAAGAAGAAACATTGAAACGCATTCAACAAGCGTTATCTGTTGTCAAAGAAAATATCACTAATCAATGATTGCAATGAAGCCCGATACAATTTCTGACAGAACTTGTCCAGAAAGCGAAACTCTAAATGAAGTTCTTGATTTTGATAACAAAAACATTTTGGAATTGGGATGTGGAAAAGCTCAAATCACTCGTCAGATTGCCACTACGGGTTTTGACAGAAAGATTGTTGCCACTGAAGTTGATACTATTCAGCATGAAAAAAATCTGGAAATTTCAGATTTGCCAAATGTTGACTTTATATTGGCTGGTGCTCAGGATTTGCCATTTGATGATAATAGTTTTGATATTATTTTAATGTTTAAGTCATTACACCATGTTCCACAAGAGTTAATGCAAAAAGCTCTTTCTGAAGTTTCTCGTGTATTAAAGCCAAAGGGAAAAGCCTATATTTCCGAACCGGTCTTTGCCGGCGATTTTAATGAAATCCTCAGGCTTTTTCATGATGAAGAAATAGTCAGAAAGGCTGCTTTCGAGGCGATTGTGGAAAGCATTAATAAAAAAGAACTTTCACTCATTAAACAAATCTTTTTTAACACTCCCAGAGTTTTTAAAGACTTTGAAGAATTTGAGCAAAATGTCATCAATGTCACTCATACCGAGCATCAAATCTCCGATGAGTTGATGCAAAAAATCAAATCCAAATTTAAAAATCACCAGACTGAAAAAGGTGCATTTTTCACCTCGCCTATCAGGGTGGATTTATTAACAAAGTAGATGTAATCATTATCGGTGCCGGAGCTGCCGGTTTGATGACGGCAATTTCTGCCGGCAAAAGGGGCAAAAATGTTCTGGTACTCGACCATGCCAATAAAGCCGGAAAAAAAATTCTGATGTCCGGAGGTGGTCGATGTAACTTCACCAATCTGGATATTCAGCCGGAAAATTATCTTGGATCGAATCCGCACTTCCATAAATCTGCATTATCACGATATACACAATGGGATTTTATCTCTTTGGTGGAAAAACACAATATTCCCTATCATGAAAAAACTCTGGGGCAATTATTTTGTGACAACAAATCCAAGGACATTCTGGAAATGCTTTTATCCGAGTGCGAAGATGTGCAATCCAAAATCAGACTCAATTGCAACGTGCTTGAAGTTGTAAAAACAGACAATCAATTTGAGCTCAAAACATCACTTGGTTTATTTACCTGCGAATCTTTGGTGATTGCAACCGGTGGGTTGTCAATACCAAAGATGGGAGCCAGCGGTTTTGGTTATGAAATTGCCAAACAGTTCGGTCATACTGTTATGCCAACATCAGCAGCTTTGGTTCCCTTTACGATCACAGACCAACTCAAACAATTTCTCAATGAATTATCCGGAACGTCTCAGGATGTTTCTGTCACTTGTAACGGACAAAGCTTTCGTGAAAACATGCTTTTTACCCATCGTGGTTTAAGCGGACCGGCAATCTTGCAAATTTCAAGTTACTGGAATTCGGGAGATACTATTGAAATCAATTTGCTACCTGATGAAGACGTTTTAGCGTTTGCTGAAAACAGTTCGAATAAATCGTTGGAACAAATTCTAAACCAACTTTTCAGTAAAAAGCTCTCCACTATTCTTTGCGAATTATTTTTCAACCAAATCCGCTCGAAAAATTTTGCAGAAATTTCAAAACAAAAAAAAGCAGAAATCCACAAACAAATTCATCATTGGCAAATCAAACCTAATGGAACGGAAGGCTATCGAACTGCTGAAGTCACCAAAGGTGGAGTGAACACCGATGAGGTCTCCTCAAAAACTTTTGAAAGCAAACTCGTCAAAGGTTTATTCTTTGTTGGTGAAGTTCTGGATGTCACCGGACATTTAGGCGGATACAACTTCCAATGGGCCTGGTCATCAGGGCATGCTTGCGGTCAGTTTGTATAAGTGAATTAACACATTCATTTGACTTGATAAATTATCGCAAACTATAATGTTTATTCAAATTTTAGGGTAGAAAAATAATGACAGAGTTAATTGCTTCACAGGGGATTAATTTCACTTCCATTTCTCGTGGCATTATTGGCATGATTGTTTTGATTGTCATTGCTTATATTTTTAGCTCCGATCGCAAATCCATTTCATGGAAAGTCGTTGGCATCGGGTTATTTATGCAGTTGCTAATTGCTGTCGGCGTGCTGTATGTTCCATTTGTTGCTGCATTTTTTGATACCGTCGGACAAATGTTCGTTAAAGTAATGGATTTCACCAAAGCCGGAACCAGTTTTTTATTTAACTCTTTCACATCCGGTCAAATTGAAAGTCCGCTGATTAATTTTGCAATCATGATATTGCCAACCATTATTTTCTTCTCTGCGTTAACATCAGTGCTTTTCTTTCTGGGAATCATTCAAAAAATCGTTAAAGCATTAGCTGTAGTATTAACTAAAACTTTAAATATTTCCGGCGCTGAAAGTTTATCGGTCGCAGGTAATATCTTTCTCGGTCAAACGGAAGCTCCTTTGATGATTAAAGCGTATCTGGAGCGTATGAACCGTTCAGAAATACTGCTGGTTATGATTGGTGGTATGGCAACCGTTGCCGGTGGTGTATTGGCTGCTTATGTGAGTTTTCTCGGTGGGGATGACCCAGTTCAACAGGCTTTTTATGCCAAGCACTTGCTCAGTGCATCAGTTATGGCAGCTCCTGGAGCCATTGTGGTTGCTAAAATTCTCATGCCACAAACTGAAAAAATTGACAGCAACATTGAGGTTTCAAAAGAAAAAGCCGGTTCTAACTTTTTGGATGCTATGGCATCAGGAACAACTGATGGTTTGAAATTAGCTGTAAATATCGGTGCGATGCTTTTGGTGTTCTTCGCATTTATTGCTATGGGTAACTATATTTTACAAGTCTTGGGACATTTTACTTCATTCTTGCATTGGATTGTCGCTGCCGTATTCGCAGCCGGCGTTAGTTATTACAAGCGTGAAAATATTCCGGTATTCAGAAACTTCTTCATGAACTTCTTTGGAGTTTTAGTTGCGGTCGTTCTCTATCGCTACATCATGGTACTCAATGTTGATGGTTACACATTTGGAAATTCTATCAGTCAATGGATTGCTACTCATACCAACTATGACAAGTTGTCTATGGAGTTTATTCTTGGATATACTTTTGCACCTTTAATGTGGCTGATTGGCGTTGCCAAAGAAGACATTACCATTCTTGGACAGTTGCTTGGTATTAAATTGATTGCTAGTGAATTTGTCGGTTATATCAACTTGGCTGAGTTTAAAAATGTAGCTTCAGCCATGCATTTGTCTTATGAAAAATCAGTACTGATTGCAACGTATATGCTTTGCGGTTTTGCCAATTTTGCTTCTATCGGTATTCAAGTTGGCGGAATCGGACATTTAGCTCCAAATCAGCGAAAACGTCTTTCTGAGTTTGGCATTAAGGCTTTAATCGGTGGAACATTGGCATCATTACTTTCTGCCAATTTCGCAGGAATGTTAGTCGGATAATTTATCAGTTAATCTGTAATGTCGGAAAAGCAAGCCTATCTCATTGATGCTAGTATTTATGTTTTTAAAAGTTATTACGTCAATTACGGAAACTATACTGCCAGCAATGGAGAAAACATCAATGCGGTTTATGGTTTCACACGATTTCTGACAGATTTCATACACAAAACAAAAGCACAGCATATCGCCTGTGCTTTTGATGAATCTCTGGAATCCTCTTACCGCAACGAAATTTATCCTCCGTATAAAGCCAATCGTGATCCGGCTCCTGAAGATTTAAAGCGTCAGTTTAAATTGTGTCAGGAAGTTGCCAATGTTTTAGGCATTAGCACTTATAGTGATGGATATTACGAAGCCGATGACCTGATTGGAACTTTGGCACATCACCACCAGAAACAAGGTTTTCGTAACCACATCGTTTCAGCCGATAAAGACTTAGCACAATTAGTTGGCGAGAATGATACTTGGTGGAATTATGGAAAAGACGAGCCTATGAACCCTGATCTCATCAAACAAAAATTTGGTGTTTATCCACATCAAATTGCAGATTATCTGGCACTTTGCGGAGATAGTGTCGATAACATTCCCGGGGTCTCAGGCATTGGCATTAAAACAGCAATTCACTTAATCAACCATTTCGATACTTTGCAGGATGTTATGGACAGAAACAAAGAAATCGCTTTTTTAAGTATTCGGGGAGCTAAATCCTGCCAAAAGAAAATTGCCGATAATCTTGATCAGGCAAAACTGGCTAAATCACTGACTGAAATCAGAACGGATATTCCACTTGAGAACATAGACATTCGCCGTAAGCGAATTAATACTGAAAGAATCAATCAGCTATTCGATTTTCTACAACTCGGGCCAATGTTGCGAAGACGAATTTTGGATTTGCAAAAAATTTAGGTTTTAAAAACTAACATCATGCAGTAAGATATTATATTAAGCAATATTCACTCAAACAGTATGTCAAATGTTAAGATTTTAGTTGTCGATGACGAACCGGATATTTTGAAGCTCCTTGAGATGACCTTGAATAAAATGGGTCTGACAGTTTATACGGCTCCAACTCTGGGAGCTGCAAAAAGTGTGCTTGAGAAAAACACTTTTCACTTTTGCTTAACTGACATGAAATTGCCTGATGGCAATGGTATCGAACTGGTTGAGCATGTACATAAAAACTTTCCTAAAACTCCGATTGCTGTAATCACTGCTTATGGAACCATTCATCATGCAGTTGAGGCATTAAAGAAAGGTGCTTTTGATTTTATCAGCAAACCGATTAGTTTGCAGGTATTAAGGAATTTGGTTGCCAATGGCATCAAAGAATTCGAGTCACCAACAAATGAAAACTCAACACCCAAAGGAAAAACCAAACTGGCAGGTTCTTCTGAATATATTCAATCCATTAACAAATCCATTGCAAAATTAGCAAAATCACAATCGACTGTTTATATCGAAGGACCCAATTGCACATCTAAGAAATTCATTGCTCAGTGCATCCATAATTTATCTCGAAGAAATGATAAAGAGTTCATCAGCTTTGATTGTATAGAAGATCAAAATGATTCTCCTGAGATGAGTGAATATGAACGCTTAATTGCTGTTTTAACCGAAGCGAATGGCAGTACCTTGTTTATGGAAAACATTGGATTTCTCAAAATTTCCACGCAATCGAGTTTAGCTAAAATTCTTCATGATAAATCATTTACCAATGAGGACAACGAGAAAGTCAATCTGGATGTCCGCTTCATCGTCACTTGCAACCATAATATTGATGAAGCAGAAAAGCTGGATAAATTCAACAGTGAACTGATGGAGAGAATGACCGTCATAAAACTTTTCACTCGACCATTGGCTGATCATAAGGATGATATACCTGGATTGTCTAAAGCCATTCTGACTGAATATGCTGAAAAATGGCAGCAACTTCCGTGCAAAATTGATTCTCAAGCGTTGCATACGCTGTGTTCTTATAATTTCCCCGGGAACATACTGGAACTTAAGAGTATTCTTGAGCGAGCGGCGAATGTTTGTGAGAATGATATTATTCGCGAAACTGATCTTGGGTTCGATGATAATCAACAACCTAAATTGCTTTCACAAAGACATAATAAAAATCTTGAAGAGTACATTAACGAAATTGAAATTCAGGAAATCACCAATGCTTTAAAACTGACAAACAACAATAAAACAGCAGCAGCTAAGGTATTGGGAATTAGTTTCAGAGCTTTAAGGTATCGTATTAAAAAACTGGGACTGTGAGAATAAGGCATCCCATTGCTGAAAAACAAAATCTTCATTGAAGTTTTCTTTGTATTCAACTTTTGGCAAGTCATTTTGCCAGCTTTTCAGCGTATTAATAATTTGTTGTGAGTTTGTTGCATCAATCAAATTATTATTCGAGTGCAAAATTTCTCGTGCTGAACCGATATCATGTGCCAATACCGGTATGCCAAGAGCATTGGCTTCGGCGTAAATCAGCCCAAATGTTTCCGCAAAAGTGTTTTGTGGATAGAAAATACAGAGTGATTCTGCAACATGTTTCATCATTTCATGATAAGGCAGTGAACCTAAGACAATAATATTCTTATTCTCTGCTTGAATATCAGAAGTTTTATAACCTGGATTAGCTATGAAAAGTTTCATTTCCGGCATTTCCCTGATGACTTCGTTAAAACAGTTGATGACCTGTTCCAAACCTTTATTCGGTGATGAAAAAAACAACAGCTTATTTATATCTCTCGTTTTTTTCGGTGATTCTGGTTTAGTTATTGGATTGTAGCAAAATTTAACATTTGTTTTTTTACAGATTAGTGTAAAAAATTTACCTAATATATTCTGATTTAATATCCTGTTAATACTTTTTTTGTGAGTTTCTGAATTACAAATTACAGTAACATCATTTTTGGCAAATCCACATCTCTTAAATATATATTCAAAATTTTTATATGTATGAATCCACAAAAACAATTTGGCGTGAGGAAATAATCCTCTGATTTCTTTTAATACCTGATATTTCCGTAAGACAACCACATAGTCTGCATTGTGCTGAGAAATACTCCTTTTCGAAATAAATGCCAGAGAATCACTAACTACCTCATCTTCTTCCCTGTATTTTTGAGCTACGAAAACTTTATATTTATTTGATAGAATTTGTGCTGTTTTTATGATACTGGCTTCTGTTCCTCCAATCGCTTTTTCTTGAAGTGTTTTGAGGTTATATGCCTGTGGATAAGTATTATCTAAAAATAAAACAGTTTTCATATCAATAATTTGGGTTCTATCTACTCCAAACAAAAAAGGCTGAACACAATAAACGGTTCAGCCTTTTTAGATTAAGTAAAAAGTAACTAAATCTCTTTGTTATTTTCTTCAGATTCAAGAGTTTTCTTAGTTTTTTCTTCAAGTTCAAATTGACTTTTTTCCAGGTCTTCAATCAATTTAATCTCTTGTAAAGTATGCTTTTCCCAAGCTCTCGCATCTTTCAAAATCGATTTTGTTTCTTTAGCTTGTCTGAATGCCTGCAATGCATTGTGGTGTTGTTTCAGATTTGAATACGACATTCCCATTAACAAATAATTGTTCCCGGGATTCTTTAATCCACCTTTCTCTGCCGCTTTCTTAGCTGCTTCGGCTGCTTTTTTATAATCGCCGGCATCAAAATATACACCTGCTAAGCGAGCAAACAATTTTCCGCTTTCTGACAATCTTGCTGCTTCTTCCAAAACAGGAATGGCTTTATCATGCTGATTCGCTTGTGCCCATGCATTACCCAGTGTTTCGATATTCTTCTGTGTTTTCTGGATAATACCGTCATTCATGCCTTTTTCTATGATTTTTGCAGCTTTGTAAGGAACTTCAGCACCAAGAAACATGTAAGCCAGATTGAGGATTTCATTTTCTTTTTTCAAAGAATTATTTAAATAGATTGAATCGAAAACAGTCAAGCGACGCATGTCTTTACCCATCTCTCCATACATTCCTGCAAGCTGTTTTAAATAATCAACTTTAGGATAATATTTAACGAGATCTTCGTATGTTTTTGCCGTATTTGGATAATCCCCTTTGTCATAATATAAAGCTGATTTCAGACGTAACCAATTTTCCTTGACTTGTCTTCCGGCGGCTTTTTCCAGCTCAATCGCTTTATCAACATTAGACAATGCCAAATCAAAATTTCTTTTCTGATAATGCGCCTGAGCTAACATGATATGCGCTGTTGGAGTTGGCTTTTCCACGCCTTTTAGCCATTCGTTCATGTATTTAATGCATGAGTCATAATCTTCTAACTGAAAATAGAGCTGTGCTATGGTGTACTTTGCCTGAAGAACCAACTGATCGGGAGTTTCCTCAATTGCAATCACTTCCTTATAGGCTTTAATAGCATTTGCATAATCTTCTTTGGAAGCATAGATGAAAGCATAAAAGTTCCACATTTGGGCTTTACCATAACCTTCAACTTTGCCACGGTTTTTAATCCCATCAAGAACTCCCAAAGCTTCATCATGATTACCAGCTTCTGTTAGTTCTTGAGCTTTCATCAACTTCTCAAAAGTCTGAGCATCAATAGCACCAGTCGCCTTTGATTTTTCATCCCGAGCTGCCTGTACACTAAATACAGTTAAAAAACAGGCTATTAATAATACTTTGATTGATTTCATAGACTACTCCGCCAGTTTAAAGACGATTCGGGTTCTGACACCATGAACTTCTTGTGGCACTCCGTCAACAACACGAGGTTTGTATTTGTAACGAAGAGCAGAACTGATTGCAGAACGATTAAAAATACTTGCCGGTTCTGCTTCAATCACTACAGGATCTTTCACTGTTCCTTGTTTTGTTACTGTATATTCCAGTATTACATAACCTTCAATCCCACGAGATGCGGCACGTTGTGGATATTGTGGAGCCACTTTAACAATTGGTAAATACTCTCCATCAGAAGCCGACAAACCGGTTCCAATACTCAAATCCAAGTCTGCTTTCATATTTCCCGGAGCACTGATCGCACCAATATTGGAGTCGGCATCAATTTGATCGAAATCCTGTTGAGGAATCTCCGGTGGTGGTTGTTCATCCGGTTTTGGTTTTTCAGGTTTCTGAACCTCACGGTTCGCCATTCTTTCAGCCTCAGGCATTAGAATTTCCGGAAGCTTGATACGAGCTTCTTTATCCAATGGTGAGTCACTGAACTCAATCAACGCAACCATCAAAGTGATTAAAGCTGCTGTTACAGCAAAAGCTACAGGAAAAGTAATTAAGGCTCTTTTCATTACCATCTTATTCTCCTCTTACTTTTTATCGACTGCGAGTGATACTTTTTCGTTCCCCACAACTTCTCTGGCTGCATCTAATACTTCCGTGAATGTTTTCACGGTTGCATTCTTATCAGATTGTATAACGACGCCGCCCTCAGGATTTTCTGCATGAAGACGTTGAATATTCGCCTTAACTGAGCGCACATCCACACGACGTTTATCAATCCATACAGAATTATCGGAATTGATTGCAACCAAAACGGTTGTATCACTTTTTTCATTCGCAGTGCTGGCTTCCGGACGATTGACTTCAACTCCGGATTCCTTGATAAAAGTTGCTGTCACAATGAAAAATATCAACATAATGAATACAACATCAAGCATTGGTGTCAAGTCAATGGCACCTTCGTCTTCACTGGCAGCTTCAGAAATAAAACTTCTACGCATAGTTTTTCTCTTTTAGTTTCTCTTAAAATTAGAGTATCTGCTATTCAAAAGTCAGATGCTCTTCTGTTAATTTATTTTCTTTCTCAGCTATTTGAGTCACAAAAGTGTTGGCAAAAACACCTGACAATGCAGCAACCATACCTGCCATTGTCGGAATCGTTGCTCTTGATACTCCGCCTGCCATAGACTTAGCATCTCCGCCACCTGTGATAGCAAGTGCGGAAAACACTTCAATCATACCTGTAACCGTCCCTAACAAACCTAATAACGGACAAAGCGCAATCAAGGTTTTAATTAAAGGAATGTTTTTGTTAATTTTAATCTGAGTTTCAGATACGAGTTTGTCCCGAATCGCATGAGCATTCCAAGATTTATGCTCACCACGAGAGTTCCAGGTTTTTAAGACTTTGTCAAAATCGTTTCTATAACCAAATTTAAAATATAAAAGTTTATCAAGTATCATGACCCACATAATAAAGGTGGTCGCGGCAATGACATACAATACCGGACCTCCTTTATTAAAGAAGTTGTTTATAGCCTCAAATGCATCTTGTAATAATAAAAGCATGGCCGTCCCTCCGGGTTATTTCTGCTCTGATCTCTCAGCCAGAATTCCGGCACTTTGCTCTTCCAAAATATGCATAATTCCTTTAGCTTTACCGCTCAAGAAAGTATGTAACAACAAAGTTGGAATCGCTGCGACCAAACCAAGAACCGTAGTAACCAATGCACTGGAAATACCACCCGCCATCGCTTTTGGATCGCCGGCACCAAATATTGTAATTGCCTGGAACACAATAATCATACCTGTCACTGTACCCAACAGACCGAGGAGCGGAGCAACCATTGAGATGATTTTTAACAAAGGAATCCCCTTGTTAATTGCCGGTTTTTCTTTCAGAATTGCTTCACCCAAACGCAGTTCCAAAGTTTCGATGTCCGTATTATGATGAGCCTCTGCTGCTGAAAGAACTCTTCCAAGCGGATTATTATTTGATAACTCTTTAGACTTAAGTTGTTTGTTTACTTTTGCTGATATTCCACTCAGTACAATAAATCTCCAGATAGCCAGTAAGATACCAAATACTGCAATACCGGTAATGATATAACCAACCAGCTTACCTTGATGCCATCTCTCTTCAATTGTTGGAGAATTGATTAAAGCACTCAAATATCCGCCACCGGCCGGACCTGTCGGATCAATCCCAAGTGGAGAAACGCCAGATGTTGATGATTGGAATGCAGCAGCACCGGCTTGATAATCTTCAGGCTGTCTTGCCAGTACTGACAAATTACCGGTATCCGGTTCATAAGACAAATAGTTGCCATTGGAAACTAAATTAAACAAACCAACTCTGACAACTTCCTGACTGCCTTGAGTTCCGACTTTGGTGTTGTATTTAACCACACGACCGGATTCAGTAATTTCTCGGTGCATTTCAAACCAGACCTTTTCAATTTCTTCCATGGAAGGCAAGTCTGTTGAACTGTTCATTTTTTTAATCAAAGTGTCAAGAAATTCAACACGTCCCGGAAATTGAGTACTGGTTAAAGAGCCTTTGAAAGTTTCACGCAGTGCGCCAGCTGTTGAAGTCAAATGACCAAAAAGTTCTTTCAATGAACCTAATCTTTCGTCGCGCTGTTTCCTTTTTTCTTCAACGGCAAGTTCATTTTCGTTGAATTGTTTTTCCATCTCAGCAGATTTACTTTCCAAAGCGGCTATTTCTGCTTTGGCTTCACGAATCATACGTTCTTGTTCTTGCTTCTGCTGAATGAACTCTTGTTCTCTTCTCTTATTATCTTGATTATCTGCGGCACGACCTGCTTTGACTTTGTTGAGCAAATCATCCATAGAAAGGCTTTCATCAGCTATAGCGAGTGATGATACAGAAAATAAGAAAGCTGCTAATGTCATAATTTTTGCGATTTTCATTATTTTGCCACCCCTGGAGCTGCAATTGGTAAAGTCATGACGTCAATTGTGGCTTGTTTGTTCGCCATTTTGATGCCATTTTTGATTGAATTTCTGTAAGTGCCGTTATCTAAAGCTATCCATTTTTTAGAATCCTTATCATAAACAGCACTCAATTTTGTGTCTTTAGTTTGAGCAACCATTGCAATGCGACCAACTCTCAGGATGTCAACCTCATGCTCTTGCCCATCAACATTAATAATTTTTGAATAGGAATCAATCTTACGACCGTATTCATCTTCAATTTGATAAACTTCAAGAATTTGTCTGAATTTTTCTGAAATATCTACATCAGCTCTTTCGATATTTTCCTGCATGAATAACACTCTTTCTGCACGTTCTTGCTCGTTAAACGGCATGTCTAACTCAACAAATTGAGCAATTCCATCAATCATTTTCATGATTAATGGCAACATTTGTCGCTCAATAACCGCAACTTGTGCCGTTGACGCTTCAAATTTTTCAATTAATTGAAGTTGACTGTCGATTTGTGTTTGCAATTGATTGTTATAAACTTTTAAACCTTCAATCTGTTTTAGCAAGCTGCGATATTCAACCAGCCTTGCTTGTGAAGAATCGACAATGGCATCAACCTTTGCTTGTGACTTGCGTGCCTCTTCTACTTTAGCTTCACCGGTTTTTACCACATCTTCCAGTTGTGCATAACTGACTGATGTCACACCGACAATCATTGCTAAAGCCAGAGACTTTCTAAAATTAACAATTTTTGTGCTTATCTGCATTGTTTTCTCTCTAAGTTTCTTGAAATTATTTTGTATTTTTAAGATCGCGTTATTCTAAACTATCCCACCCACTTAAAAAAGTGCCCGTTGAATACAAACAACAGGCACTTTCAATTATTATCGATATGTAACTAAAATGTCAATAATCTTTAAAGTTCATATCTCAGACGGAAGTAGTAGAAACCACCACCAAAACCTCCCGGTGAAGCCTGACCATAAATATTACCGGCACCGCCGAATACTTCATCAGGATATTCATCAGTTACGTTTTGAGCTCCAACTGTCAATGTATAATGCTCATTGAAATTGTATGCAGCTTCTACATCTAAGAACAAGTTGTCACCAACGAAGACATTGTCACCGGTGTCATAAATACCACTGTAGTGATTTAAACGACCTAGGAAACGCCAGTCTCCAACTGTGTGATTCGCAGAGAAACTCCAACGAGTTTCAGGTAAACCTCTTTCTTGCTCCAAGACTCTTTCATCACCTAATAATGGAATATCACCTATAACAGGATTTCCCTCAACATCAAATAGTGGATTGCCCATGTCATCACTTAGTTGCCCTCTATAAGTATCAACATGTACAACATCCGTTTCAGTATGGTTAAACGATAACACGAAATCTGTATTACCATTACCAATTTCTGTCGAGTAAGTTGCAACCACATCAATACCACGAGTTTCTGTATCATAACCATTTGTGAAGTAGCGGAAATTTCTTAGATTTGCCGCGCTGGTTACACCGGATGCAATCAAAGCATCAACTTCTTCTTGTGATAATGCATGATTTTCAGAAAGCGTTAAACGTCCATCCAAATCAATTGCAAAGTAATCAACTGTCAAATCGATACCTGCAAAATTCACTACCGCACCGAATGTAAAGTTAGTTGATTCCTCTGCATCAAGAGGCTGTCCTCCCTTTGATAAAGCCACAGGATTTATTGAAGGAATTGTACCGTTATTGACTAACTGACCATTTTCAAACTGAGTCGAGACATTAAAGGCATTGGATTGACCAGGAGTCGGGGCTCTGAAGCCTGTACTCCAAGCACTACGCAATGCAAAAGCATCTGTAAACTCATAGCGAGCTGCCACTTTACCATTGGTTGTAGTACCAAAGTCTTCAAAATCTTCGAAACGCAATGCTACACCTATCAACAAACTTTCAGTTACATCTGCTTCTAAATCGACATAAGCTGCATAGTTAGAACGCTCCCAACTACCAGCTGCCAGATTTGAGAAACCCGGAAAACCATTTGAAGCTGAACTAAATCCTTGAGCCGCATAAGGACCAATCTCGAATGATGCTTGATCACCTGTTGTAATCTGGAATGTTTCTGAACGATACTCAAGACCCATTGCTACGTTTAGGTCTGAAGCAAAACTTCCAACTGCAAAACCTTTAGACACATCAAAGTTCAAATTCTTTTCAGTTTGAGTGTATGAACCCGGATAAAATTCAGTCGGCGTTTGTGGACCTAAAGAAGCATTTACGGTATTGCGAATTGTGAAGTCTGCACTACTGCGTCCATAAGTTCCACTTAAATCCCAATTCCATCCGCTTCCGGACTCGCCTCTTAACCCGACAACGGTCGAGAAATCTTCAACATCACCACCGAATCTCGGAGTGAATCCGCCAGGGAACATCTTTTGGAATGTGAAACAGTTTGGATTTGCCAAAACTTCAGCCAATCTTTGAGGGTCAGGTGCATTATTAACAATAGGAACAACCGGACAACCTGCAGAACCATCTAAAATACCATCAGCAGCATCCAATACGTCACCAACCAATAAAGTTTGGCCACCATCATTGCTGAATACACCACCGCGAGTGTTTGGATTTCTGAAGTAGAATCCGCCATCAACAGATTTGGAACCATAATTTCCAAATGCATAGAACTCTTTATCTTCATCCAGCTGCAAGCCCATGTTATAAACGAATTTTATATCGTTATCAATTTTGGGTTGTCCCCAAATTTGTGCCGGATTTGCAACAGCTGTATTTCCTGCAGCAACTAACGCCGCAGCATCCGCTCTTTGATAAGAACGGTTTGTGTCATCGGCTTCACCGTATTCAAAAGTCAGGTTAACAAAACCGTTATCGGTGAAAGGCAAACCAATATTACCGGCAACTGAATATGTATCTCCGTCACCTTCATAGAAAGAACCATATCTGACTTCAAAACTTCCACCCTCATTCGCATCTTTTAATTGGAAATTCATCACACCGGCAATCGCATCAGAACCATACTGAGCAGCAGCACCGTCTCTTAATACGCCAACTTGTTTCAATGCAATTGCCGGAATTTGTGAAATATCTGGACCTTGTGCACCATCAGCAACACCATTTCCTAACCAGGAAATAACCGCAGCACGATGACGACGCTTATTATTAACCAACATCAATGTGTGATCAGGAGCCAAACCACGGAGGTTAGCCGGACGTACCAAAGTTGCCGCATCACTAATTGCCTGTGTGTTCACATTGTATGACGGAACAACATTACGTAATAAGTTACTTAAATCAGTTTCACCTTGATTGACAAAATCGTCACCGCCGATGACATCAACAGGAACTGCAGAATCAGTCGCTGAACGAGGAGCACGGCGAGAGCCCAATACCACCACCTCTTCAACTTCAGCTTCTTCTGCTCCATCCTCTTGAGCAACAGCTTGGGTTGATAAACCAACGGTGAACGGTGCAAACATTGCTAAAAACAATGCCGTTCTTTTGTTAAATTTATTTTTCATTATTTCAGTCTCCCAGACTGGTTGTTATTATTTAAGTTAAGTTTAATGTTATACGAATATTTATTCGTATCAGTAAATATAGCAGGCAAAAAAATCAAGTCAAGCATGAAATTAATTAATCTTTTTAATAAATTTTATTCATCCAAAAAATAAAACGAACATTTTCATTAACAATGGTGTCGATGAGTTTACCAAGCCGTCATCGCAATTGATGGAGTTTTTTTAAAGTTTATGTTATTTTGAATAACACTGGATTTAACAATTGTAGAATGAACTTAATCAAACAGCTTGTTGATAAAATATTTTTCGCCACCGGGGTTATTCTGTTTCTTCAACTCCCTCATTTTATTGATCAATACACACAAAGAGTTGGCGGGTATTCCGAATCACAAAATCAGCAACTAGACAAATATCTGTCAATTGCTACAAATGGCTATGACGGAAACATTCAAAAATTGATTGAGAGCTTTAAAAACTCAAAAGATGAAGCGATACGAAAAACAGGAGAAAACATTGAAGAAGTTCAACTTGATGTTAGAGATTTAAAAGAAGAACTCAATGTGCTCGAAACCGAGGGCTTATTCAAAAAAATACTATTTCTGACAACGCATACACGTTTTGATTTAGCAAAAGGCACATTGAAATCATTTCAGCCCGGAGTGCCTCTCAACCTCTGGACCTTTGTATATGGCTTATTTGGCGGAATATTATTTAGCATGTTTTTTAACGGGGTGATTTTTCTTCCTAAGAAAATGATTCAAAAAAGACAATTAAAAAGAAGCCGAACCTTTGCCAGCTAACAATTAAAAATCAATTATTTGGATTGCTTGTAGTTCCTTTTTACAATCACCATAAAGATTCTTATCAAAACATAAAATAAAAAACCGGCGACTGCGAAATAAACTCCCCAATGATTGATTATCACCGCATTAAATCCATAATCAATCGCACGTGCATAATCCCAGACCATTGGCACAACTCCTACCAAAGCAATTGCAACAGCAAAAAATGTCAGCATTTTGAATCGATACATCTTATCGCGATAATCACGATATTTGATGACCTTGAGACGTTCCATCTCTTCCTTGTTTAAATTAAAGGAAAAACCACATTCGGGACATTTTTCAGACTTATCTGAAATTCTCTGCTTACATGAAGGACAATTAATTAATGCCATTTAGTACCGCTATTTAAAAATTGTCAGTTTAACAGCAGAGTCACATACATTGCAAAATATTTCATTCATCTTAAGTAAGCCTCTTGTTGATATTATTAAATGATTATAAATCATTAATTTCTTAACAAACCATTACGAAAATGTTTAAATTATCCGAATTTACAAATACTCAATCTAACAGGATTAAAGTGATAAAACACAAAACAAAAATCGTCGCCACATTAGGTCCGGTGAGCAACAACCCAAGAAAAATAAAGGAATTAATCGAAGCCGGGGTCAATGTCTTTCGACTCAACTTCTCTCATGGCTCTCACGAACAACACAAAAAAAGCTATGATGCCATCCGATCCGCTGCTGATGAACTGAAACAAGTCGTAGGAATTTTGCTAGATTTGCAAGGTCCTAAAATACGCATTGGAAAATTTGAAAAAGGAAAAATTAAATTAGTTGAAAATGACTCATTTATACTCTCTTGTTCAGATGATTGCATAGGCAATGCTGAGCGCGCCTGCGTCAGTTATAAAGATTTGTACAAAGACGTCAAAGAAGGAGATGAATTGTTGCTGGATGACGGCAAACTTAAGGTTATTGTAACAAAAATCGAAAACTCTGACATTAATACCAAAGTCATTGTTGGCGGCAAACTTTCAGACAATAAAGGAATCAACATTCCATCCGCAGACCTATCGGTCGCTGCCCTCACCAAAAAAGATATTGAAGATTTAGAGTATGGCGTGGCACTTGGTGTCGATTGGGTTGCACTCAGCTTTGTCAGAAAACCGGAAGATTTACTTCTCGCCAGACATTATCTCAAACTTCATGGTTCCGATGCCAAACTCATGGCAAAAATTGAAAAACCAAGTGCGATTAAGAATTTTGATGAAATTCTAAAAATTGCCGATGGCATCATGGTGGCACGTGGTGATTTGGGAGTTGAATTATCTCCTCAAGAAGTCCCCATGTTGCAGAAAAAGCTCATTCGCCTTTCCAGACAAGCGGGTAAACCGGTTATTACTGCCACTCAAATGCTGGAAAGCATGATTGACAACCCGATTCCAACACGAGCAGAAGCCAGTGATGTTGCCAATGCCATATTTGACGGAACTGATGCCATCATGTTATCAGCCGAAACCGCGGTTGGAACTTATCCCATAGAAGCTGTCAGCACCATGAGAAAAATTGCTAACACCGTTGAGAACGACATGGAATACATTGTTCGTATGCAGGAAAGAACATTGGATACTGAGGAAACCACTCCGGATGCGGTTGCATCAGCAGCGTGTAATATTGCCAGTAATATCAAAGCAAAAGTCATGGTTTGTTTCAGCAGTTCCGGAGCAACAGCTCTGCGTGTCGCTCGCAACAGAATTCAAACCAATGTCATTGCCATTTCGCCAAAATTAAAATCCTGTCAGCAATTAGCACTCAGCTGGGGAATTCACCCGATGCTCTCACCGGATGCCAACAATACCAGTGAAATGGTCGATATTTCTGAGGCAATTATTCGCAAATGCGATGCCGCAAAAGTTGGCGAGCGTTATGTTATCACCGCCGGTGTTCCTTTTGGAAAATCAGGCACAACGAATGTTATCAGGGTTGAAAAGTTGAAATAGCTTATTCGAAAATATAATTCTTGGATTCAACAGTCACATTGGGGGGATATCTTTTTTCTTCAAAGTAATCATATCCTTGTTTCAGATTTTGCCAAAAAGTGTACCATTGGTTATTGGAATGCTTTTGCAGGTTTTCATCGGACATTTTGAAAGGAAAAATATGCACTCGAAAAAATGATTGACCATTGTTTAAAGCAGAATGGACTATGGTGTATATCTCTTCAATTTTATCATCTGTCATGGCATAACATCCAATGGACACACAATCACCGTGAACCATCAATGCGCTTCCCGTTCGCCCATACGCACGATCAAAAGCATTGGGGTACCCCAAGTTAAATGATAAATGGTAACTACTGTATGGATTTAATTGTTGAGGAGTTACAAAATAAAACCCTTCAGGAGCCATGCCATCACCTTCGGATTGCTTGGGTCCCAAACCACCGAACCCAAATGTACAAATCGGATAAGTATTAAATAACTCAAATCGAGAATTATTTTGCACCCAGATTTCCAATTTGGCTTCTTGTTTAAAAATTCGGATAAAAACCGGTCGTCCCAATTGCAATCCTTTTTGTGTAAATTCCGTTTGTAATAATGGCGTGTATTTATCAACTGCGGCTTTGGAACGTGAGCTTTCTGGAATTACTTGCGACATTATGGAAAATGATAAAAACAGGAGAACAATAAAATACTTCATAAAATTTCTGACAGTAGCTCAATCTATTTGTTCCTTTCACGAATAAAAAAGCCCGTGATGAACACAGGCTTTGATTTCTTAATCAGTCTAAGATTTTTTATTTGATAGATAAATCTGTCAACCTTTTTTCTGTCAACGATGAATAATAAGTAGCAACATTGACAATATCTTCATCAGTTAGTGTTGCAGCAAAACCGGACATGATAGGGTTTTTTCTGGCGCCGGATTTATAGTCACTTAATGCCTGAATCATATAATCAGCAAATTGACCTGATAATTTTGGATAAGTGTCATTGATACCTTGTCCGTCCATACCATGACAAGATTGGCAAACTTGCTTAACTTTCTCTTCACCTTTGGCTTTATCGCCACTCAAGTTATCACCTTTTGCCAGCACACCTGAAGAAACAAATAAGCCTAAAACCAACAACATTAGTGTTTTAATATTTTTCATGATTTTCCCCTATTTATTTAAAGATGCGAAGTAAGAAGCGATATCAGCAATATCCTGATCTGATAAGCTACCGGCCTGAGCTTTCATAGTTGGATGAGAACGCTCACCGGAACGATAAGCCTTCAATGCCGCTGCAATATATCCCTCGTTTTGTCCGCCCAATTTAGGAACATGATAGACAGGATATGCATTCATATAATTTTTGATTCCATGACATCCTGTGCAAGTATAAGACAAAGCTTTCCCATTGACTGCATCTCCAGCAGCAAAAACCTGTCCTGCACACATCATTAAAAATGATACTAATAGTAATCTTTTCATTCTACCCTCAGATTTTTAGTTTTGCAGGATTATACATTGATAAAATCAAATTTTCACGATTGAATAACATTTTCTGAACAATTGTATTTATATTAGAAAACATTAATATAATGAAAAAATAGACATTTACCAGCGCTTAAATATAGAATGTCGAAAACCATATTGAGAAATTTTAATGAAATTATTATCAAAACTAATGTTATTGGCTGTTCTTATAGCAACAACAGCTCAGGCTGAACAAACATTCAAACCTTTTGTGTTGGCATCAACTGAACCTGCTGATTTCACAGAAACATTAGAAAAGACCCGCAGCAATCTTGAAAATGCCGGTTTTACTGTGATTGGAGAATATTCTCCATTTGCCGATCATACATTGCTGATTGTCACTAATGATGAAGCTCTCAAAGTCGCATCCATGTCAAAAAGAGGAGCCTACGGAGCTCCGCAAAGAATCTCTGTAAGCAAACACGGAGAAGAAGTTGAAGTTAGTTATGCCAATCCGCTGTATTTTGAAAAAGCCTATTGGTTAAAAGGCTCGCTAGCCGAAGTTGACAACAAACTCAGGGAAACCTTAGGATATATTAAAGAATTTGGTTCAGAAGAAGGATTGACCGCTAAAAAACTGAAAAAATATCATTATATGTTTTCTATGCCCTACTTCGATGACCCTTATGAATATGATGAGTATGATTCGTATGAACAAGCTGTCAGCGAAGTGGAGAAACGTCTGAATACAGAAGGTGATCCATTGTCTTTAGTTTATAAACTGGAAATTCCGGGAACTAATATGACATTGTTTGGCGTGCAGATGAAAGCTACCGGAAAAGACGAAGATGAAGAAGATCTGGATGAAAAATACCAAATGAGCATTGTTGATTTTGAACGTCCGGCTAAAACTGCTTACTTTCCGTATGAAATACTTGTTAACAACAACGAAGTCGAAGCATTGCACATGAAATTCAGAATGGCGCTTTACTTCCCTGACCTACCAATGACAGGAGCACACGGGTTCACTAAATTAATGTCTTCACCCGGTGAAATTGATGATGCTTTTGAAGAATTAATCGAAGATTATCGCTAAACTCATGTTGAAAAACAAAAAATCAAAGCCGGTTCTGTACCGGCTTTCTTTATTACTGTTCATCAGTTTTATGGCATCCTGTTCTGAAACAAGTGATGTTATTGACACTCGATCCAACGTCCGAATGATTGCTCTGGCTCCACACCTTGCGGAACTTGCCGAATCTGCCGGTGCACTCGATTCACTTGTAGGAATCGTGTCATATACTCAACTTGAGTCTGAAAAAATAATCGAAGGTGTCGGCGATGCTTTTAAAGTTGATTACGAAAAAATAATTTCACTCAAACCTGATTATGTATTCGTCTGGAAGGATGGAAATCCTGCCAGTGTGATTCACAAACTAAAATCTCTGGGTTTAAATGTGTTAGAGATAGAAATCCAAAAGTTAGCAGATATACCGCGAACCATTGAGCAAATTGCCAAAATTGCAGGTACTGAATCTATAGCTCAGCAAAATATCAATCTTTTTCATTCAGTCATCAACAAGCACAAAAACCAATTCAAGCCCCAAAGAAATATCTTTATCGAAACTTATCACCAACCTCTTTACACTGTTTCAGGCACTCACTGGTTGAGTGAAGCAGCAATGATATGCGGATATGAAAATACTTTTAGTGAAATGCAACCGTTATCAGCTCCAATTAACATTGAATCAGTCATCGACAAAAATCCGGATGTAATTCTCAATATAGCATTAAAAAAAGATAATCAATGGCAGAAATGGAAAGATATTAATGCCGTTAAAAACAATCGAATTCTGACGATTTCACCTAACTTGATGTCACATCCGAATATGAGGTTACTGGAAGGAATAGAGAAATTGTGTGAGTTTTAATAATTATTTTGAAACATACAATTTCTGCCACAATTTGATTACCTCCGTGATTCTCCGTGTCTCCTCCGCGAAACTCTGTGTTCCTTAAATTCATAACTCGAACCCATCTCTAAAAATCAAATCACCTTCTTCCAAAACTTCCAGAGCACCAGTTTGAGTATATACTTGCAACAACCAATCGGCAGATGAGATTTGATTATTGCCATCAACATCCAAGTAGAGAGCCGTTATTAAATCATATATTCCAGGTAACACGCTCGCATCTAACTGAAAAGGTCTGTCCAGAACCGAAACACCTGCTTGATTAACAGTAGTACTGACATCATTGGCGAGATCTGAAAAATATGCAACGCCGTCATATAGACTAGCACCAAGCAAAACCGGACCGAAAGGTTGGTTGGTATCACTTGAGTTAAAAATATTAAAATAAATCGTCAAGAGTTCATTTTGATTGATAACAGAACCACTGATTGCAATGGAGTTCAGTCGAATCGGGGTGCTGGCGAATTGACTCCGCATGCCTGAGGGATTGTTATTGGCATTATAGTAAAAATCAACAATATCCGCAAAACTGCTACCGTTTAAAGCCTGATATTGAGTTCCCCATTGCGACATTCCCCGACCATGTCCAAAACAACCATGATTGCTGGATAAAGAATCGGATAAACAAGGCCATCCGGCAGATGGAGAACCAACATATCCGTTACCACAAGATAAATCCACATTCGTGCAACTTAATCCGTCATTGGGGTCATCCCAACTGTTATTTTGGGCTGAATATTCAGACCGAGCCAATTCTCCGTTTAAATCGAGCATTATCCCATTGGTAGCAGCAGCTGCATTCATAGTGGACGAATATCCGGTATATCCGAATGCCTGACAACAAGGTCCGGCACAAATATCATATCCGGGATAAGTGCCATTGATGACATGCCATGCACCGTAAGAACGATATGGAATACTGCCAGCCTTTAAACTGTCGGAATCCCACGATGAAATCCACTCATTATCCAGACCTCGCTGAACATAAGTTTCCAGCGAGTAAACCTGACTGGTTGAGCAATTGGAACCGCAACAAGTTCCGCCTGTACTGCTAAAGCCCACCCGAATACTGGCCGGAGGTTCAAGATAAACCGCACCGGATGATCTTTCAAGAATAACGGGTAAGTTATATTCACTTGGTTGATGAGAAAGCTTTGCTCTAACCCATTGAGAGTTTCTATCTTTAAATCCACCTTTTTTCAGAGGGTGTGTCATATCTATTTTTTTAATGCCACTTCCAGCATCGAGTTCAATCACCATTTGCAATGATGAACCCGTACCAACCTCTGTCAATAATTGAGATTGATAACCTTGCTGTTGTATTAAAATCTCAATAGTTTCCGGTAATTTTTCACTAAAATAAAACAAACCATAATCATCTGTATAAGTTTCCGTTTTATCTGAATCATTATTAACACTAATAGCCACATTGCGCAGAGGCATACCGGAATTTTTATCATAAATATAACCACAGAGAGTTGAATCTTCACAGAGATTTCTAGATTTCGGCTCATATACTGATTGATCAAGCATTATTTGCTCAAGCACAACATTCGAGTTTGCATTTATGTAAGTTTGTAAAGTTTTATAACCATCAGCTGAGACTGTAAGCAGACGAAAATCAGAACCGGGTGATAATTGAACGGCAGTTTTTTGTGTATAGATAACTTCTGAATTGAGTATTAAAATATCAGCCAATGGCTTTTTACCAAGTTTGATATTCCTTAAATCTTCAGTAGTTAAATCATTGGCATCAATTGATTGAATCAGAATTTCAGCATCAATCAATGCACCAGTTTGGCTGTCACGGACTTTAAGTGAATCTGCTTGCACTATTGATATTGATAAATATCCAAATAACAGAACCTTTATTACTTTACACATTGATAATCATCTAAATAACACAGATAGTTATCGAATCATTCTAAGCTAAAATTTGAGAGCGTCAATCTATTGCTTGTTATATTGAGGATTGTACAAACAAAAACCCACCAACCTGAAAAAGAGAAAACAGATTAGTGGGTCAAATGCTTTTGTTAAAACCACAAAGTTAGATTTCACCATAAAGTACATGAAGTACATAAAGTTTTTATAAACTGAGATTTTTGTAATTTGTATGATTAATATCCTTCAATAACTTCATGCTCTTCATGGTTAACAATCATTTATCAATCAAACCCGCTTGCAAAGATAGTATCTGAAAGATAGGTTTCATCGGCTCCGGCATCTCTGAAGCCGAATATGTTAACCTGACTCGGATCATCCCATATATTCTGCCCTTCAAAATCCTGATCCAATGAGTTTACTGTACTTGGGCACAAATCAGCTGCTTCTGAATGTCCACGCACATGGTAGTCACGGTTGACAACATCAATAAAGTTAGGAAAAGCAACTAATGATTGAGTAAATTGATTCAAACCGTCGCTTGAATTTACAACCAGACAGTTTTCAATCCCAGTGACGCCAGTCATTGAAGCCGTAACGCCCGGATCAGGATCATAGATAATTGAATTTTCCAAAGTATAGCTACCACCATCAATTCGAAGCGAAGACCCTATTACATCGTTGTAAGCAGAGGTCACATGATTCATAATGAAATCGCTATTGTGAATACTAAAGTTGTAGATATCTTCCCAACCGTCTGCATTTCCTGCACCATTATCATGTACCATTGATGCTCTCACTTTGATGTCTGCACCAAAATCAGCATATAAAACCACTCCATTATCAGCACGGTTGTCTGAAATATCCGTGTAAGAAATATCAATATTTCCGCCTATAGAGTAAATTGCTCCACCAAATCCACCATTTGTAGTTGCCTCATTGGCTACAATCTGATTGCAGTTTTTTTGATTCCAGCAACTTCCGTTGAACTTGCCTACAATTAGTTCTGCTGCATTATTAACAGATATTCCACCACCATGAACCGCTGAATTCTCTTTTATCAAACCACCATAAACTTCCAGCTTTGTTCCAGCACCAGTTAGATACGCGGCCCCACCTTCACCACTCCCATTAAAGTTGGAATCTGCAAAGTTTTCTGTAATGTTAATAAATTCATCTATTAAGTAGCTTTGTAGTTTAACAACAGATCCGCCTTGAGCATAGATTCCACCTCCATGATTACTGGATGAGTTTCCTGCAATGCCTTTGAAATTGAACAAAGAACCACTGGTGCCTGATCGAATTTCCACTTCGCAACCTGATCCGGCATACAATCCACCACCTAGACCGTATGAATTTGATGAATTATATGCACTATTTAATATGATTCCACTATCCTTGCTAAGTCTTACAAATCCTTGATGACAATAGATACCACCACCATTGTAAACTGCTTCATTAGACAAAATCTTTGATTCTTCGAGACTTAGAGAAACACTGGGACCATAGAGAAAAACTCCACCTCCAAAATTTCCATTATTATTACTCACAATACTTCTTCTGAGAACAATTTTTATACCATTATTGTTAGTTTCTCTAACCGAAATACCTCCACCTTGTTGACTACCAAGTCCAACACCATTTTTTAACTTCAAGCTGTCAATAATAACTGTTATAAGGTCATTCCCATCAGAAATACTTATTACCGGAGCCTGATTGTTGCCGTTAATTGTTGTAACACCATTTTTAATACCTAACTGAGCATCATTACAATTTTCATATCCTCCTTGAATAAGAATGCTCCTGTCAATCTGAATATTCTCAACAATTTCAATCTGTTTGGTTACACGAATTTCACCGGCAAAACCATCAACCAAATTTTGAATGCTAGTATTTGCGATGTTGTAAGTGCAATTTGCGTCGTTTCCTAAAGTAACCGGAACAGCCAAACTATGAACAGATGCCAACATTAAACCGATAAATGTAAATACTTTTTTCATGTTATTCTCCTTTTAGAATTTTGATATTTAAGATTTTGAAACCAATTCTTTTTCAGTGAGCTTCCTTGCTTTTAAAGCAGGAATAATCATTGGCACAGCCTCTTTGTACTGTCTGTATTTTTCGCCAAATTCAGCTTCCAAATCTTTTTCTTCAAATTGCACTGCAACCAAAATATAAGCCGTACACATCAATGCAAATACCAGATGAGAAACTGTCATAATCGGAGTCGCCCAGAACACAATCAACCAACCAACATACAATGGATGTCTGACTCTTTTGTACAGCGAAGGCATTACAAATTTTGCAGGAGGAAGTTTTTGACCTTTTAGCTCACACCAAATTTGTTTCAAGCCAAAAAGATGAAAGTGGTCGATTAAGAATGTCGCGATAACAACTAAAGCCCAACCGAACATATAGAATGTCAAAACACTGTTTTTGATAAACTCACTTTCTGTGCTCCAAATCACTCCGCCCATAGGCTCCCAAAACCAGAAAATAGCGACCATCGCCACATTCGACAAAAATACATAAGTTGGTCTTTCAGCAGCATTTGGAATATATTTAGTGAACCACTTTTTGAAAGCAGGTCTTGCCATTACACTATGTTGAATGGCGAATAATGCCAACAATCCCAGATTGATCATCAAAGCCTGACTAAAAGGAATGTTTGGAAGTGCATCCAGTGAGTTACTGACTTTTATATTACCGATAAAACCGATTCCCCAGACACACACGCCTAAGAACATGACATAAGATAAGATACCGTATATAAATATTGTTAATTTTTTCATTTTATTTACCCCTTGTTGTGATAAGATTTATTTCTCAGCGATACTTTTTCGCTGAACCTGGGGACACATTTTCCAGTTTCGCCAAATGAATACTTGACGATTGACTGACGATTTTGTGACGGTTTTATGACGAAGAATAATAACATTTAAAATCAATGAGTTATAAAATTGACAATTTTCAAATAAATACAACTTTACGCGAAATTTATCTCAATAAAGAGCTTTTAGTCATAGAACCTAAGGTCTATGAGGTCATAATTTTCTTCATTGAGAATGCCAATAAGGCTATCAGCAAGGATGAACTTCAGGATGCCATCTGGCCTAATGTGGAGGTTTCAGAAACCGCGATCACAAGAGCGGTGATGAAAGCCCGCAAAGCACTCAATGATGAATCGAACCCACAGAACTACATTCAAACAATCCACGGACATGGATATAAGTTTATCGCTGACATAACAGTCATCGAAAAAGAACCTGAATCTAAAACAACTTCAAAAACAAATATTGATGAAGTTCAAACATCTTTGTTCAGGAGTATTTCTGTTAAAACCACACTATTAATTCTGACATTATTGTCGTTTATCGGAATCGGGCTTGTTTATCTGAATCAGGAAACCCCTGAAGAAATATCTCATCATAGACTTATGGTTCTTCCGGTTTCCAATAAAATTGAAGATGAGTCTTATTCTTGGGTCTCTCTAGGTCTTATGTCTTTGGCAAGCAAAGTTATTGAGTCAGGCACTCATATCAGTCTTCTGGCGGATTCGGAAAGTGCAAAATCTACAGAAATTCTGGAATCCGATACATTCCCAATTTCTCAAGAGCAATTATTAAAACTGAAACAACGATTTAATGCAGATTACATCATCAGTTCTGTACTGACTCAACATA
Source organism: Gammaproteobacteria bacterium (assembly GCA_041395445.1). Lineage (NCBI taxonomy): Bacteria > Pseudomonadati > Pseudomonadota > Gammaproteobacteria > Gammaproteobacteria bacterium. The sequence continues at coordinate 107,630 of JAWLAO010000006.1, read as the reverse complement.
ATGAAAAACTTTATGTACTCAGATACAGCGTTTATCATCCAAAAGGGGTTTACTCCGAAGTCAAAATAGAAGGCGATAATCCCAGCGGTTTAGCACAAAAAATGGCGAAACAAATCACTCAATTATTACCCGGTCAAGTCACCACCGCTATTGAAAATGTCGTTTCAGAAGACGATTTTACCAATGAGCTTTATTCACGAGGAATGTCTTACCAAATTCAGGGATATGCTGATAAAGCCGAAAAATACTTTGAGCTCGCAATCGAACAAGACCCGACTCTGATTGCAGCGAAAATTGAATTAGCTATTGTCAAACGCAAACTCAGCAATTATCAGGGCTCGATTGACGATTTGCAGAACTTATTACAAAACTTGGACCAGTTTCCTCAAGATCCTACAAATGAACTTGAAATCAATAACTCTCTGGGTGTTGCCTATTTCCGTCAGAGAGAGTTCAATGAAGCCACTCATTACTATTTGAAAAGTTATGAGCTTGCTAAAAAATTGAACAACCATAAGTTTCTAATTAAAACATCTCTTAATATGGGAATCGTTGAAAAAAACCTAGGTCATTATGATAATGCGCGCAAGTGGGTAACCGAGGCATTAACTATATCCAGAAAACATAATAACACTGATGACCCAACTGCAATCTATCTTCTTGGACAAATTGAAAGAGGGTTACAAAATACCGATAAAGCGATTAGTCTGTTTAGTCAGGCTTATGAACAATTCAATAAAAATCAAGAATACAGAGAAGCCACAAGTGTTATGAATGCACATGCCATGTTACTGGCAAAAAAAGGACGTTATTCTGAAGCTCTTGAGAGACTCAATGAATCACTGGAGTTCAAACTAAAGCTCAATGATGGTATCGGAATTATTGATAGCAAATTAAGCATGACTGACGTCTATTTGGAGACTGAAGATATCCCGGCTCTGGAACGCGTATATGGTGAGTTACAACAATATATTGCCGAAACAAAAATCAATTCCAGAAATTTTGAAATGACCAAACTGGGAATTTATATTGATTTCCTAAAGAATGATTATCAAACAACTTTTGATAAAATTGCAAAACTTCCCGATGATTTTAACAGTCGCAGTATAGATATGGTGCAGATGAAATGTAAACAAAAGCTAGGAGATAAAGATATTATCAAAGTTTGGCTTGATGAATTTTCCTACCTTAAGTCCGGTGAAGACAGCCGTATGCGTATGTACTGGCTGGATTTAGAGAATTTTTATCTGGAGTCTTATGGATCAACACTGGAATTACAAGAATCCTACAAACAAAGGTTAAGATTATCCAGAGCGATGGGGAATGATGCTGCTTCGGCAAATATTTTACTAAAGATTGGACAACAACATATACAAAACGATCAACTCTCGGAAGCCTCTGACACTCTAAATGAATTAAAAATTATGAATCTGGATTGGTGGCAGATTGATTTATTCGAGGCCGAAATCATGAACGCTAATGGGCAAGTCAATCAATCAATTGAACTCGCAAAGTCGGCAAAACAAAAAGCTTCTTCTATCTGGGGAGACAAAGAAGAAGCTCGTTTGCAAAAACTGCTTTCAAATAGTTTAAACTAAAACTAGTCTTGATTGCGTTTGGGCAACACCCAATCCGGTCGGATAAAGTGGCATGTATAACCCTCAGGGAATCTTTGTAAATAATCCTGATGTTCCGGTTCTGCTTCCCAGAAATCACCAACAGATTCAACTTCTGTGACAACTTTTCCAGGCCAGAGACCACTGGCATCTACATCGGCTATGGTGTCCAATGCAATTGATTTTTGTTCATCGTTTTCGTAAAAAATCGCTGAACGATAAGAGCTTCCAAGATCATTTCCCTGACGATCGGATGTTGTCGGATCATGAATTTGGAAGAAAAACTCGAGTATCTTGCGATAGCTGATGACATCAGCATCAAATAATATTTCGATACTCTCTGCATGGCTTCCATGGTTTTTATATGTCGCGTTAACAACATCACCTCCGGAATATCCGACTCTGGTTGATAAAACACCCGGAAAACTTCTAATGAGTTCCTGCATTCCCCAAAAACAACCACCTGCTAAAACTGCTCTTTGCTGATTCATTTTGATTCCTCAATCAAATCTAAAAATTCACCATAACCCTCAGCTTCCATTTCATCCTTTGGGATAAAACGCAATGAAGCCGAATTGATACAATACCTCAAGCCACCGAGTTCTTCCGGTCCATCGTCAAAAACATGTCCCAAATGACTGTCTGCATATTGACTTCTGACCTCAGTCCGAATCATTCCGTGACTGGAGTCCTTTTTCTCAATCACATTATCAGTGATAATTGGCCGACTGAAACTCGGCCAGCCACAACCGGATTCAAATTTATCTGCTGAAGCAAATAAAGGCTCACCGGAAACAATATCGACATAAATCCCAACTTCTTTGTTTGAAACATACTCCCCTGTCCAAGGATGTTCGGTTGCGTCTTCCTGAGTGACACGATATTGTACAGGAGAAAGTTTTGCTAAAGCCTCTTTTGTTTTCTGATAGCGCATAAAAAACCCCAACTTGAATTGAAATAATTAAGTTGGGGTCGTGCGAATAAATTCAAGTGCTTCTATATATCGAAATTAATCCCGCTGGTTGGGTCAGCAACTTTCTTCACAGGTTTTGGTTTTTTGATTTCCTGAGTTTGCTTTTCCTCTTTGGAAGTATTGGGCTTTGCAGTTGTTTCATTTTTTTCTACGGGTTTGCTTTCGTCCTTCTTAACTTCAGTCGAGGACTTCGTGTTTTCAGCTTTTTTATTGGAAACCTTTTTACTGGTTTTCTTCTTTGCTGTTTTCTTTGTCGTTTTCTTAGTTGTTTTTTCGACTGGTTGCTGATTATTTACTTCTAAAGTTTTTTCAGGACCGACTTTTTGATTATCACTCGCTTTTTGACCAGAGTTATCAGTCATTGGCTTATCAGTAGTATTGCTTTGCTCATTATTTTGTTTTGGCATTGCTTTTTCTGAATTTACAACCTTGGTCTCCTCTGTCTGAGTTTTTGGTGCTGCCGACTGATTATCTGTTTTGCCAGCTTGAGTATTAGTCGGTTTATTTCTTCTATTTGGTTTTGTGGACTTTTGTTTTTGATCTTTAGATTGACTCGTTTGTTGTGAACTTTGATCGATTTTGTCAGTAGTTTTTACGGAAGGATTTGTATTCTCCACATCCACTTTATTCGCATTTTGAGAATTTGAACTTTGAGTCTCTTGTTGTTTTTGAGCTGCATAGGATGCCACGCTACCAAGAGGTCTTTTCATGATTTGCTCAGTCGCTTTTGTGGATACTGCTGGCTCAGAAGTTTGTTGCTGAACATCTTGCTGTTTCACATTGGGTTTTTGAGCCGGTTTTGGTTTCCTCTTGTTAGCAGGTGACTTGTTATTCTCAGCCTTATTCTGAGCATCTGCTTGTGTATTTGGCTTATTGGTTTTTGTATCCTTACGATTTCCATTGTTGTAAGGAGTTCTTCTTCCACCTTTAGGTTTATTGTTTTGATGAGTGTTTTGATTGTTATTTGGAGTGGTAGCCGGTTTACGATTCTGGGGAGCTTTTCTATTTTTCGGCTTGGAATTCCTGTTTTTATTATCTTTTTGATATGGTTTTTTCTTTTTGTTTTTTGAGTTATCTTTTGAAAATAAAGATTTCAACCACTTTACAAAGCCATTTTTTGGTTTAGGAGCTTGGGCTTCAGGAATTAAAACGCCGACAGCCGCTTTAGAGACCACTTTGTCAACAGCTTGCATTGATTTGCTTTCAGCACCCTCTTCATTCTCAGGCTTGTTCAACTTAAGATTATTAATATCCACTTTTCCGGCTTCGGATTTTTTCAATCGTGTCACATCAAAATGTGGGGTTTGGTAATATTCGTTTGCAACAATCAATAAAGGAACTTTGTGTCTTTTCTCTAACTCAAAAAGTTCTGTGCGTTTTTCGTTGATGATAAAGTTTGCAACCTTGGAAGGTACTTGTGCAATGACTTTTCCAGTTTCCGGTTTTTGAGCTTCTTCTTCTACAATTCTTAGAATTGAAACTGACAGCGACTCAATATTACGAATGAAACCATGTCCTGAACATCTCGGGCAAACAAATTGACTGGACTCATTAATGGATGACCTCAATCGTTGACGTGACATTTCCAAAAGTCCGAATCGGGAAATTTTACCAACTTGAACTCTTGCACGATCATTTTCAACCGCTTCGTTCAGTTTTTCCTCAACCAAACGCTGGTTTTTGTGATCTCTCATGTCAATGAAGTCAATAACAACCAAACCGCCAAGGTCTCGAATTCGCAATTGTCTGGCAATTTCATCCGCAGCTTCCAGATTTGTCATTGTTGCTGTTTCTTCAATATCCGCTCCACGAGTGGCTTTTGCAGAGTTGATATCAATAGAAATCATTGCTTCGGTGTGATCAATCACAAGTGAGCCACCGGATGGCAATCTCACCTCACGAGCAAAGGCAGACTGAATTTGACCTTCAATCTGATAACGTGAGAATAACGGTGTTGTGTCATTATAATACGATAACTTTTTCAAGTTATGAGGCATAACTTGTTGCATAAAATCTCTGGCTTTTTCATAGATTTCTTTATCGTCAATCAGAATTTCACCCACATCCGGACGCAGATAATCACGCAATGCGCGAATAAAAATATCACTTTCCTGATAAATAAAGAATGGTGCCGGACGACTGGCAGCCATTGTTTTAATTGCTGTCCACACCTGATCCAGATAATTCAAATCCCAATCCAACTCTTCAACAGATCTGCCAATCCCAGCTGTACGAACAATCACTCCGGAGTTTTTTGGCTGGTTAATTTGACTGAGAGTACTCTTTAAATCGGCTCGGGATTTACCTTCAATTCTTCGGGAAATTCCGCCGGATTTTGGATTCTCCGGCATATAAACAAGATAACGACCGGCAAGGCTGATATAGGTACTTAAAGCAGCTCCTTTGTTTCCACGTTCTTCCTTATTAACCTGAATAATGACTTCAGTGCCTTCTTTGACGGCATCTGCAATCGAAGGTCTGTCTTTTGAGTTTTTAGTTTCTGCAGTATAGTAATTACGGCTGATTTCTTTGAATGGTAAAAAACCGTGTCTTTCAGAACCATAATTAACAAAGGCGGCTTCAAGGCTGGGTTCAACCCGAGTGATGATTCCTTTATAAATATTTCCTTTCTTTCTGTCCTGACCGGGGATGTCTATGTCAAGATTGAAGAGTTTTTGTCCATCGGCAAGGGCAACACGAATCTCTTCCGAGTGTGTTGCATTGATAAGCATTCTTTTCATTGTAAATTCCTGTAATTAAGCAACACACAGGAACTTGGAACTTCTCAATATTTTCTTTTATTTTGGTTATTTAAATACGTCCATTCTAATGCCACCACAAATTCCAAAATCCAGTTATATTTAAGATTTATGAGGCTTTTTAAATTTTTCCAGCATTTCCAAAATAGCTTTTTATATTCTTTTTTTCCAATGACCAACAGCATCTATTCTATCTGTTTGGTATTATTTTGTGTGTTTGCAATTTTAAAAAACCGGATTCCAAAGTGTTTCCGTATTTTAAAACACATAAACTTTCTCACTTTGCACTGCATGGGGTTTTATCCTGCCAACCTGTGTCTTTGGGTTGATGACATCCTGTCTTGAAAGTTTAAATATTTTATCGAAATCACTCATCCGGAGTGTTTGGAACTCTCGAACTTGTTGTGAAAATTCCCGTATAATTCTTTTTTAATCTTTTGCTGATATTTCTATTCATCAAGCGCTTGGAATGATAACATTTCTCAACATTTCATTACAAATTAAATATTGCTTTTATGCAACATAAAACGGAAAACAATATCTTTGAAATCAATTCAGACACAGATGGTCAGCGGATTGATAATTTTTTATTAAAAACTTTAAAAGATTTAAGCAAATCAAATATTTACAAATTACTTCGTAAAGGTCAAATCAGAATCAACGGCAAACGCAGCAAACCAACAACCAGATTAACAGTCGGTGATTTGGTGCGAGTACCACCATTCGTTTTAGGAGAAAATCAGGAACTTTTCATCAGTGAAAATCTGCTTAAAGCTGTCAGAGACTCCATCATTTTTTCCAACAATAATTTTCTTGTTGTCAACAAGCCCAGCGGCCTTGCTGTGCATTCCGGAACCGGTGTCAAAGTGGGGCTGATTGAAGTTTGCAAAGAGCTTTTTCCTGAGACTGAAATTCAACTGGCTCACCGTTTGGATCGTGAAACTTCGGGATGTGTGGTGCTGGCAAAAAATCGTCAGGCGTTAAATGATTTTAATCAGCAATCTAAGGATAACAATATTACAAAAAAATATCTGGCATTGGTTAAAGGTGTGATTAAAAACAACTTTGAAGTGGAATTGCCCTTGGATGTCACTACTCGCTCCGGCGGTGAAAGAACCGTAACTGTCAGTGAAGATGGAAAATATGCCAAAACTCTTTTCAGAGTTTCTGAATTTTATCAAAGACAAATTAAATCCACATTGCTGGAGTGTCAATTAGTCACCGGGCGCACTCATCAAATTCGTGTTCACGCTGCGGCAATGGAACATCCATTGGCCGGAGATATCCGCTATGGCGATGAAAAATTCAATCAAAAACTAAGAAAGCTGGGTTTAAAAAGATTATTCCTGCATGCATCCAGCATTGAATTTACAGATAATGATGAAAAAATTATCGTTTCCGCAGAGCTACCGGAAAAATTGCATAAAATTCTGTCTGAATTGTAATCAGTCCTCGGAGTCAATAAAACGATAAAGGTGTTCTTTCAAGTTTTTCAGCTGATTGTGTGAACAGCAATAAACACCCATATCCTGAGCTCGCTCCAAAGTATAGCGACTGAGTTTCTGGTAACTGACAAGCATCGCTTTGCCCGAACTACCACCCAACGATTCTTTCAGAGAATCAAGTCGGTAAACGGCTTCAGAACCCGGAGTGTTGTCATTGTTGCGTTTGGTAAAACGACGGGTTTTACATTCGATAATATGCAAACGATTGTTTGCCATTGCAATCACATCGATTTCATTCTTAACCGTTCCTTTGGCGCGCACCACTTCCAATCCTTTGGCGATATCACTGATGTTGCTTCTGTTCTTTTGAATTTCATGGAGCAACATAAAAACATGGTCCTCCAACCATCCGCCATTGGCATAAAAACGACTGGCTTCATCCTTAAACACAACCTTGTTATGAAACACTTTCAATAAATCCTGTTCCTGAAACCGAGAGAGCATTTCCATTAAATTCGACTTACGGGAATAACCCTTATCAAAGTGAAACTCAAGACTGAGGTCAGCACGCATGGCGATATGGTTTAACGATGCTAAAGCAGAGCCAAAATGATCAATCTTTTCAATCAGCCAGTGTGTCAGTTCCTGCCTGCCATGATTTTCAACAAAATTAGAACCTTTGGATAAAATCTGTGTGGAAAATAATTTCAGAAATTCACTGATTTTTAATCGACTCCCCAAGCCAATTGCATCTCGGTCATTTGGAGAAAGCCAGTGCAAAGTGTTGGTGAATTTATCCACCACAAATGATTCCATGCCATTGTCCATAAACATCTGCAACGCCACCAGAACCATAATTCGGTAACCACAACTGGCGTTAAAAACCAGATTGCTGTCCTTGTTTTCATCAAAAATATGCTGAATAACCGTACGAATTTGCTCCGGTTCAAATGAAACCATGTGGCTTCTGCAAACAATTCCACGAGAGTTTAGAACCGACTTAATACCTTCCACATCATGTCTCTTACCGTGAAGCAAGATAACCTTTTCGGGTTTCAACTCCAATGCTGCGCTGGCAATTCCGGAGCTTTTGGTATCATAAATCGCCAAATGGACATTCATCAGCAAAAATCCTCCGATAACTCTTGTGATCTGTGATTGGCAGCTTTAACTGCCTGATTGATGATTTTTGCAAAATCATTGGCTTGAAAAGATTTCAAAGCTGCCTCAGTTGTACCATTGGGTGAAGTGACTTTCTGACGTAAAACCGTAATATCATCCTGCGATCTCTGCGCCAGTATCGCAGAACCCAGAGCCGTTTGTTCGGTGAGTTTGGCAGCGACTTCTTCACTCAAACCCAACTCAACTGCGGTTTTCTGCAAGTACTCCATAAACAAAAAGAAGTAAGCCGGACCGCTTCCCGATAACGCAGTGACCACATCAATTTTGTACTCTTCATCGACCCAATGCGAAATCCCAACCGAGTCCAGAATCGCTTCAGTGAGATGTTTTTGCTCACGATTAACATTCGCATTCGCAAAAAGTCCGGTGGCTCCCTCTCCAATCAAAGCCGGAGTATTCGGCATGGATCGAACAATTGGAATATCTTTTGAAATCCATTGCTCCAGATGCTCGACTTTAATTCCGGCAGCAATCGAAATCACCAAAGCACCGGTTTCAATCACGCTTTCAGCGACATCCAATGCCACCTGTTTCATAATTTGTGGTTTAACCGCCAAAACCACCACATCCGGAATGCCAAAATGTTCGTTATTATCACTAAAAGTCTTCACTCCGAATTTTTCAGTCACAACCTGCCGTTGATGCCCACCCGAATCACTGGCAGTAATTTGGCTCGGCAAAAACCCACGATTGATTAAACCACCAATCAAACTGGTCGCCATATTCCCTGCCCCGACAAAACGGACTTTTAAATTAGAGAGTTTTTTCATGTGTTTATTTTACCTGAAAGACTTAACAGATATGTTACAGGAAGTTAAAAGAAAAAACCATGAAGGGCATAAAGGTCTTGAAGGAAAATAGTTTAACATATTTTATTGACTCCTTTTGTTCGTGCAAAAGGAGCGTAAAAATTCTTCTGGAAAGGATTGTCATTTCCAACTTGATTGGAAATCCGGTAAAACCTCATCATATTAAACGAAGTGTACATAGCAAGAATAAAATTTCTATAGCCTTTTTCTCAAACTCATACTAAAATAAAGATAAATCCCAACCACGCTTTCAAATTTCAATTCACAAAGTCTGGTTAGGGAAACACGGCGTATATTCTTCTAAATTTCGCAATATATGCATATTTATAAATCCTGATATACGGAGTTACGTATATTTCGGTTTATGGCAAATTTTAAAACGAAAAACAACACAACAAATGAGTAATAATAGAATTATACTAGAAGGCTGTTTAACCCAATTCCAAACTGCTAATGAAATTGATTTAAAAGATAGCGAAATATTTGAATTATTTAGTTTGACTCAAACGACAAAAGTTTACGACTTGAGTTATGAAAACATATTAAACTCAATTGTTGACGGTGGAAATGATGGAGGAATTGATTCAATACTTGTCCTAATCGATGATGAAGTAATTGAGTCAATTGATGAATTGTCTGAATACACATTTTCAAATAAAACCAACAGTCGATTTATTATCTCGCAATGTAAAAAGGAGAACTCCTTTAAGGAAGCTCCATTAGACAAGTTAATTACAACTTTACCGGAATTGTTCGATTTAGAAAAAAATGAAACAGCCTTGTTGACAAGATTTAATGCAGATTTGGTAACACTGGCTTTATTAGTCAACCAGGTTTGGCAAAAAACTGCAATAAGTGGTGGTAAAATTTATATTGACTTCATTTATGCATGCAATGCAACTGAAATTGAAGTTAATGGAGCTTTTAGCAGTAAAGTTGATCAGTTAAAAACACTAACAAAGAGAATTTTTTCTAATGAGAATATAACATATTCAAATTATAGCTGTTCAGAATTACTAAAATTATATCAAGCACATAAGACGAATAGATTGACTTTAGATTTTAAAGAACAGCCACTTTCGACAAGTTATAAGGAGTTCGGAATTGGTTATGTTGGAATGGTGAAACTAGCAGATTATAAAAGTTTCCTAACGTCTGAAAATTTAGAGATTCGTGACGACTTATTCGAAAGCAACATACGACACTTTCAAGGGGAAGTAGATGTAAATAAAAAAATTAAATCTACAATTGAAACTATAGAAGAAAAAGATTTCTGGTGGTTAAATAATGGAATTACAATAATTGCAGAATCACCAAACCAAGTTGGAAAAAAATTAGCAATTGAAAATGTTCAAATAGTTAATGGGCTTCAAACGTCATATTCAATTTTCAATAGTCACAATGGTGACACAACGGACGAAAGATCGGTTTTAGTCAAAGTGATAATTAATAATAATAAAGAAACGATAGACAATATAATTGCATCAACAAATAGTCAAAACCCAGTATCTGCAACTTTATTGCGTGCAACAGAATCAACACAAAGGAACTTAGAAATATTCTTCTATAACAAAGGCTACTTTTATGACAGAAGGAAAAATTATTATAAGAACCAAGGTAAGCCATCATCAAAAATATTTAGCATACAATATACTGCACAAGCAATTCGAGCAATTGTATTCAATGATCCACATTCCGCCAGAGCGAAGCCTACTTCACTTTTAAAAGATGATAAAACATACAATCAAATTTTTGATCCTTCAAAAAATTATGAAGGTTATCTAAATTGTTGTTTAATAAATAAAAAATCAAATGACTATTGGTTGAACATTTCAGATCAAACCAAAAAAGGAATGACATCAAATTTCAAATTACACTTAGCTTGGATAAGTTCAAAATTATCTTTAAGCATAAACAATATAACTTTTGATGAACTGGCAACTTTTAACTTGACAGCATTTGACCAGTCTAAATTCAATGAAAGCCTTGATTTTTTAACACATACAATTAATGAGTTTCAAACAGTAAATACATCTGCGAACTTAATAAATATGGCTAAATCGGGCGACTTTACAAAATATATAATTGAGAAACTTGAAACCAAATATTAAAAAAACTGGCTATAAAGGGCTTTTGCGTCAGGCGCGGTGATGTGCAAACTTGGAGCTTTGTCCTTCTAATGAACTTTAGTAATCAACTGAAACTTTGCATTCCGAAACCCGCCCGAACGCAAAGCCCGAAAACATTACAAATTCCCCAAACGAAGCAATAATTCCCCTTTACTCTCACCGAGATATTTTTGAGAATTTGGAAATACGTTTGCAAGTGTCTGAGCATTGCTTGCAATGTGAGTTTTTGCAAACGCCAAATTTGAATAAATATGGAGGGAAACCGTAGGTTGAGAGTTTGGGGTGTGTTTTGTGTTACTTTTCGCACAAGCAAAAGTAACGAAAAGAAGGGTGCTGAAATAACGGCATGACGAATTTTTGAGATACATTCGACTTCGTGTGCTGTGCACACTTCGCTCAGTATGACAGAGTTCCCCAACGGTTGAGAGTTTGGGGCATGTTTTGAGTTATTTTGAGACGAAAGATTTTGTTAAAGACAAGGCATTATCCCCCGCAGAATGTGAGCATATATCACATATGCGACCATTCGAGGAGGATAATAACGCCGTATTTATCAAAATATATCTCTCAAAGTTTATTTATCAGACAAATGCATCAACGGCAACGGCTGCGACGAATTACTGTCGATAAAATAAACTTTCGATGCCGGATCTTTGGAGATGCTCTTCAGAGCTTCCAAAGATTGCAACTTGATATAACTTGGGTTACTACCAATGGCCTGATTGATTTTTTCAATCTCATAGGCTTGGGCATCTGCCAAAACTCTTTTCTGTTGTGCCAACTCTTCGGCAGCCCGGCGTTGAGCTTCGGCTTGTGCGACCACTTGTTGTTGTTCAGTTTTAAATCTTTCCAATTCCGCTTTTTGTTTTTCAACGGCTTGTTCCCGTTCTTTTTTCGCTTCAATGGCTTTAGAAATAAACGCCGGCAATGTGATGTCTCGAATCAAAACAGCAGAAACCTTTACACCTTTCGGCTCGAGATACTCCTGTAAACCGGATAGAATTGTGGTTTGCAATTTATCCTGAGTTTCTTCCAAAAAGAAATCTTCTGCTCTTTTGATAGTTTTACCCTGTTCTCTCAATAAAGAACGTAATTTCGGAATTAATTGTACATCCAATAACTGCTGCATGCCACCAGTGGATTGTAACATATGAGCCGCTTCAGCACCATTTAGTCTGTATTGAATACTGACATCAATGTTTGTTTGTAATTGGTCCTGCGAGGGGACCTGAGCTTTCTCCAAATGAGTCTTTTCCCTAACATCAAATTCATGCCACTCGAAAAGTGGATTGACTGGAAAATGCAATCCTTCTGGATAGCTTTCATCAACTATTTTTCCGAACAGTGTAGCAACTGCAACATGACCTACAGGAACAGTTTTGTAAAGTTTTGTTCCGAACATTAATAACAACAGTACAATAACAACTAATATCGTTGTCTTGACCGGAAACCCGCCATTGTGAGTTTGAATTTGTCTGACATTATTCATAATTTTCCTCTAATAATTTTAAAAAATAACTTATTTATTCTAACAACATTTGATTGAATTTACCTGTATCATTGGTCATGGTTACTGATAAATTCTGTAAATTTCGTACCTTTTCAAGAGCTTCAGGAACCGGCAATTTGATACTCAAAACCTCTTCCACTGTTTCAATAAATTTTGCCGGATGCGCAGTTGAAACAAACACGCCGTATTCGCCATCTTTTAAAGTATCAACAAGTCCTGCATAGGCAATCGCCGTGTGTGGTTCGGCAATATAATTCAGCTGTTGCAATTGTCTCATCGCTTGGAAAGTTTGTTCATCAGTTTTGATAGAAGCGGTAATCACTGACTTCAAATCTTCCAAGTTGTCATTAAACAATGATATAATTCGTGGCCAATTGCTCGGGTCACTGACATCCATGGCATTAGATGCGGTTTCGACTGTTTTATTCGGTTGCCAGACTTTATTGATTAAAAATCGCGGAACGGTGTCATTGGAATTGGTCGCAGCCACAAAGCGTTTGATTGGTGCTCCAATTGTTTTCGCAATCAATCCGGCGGTGAGATTCCCAAAGTTACCGCTGGGAACGGAAACCACCAGTTCTTTGTCTTTGCATTGGGATGCAATTTCAAAATAGTAACAAACCTGAGCTAACAAACGACTGATGTTGATTGAGTTAGCCGAAGTCAGATTGTGTTTCTGGCGAATTTCATCCGAATCAAAAGCGGCTTTGACCATTCTCTGACAATCATCGAAATCTCCTTCAATAGCATAGGTTTCGATATTCTTTCCCAAAGTACAAAATAATTTTTCCTGTAAGTTTGAAATTTTGCCTTTGGGATAAAGAATTTTAACCTTGATTCCGTCAATGTTATAAAAAGCATGAGCGACTGCTGCTCCGGTATCCCCGGATGTCGCTGTTAGAATGGTGACATGATTTTTATCATTAAATGCAGCGATGCATTGAGCCATAAACCTTGCGCCAAAATCCTTAAACGCTAGAGTTTGTCCGTGAAACAATTCCAGTCCTGCCACATTATTTTCAACTTTGACAATCGGAACTTCAAAATTAAATGCACGCTCAACCATTTGCGAAACTTGCTCCAATGGCAATTCCCCATCAATTAAATGATGAAGAATATGGCTGCTACGAGTGACAAAATCCATCTCCAGCAATTCATCAATATTTGACATTGGTTTGAAATTATCGACAAAAAACAAACCCCTGTCTTTGCCAATTCCTTCAATAACAGCTTGCTTAAAATTAACTTTTTGCTCTGGGTGTTTTAAATTGTGTAATTTCATAATTTTTTTATTTACCATGAAATGCATCGCTAGCTTGAGAATTATTCTTTACTTTCATGTCCTTTATGGTGAATTATTCATTCCTCTGCCATTACATCATCAACAACTCGTACACCGAAGTCATCCACTTTGCAGATATGGCTGAATCCGCCTTTTTGGCAGAAGTGACTTTCAGCGTAATTTTGAACTCTTTTGGAAACAATGCGATTGTCGCAAACTACAAAAACGGTTGAACCGGAACCCGATATTCCGAAACCCAAAGCTCCAACGCTTTTGGCAAAGTCTTTATAATTATCAAATCCGGGAATCAATGATTTCCGATGCGGTTCGGCTATCACATCATACAACATAGCTGCGGCTAATTTGTCGTCCTCATTATTTAAAGCATGAACAAAAACTGATAAATTCTGAGCAAAACGAATCGCGGTTTGCATATCAACCTGTTTAGGCAATATGTCTCTGGCTTTTTCCGTTGAAACTTTAATTCCGGGATAACTAACCACCAGTTCCCAATGCTCGGGAAATGGAACAGAAACACAAGGCAGGATTTCGTTACTTGTCATGAGCTGCAAGCCACCCAAAAAACAAGGAGCCACATTATCATAATGAACCGAACCACTGACTTTTCCTTCCAGTTCGCCTGCCATTTCCAGAAGAAAATCAACCGAAAACTCTTTATCGTAAAACAAATTTAGAGCAAAAAGTGTGGCAACGATTGAAGATGCACTTGAACCCAAACCACTCCCAACTGGCAAGCGTTTTTCCAGATTCAAACGAACCGGTTTGAGTTTTTTTGGTGCAGCCTCTTTAAGTTTGGCGTTAAATAATTCCAAGGCAAAAGAGACCAAATTATCTTGCGGATTTTCCGGCAGGACATTGGCGTAAGGACCACTACAAAGAACTTCATCATGCTCAGCCGCTTCGATACCAACAATATCTCCCAACAACTCTCCATCAACCGGCGTGATTGCAAGACCTAATAAATCAAAGCCAACTGAAAAATTTCCAATTGAAACGGGGGCAAAAACTTTCATAAATCTATCTTAAGCTAAACTTGATAAATATGCTTGGACTTTTTAACCGATTTTGCCAATTTCAAAGCTGTGAGCTTTCCGCCCCAAACCTTACCCGAATCAAGGCATATAAAATCCTTGTCAATATGTAATCCCAGAGCCGACCAATGACCAAAAACGATTTGTGATTTAATTTTCACCCTTTGTCTGTATAGAAACCAGGGAACCAGTTTTTCATGGGTTTTTATTCCGCCTTTGGCACGAAAATTCAGACCACTGTTTTTGAATAAATATCGCATGCGTGTAAAGCTGTTGACAATAAAACGGGCTCGATCCATCCCTTGCAATGATTTTTTCCAATGGTTTGGTTTGGAACCGTACATGTTTTTGAAGAAGTGTAACGGACTGTTCTTTAAAATAGACTCCACATACTTCGCTTCTCTTTTAGCTGTTTTTAAATTCCACTTTGGATAAATCCCCGCATGGACAATGACTTTTTTGAATTTTTTCTTATGAATCAATAATTTTTGATGGGTTAACCAATCCAGTAGTTCTTCACAATCAGTCGCTTTGAAAATTTTATTAAACTCTTTATGTCGTTTATTACGCAATTCAGGAACATAGTACTGCGCCAACAACGCCAAATCGTGATTGCCAAGAACCACCTTGCAACTCTCGCGATGGGCATAAACCCAGCGTAAAACTTCCAGAGATTTTCCCCCGCGATTGACCAAATCACCGCAAAAATACAACTTATCTTTCTCAGGGTCGAAGTTGATTTTTTTGATGAGTTTCAACAAGGACTCGTAACACCCTTGAACATCTCCGATTGCATAAGATGCCATTAACGAAACACCTTGTTGTTTTTTTCACGCCTGAATTTGGCAAACTCCGGCAACTCCCATGGTCTTATCGCCATCACCAATGTGCTGCCGAATCGTTGTTGCAATGGCAGATTCTGATCTTTATAGGCAAAATCACTGAAATTTTTAGAGAGTTGCTGTATTTTTTTATGAATCGAAGCCACAGAATTTCTCGACAACATGCCATTGATAACAATTCGTAATTCTCCGGGCGAAGTGAATTTGCAATCAAAAAAATCATCCTGAATATGAACCTCAAAATAGCTTTGTATCGGTCCGTTTTTTTGCCACTCAAAGGTACGACTGATTAAAGGTTTAATTTTATTCCCCGGACGCAATTCAATCAATCTCAGCTTTTCCAATTCTAGGAGAATTTTTATCAGTTCCGCTTCTTCAAAATTGTAAATGGCATAAATTTCTTCAAATGTCAGATTATTCAAAACCAGAACCGTAACCAGCATTAATTTGGGGTTGGAGATTATTTTCTTTTCTTGCTGTATGGTTAATTGCTCGAGTTTTGTACCTTCCATTTGTACCAATTCGAGTAAATCAGCAATATCAAGCCCTGCAAAGTCACAAATCTTTTCCAATCGATTCAGAGAAATATCTCCTTGTGTGAATTGTCTTTTTACACTCGACTCTGAAACACACAAATGATTGGCAACATCAGCATATTTAATGCCTTTGGCTTTCAGTGTTTTCTTCAACATCAAGATGATTTGTAATGACTGACTCATACGAATTGAACGGATTGAATTTATTTCTGATTGAAATAATAAATAGTCCCACCAATAACAGTCAACAATGTTACGACAAAAGCGGTAATTTTTATCCAGCTATAAGGTCTTTCACCTTTTACCTGACCGGTTTGTCCATTGATAATGAATTGATAGGTTTTTCTATTGTATAAAAAAGCCGAAGCCCACAACGGCATCAACATCAGTTTAAAACCGACATCACTGTAACGCGTGCTCACTGTGCTGATTCTTTGATGATCACCGCCGATATCTCTGCGAATCAGACTGCGAATCACTTGTTCCATGATTTGTTTGGCCTTGCCAAATCCTCGGGGTAAGCCCACCTGATAAAGCTCGGAACGATAGCCACTGAGATATTTGGGGTTATAAACTTTGGATTTTTCCAGATTCCATTTTTTCATTGAAGCCGATAATTTGTTGGAAATCACTTCGCTGGCAGGGACTAACACATTGCTGAAATCATTACTCACTGCACCACTCACAAATCTCCAGCGAATTTTTGTCACTGTTCTGGTTTCCGTTTTACCATTAACAACCACGGTTTGCGTGGTGCGATAATTGTCACCTCTTTGTCCAGTGTAGGTGCTGTAAGTATCCGCATCGAACCCCCAATAAGGAATAAATGTCCCCTGAATCGGATGTTTCTTTATCGCCAGACGTTTTAATGAATTGGGAGCAAACCACAATCCATGCAACCAATCTTTAAAAGATTTATTGGCTTGTTCTTCTTTGATATCAAACGGTAAAACAGCATCAGGTGTTAATTGTCTTTGTAATCCCACCGGAACAATGACATTACTACCACAGAAAGGACATTCATCGGCATGAACATTCTCCGGCAAATCGAATCCCGCTCCACAGGTGTCGCACTGAACGTGGTGATGAACATCAGTGGGTTCATCACCAACAAGCTCCATAACTGTTGATTCATACGGCTTTGAGTGAAACACATTGAATGTTTTTACTTCAATCGGTTCAACCGCTCCGCAGGATTTGCAAACCAGCGAATTTTGACCAATTTCATGATCCAGTTCATAACCACATTGCTTACAGCCGAACTGAAAATGTTCAACAGCCTTTTGTTCAGTCATAATTTACGATTTTGGAATCGGTGGCGGCTCAGAATTTAGCATTGAAGCAATCGAACGAACTTCAGAGGCAGCCTGCCAATCAGCCATTCCTGATTTCCACACCAAAGTATCCGCTGTAATGTTGCCTTTTTTGATGTATTCCGCAATCGCTGCCAAATTAAACGGCCCTGCTCTTTGGCCATCTGAAACAATATAAAAATGCTCAATTTCAGGAACCGGTGGCGGCACATCCTGATTTTGTTTTTGTTTGTTTTGATTGGATAAGGCTTCACCAAATGATTGAGCCATGGCAAATCCCATACCCATTCCAATCCCGGCTCCGGCTCCGCCACCAGGGTTTTGTGCCGCATCACGCATGGATTGAGCTGCTTGAAACTTGGTAAATTTATCCAAATCACCAACCGCACCCATCGAAGAACGCTCGTCTAAGGCTTTCTCCACTGCTTCAGGCAGAGAGATATTTTCAATCAGAAATTTTGTCAGTGTTAATCCAAAACTATTAAATTCGGGATCAAGGTATTCAGTCATAATACCACCGAGTTTATCGTAATTCCCGGCTAAATCCAGAATCGAGATTTTTGATTCTGCAACAATATTCGCAAAACCCGAAACCATTAGGTTACGCAACTGGTCGGAAATTTCTTCCACAGTGAAGTGTCCGTCCGTTCCCACAATTTCAGTTAAAAGCGTTTTTACGTCCGAAATTTTGAAAGCATAAGTCCCGAAAGCACGAAGTCTCACCACTCCAAACTCAGAATCACGCATGATTAAAGGATTTCTTAATCCCCATCTCATATCCGTAAATTGTGTGGTATTGAAGAAATAAACTTCCGCTTTGAAAGGGCTTTCAAAACCATACTTCCAGCCTTGTAATGTGGAAAGTATCGGCATATTGGCAGTTTCCAGTTTATACAAACCGGGTTCATACACATCAGCAACTTCACCTTCATTGACCAGAACCGCAATCTGACCTTCACGCACGGTGAGCATTGCTCCGTTTTTAATTTCATTGCCATAGCGGGGAAAACGATACACTAACGTGTTTGAGGTATCGTCAGTCCATTCAATGATGTCAATTAATTCGGCAAATAGTTTGTCAAAAATTCCCATAGAAAACTCCAATAAATATCTTTCTCAGTATTATACAATGAATTAAAACGATTGAAATAGGCGGTTAGTAATAATTGTCAGAATCGAAAAACGATGCGAAAGCTAGTCTGGTTGATTGACAATGTCCAAACTCAGGCTGAATTTGACCTTGTTTTCATCATCCAAATTTTCAGCAATGATTTTACTATTATGGTATCTGGCAATCAGTTGGGAAATATACAATCCCAAACCCAGATGTGATTTTTTACTTTTCTTGTCTCTATTGCTCACTAATGAATCAAAAATGTTCACCTGACCCTCCGGAAGCTGCGAACCGGAGTTAATAACACTCAAAGTGACTGTCCTATTTTCTCTCTTCAGATTCAATTCAATCGCGCCGTCTTTCGGTGTGAAATCAACAGCATTTTCAATAATTTTATCAATCATTTGTGCTATTAAATCACCAGAACCATCGACGAAAACATCTTCCCGGCAAATATTTAATTGCAGTTGTGGTATAAAACTTTTGTATGATTCTCCAAGCTGATTGCATAGTGAACTGATATTAAAACGCTCTTTCGGTGTGTTTTCCAATGTATATTTCAATTTGCTCAGTTCACTCAATTGATTGAGGATGAATTTCAGACGGTGTGTTCCTGATTTCGCTCTGGCGAGGAAGTCCTCGTTGTACTCCAACTCCAAATTATCCAAAGAGGATTGTACAATCGCCAATGGAGTTTTCATTTCATGAGAAAGCCTTGAACCCAATTCTTTGAGGTATTGAGTGTATTCCCGCATTTCTGAAAGCATGGACTCAATTCCGCGTGACAACTGTCCAATTTCATCGCCGGATTTGTTGGAAGGCATCAAAATATTCAACCTGCCGGAATCATCAAGTACCGTTTGTAAAGCCCGATTCAGTCGTTTAATTCTCCATGCCAAAACTAATGAATAAATCAAATAGGCAATCATTATCACAAATACAACCAGAATCATCAATATAGCCGCTTTCAACAGCGTTTGAATCATATTCTGTTGTCCCTGAGGAAGCATACTCTGTAATTCATAAGTGATTCCATTCTCACTAATACTGTATTTCACTCCCGCCATACCGTCTTCCTGACGATAAAACCAATTGTTCTGACCATTATCTTCTACTATTCCAAACAACCATTGATAAATTGGAGTAATCAACCATTGCCATGCCGAAACTGTGGGATTATCGGGAAGTTTATTGCTTTGATAAATGACGCGGTTTTCTGAATCTTTGATTACAAACATATTGTTATCAGAAGTAATATTATGAATCGTCTCTGCCAGCTCCTGATTAAGAGAAACTAAAGGAATTAGTTTTAAATTTTCACCTGAGGACTCTAGTGTCCCTGCTAAATGTTTTTGCTGTTTATTACGATTCACTGTCACAAAACCCAAGTGATGATAATCAGTTCCTGCCAATTCCATTTCCAAAGCATATCCGTCGGATTTTTCATGCCAATAGGCTTTATAATCGGGACGCTCATTTGAACCTGATGCGGAAAGAACCCAGCCTTCAGCCTGCCTGAAAAAACTGTACTTGTACAAACCTCGATTATTGGCAACGGCAATTATGAGTTCATCGTTATTTGAGTTATCAAGAGAGTGAATATCAACTGTCTTATCATGGCTTTCAAGGTACAAATATAATTTTCCTCCAGAGACAGCAAGTTTTGCTGAGAGTTTGTCAGTTTGTCCATACAAATAAGCCTTGTTATCCAACCAATCGCTATCATCACCGTCAAGGATAATTTTTTCAGCATCGACCGGAATTAAGCCGTGCAGTTCATAATCCTGGTTGTTTTTAATAATTTGCTGAACAGATGCTTTCAGCGATAGCAATGAATTCTTTGCGGTTTGTTCCAATGCCTGGCGAAATTGTGTGTCAACGCTTTTAAGAGCAATCCAACCGCTAAAAGGGAACACCAAACTCAATAAGGCAAGAAGCAAGAGTTGATATTTTAATTTCACCCGAGTCCCTAATTTTTCCAGCGATAACCCATGCCATGCACGGTGTCGATGCAATCAAATTCGGAATCAACAACTATAAATTTCTTACGAATTCGTTTGATGTGTGATGTCACCGTCGAAGTATCAACATAAACATTGGCGTCATTCATCAGCTGATCACGGGTTTTGACATGCCCTTTATGTCTGGCTAAAGAAACAACCATCCAGAATTCGGTCACCGTTAAATCAATAGGTTCATTTTTCCAGAAAATCTGCAAGTTATCCGTCAGAATTCGTAAGTCACCTTGCACAATCACATCATTTTCTTCTTTGTTTTGCACCAAATCCTGACGGCGGAATAATGCTGCAATTCTGGCGAGCAGGTGCGGTAAAGATATATCTTTGGAGAGATAATCATCCGCTCCCAAACGCAAGCCGGAAACCATATCGATTTCATCATCTCTGGCAGTCAGAAACATCAGCGGAATGCTTTCAGATTGAGAGCGAATAAAACGACAAAGTTCAAAGCCGCCATCCGGTTCATCACCCAAACCGATGTCAATAATCACCATTTCGGGCAAATTCTGTGACAAGGCGTTTTTTGCCTGATTGAGCTCCATGTAACCGCTCACATGATAGCCCTGACGGGTTAAAGCCGCTTGGTAGTTAGCCAATATGCTCGGCTCATCTTCAACAATTACGATGTGTTTTTTTGACATAGTTATTTACTCATTATGAGGTTTCTCTCATCATTTTTTTTATCAATATTACTCAAATCAAAAATGTAAGCTGATCCTGAGTCATTCCCATTATCATTATTTCCATATGCACCTATAATCACTTTATCACCAAAAACATCAACTGAGTTGCCAAAAAAATCGAGTCCTCCACCATCACCCGGAAGAAACTTTTTCATCAATTTCCACTCAGAATCAACCAAATTGTAATAATAAACGGCTCCAGAATTGACTCCAAACTCATCTCTCAATCTCGAACCAATTATTACGTTATCATTGATAATCTTGACAGAACTCCCAAAATTATCATTGTTGTGTGGGTCTTGAGCATTTAATACTTTACTCTCTATCCAACTGCTGCCGTTATATTCAAAAATATATGCTGATCCGGCACCATAATACTCAGATACTGTTTTATTTTCAGATCCGATAATTAATTGATTTCCTGATATGTGAACCGAATTTCCAAATTTTCCTCTGGTTTCACCTTTTGATGGTAATAATTTCTTGGATTGAATCCATTGATTTCCATTATATTCAAAAATATATGCCGAACCTGAATTAAACCCTAAATCATCATCTAAATCGTCACCAATCAGTATTCGGTTGTCACTAATGCTTACTGAAACCCCGAAATTCTCGCCACCGGTTCCATCCTGGGCGTACAATTTCTGAACTTGTTGCCACTCACTACCATTAAATTTAAAAACATATACAGCGCCATCCCCATAGACCTCTGTTCTATTAGCACCAACTACAATCGTATCAGCATCAATACCTACGGATATACCAAAATTATCATATTCGTAGTATTCATCCGGAATCAGTTTCTGTATGAAATGCCATTTATAATTTTTCAGTTCATAAACATAAACCGAACCAGAATTACCTCCTTGATTATCGGTAAAGGGATCTCCTACCACAATATAGTTCCCTTGCAAGCTGACTGAATATCCAAACTCATCATACTCTTCCGAATCCGGTGCTGACAGTCTTTGTACATTTCTCCAACCGGTCTCGTCGAAATCAAAAATATTTACTACTCCTGTTCTTTTTTTACTCCATCACTATTCGGAGCACCTACAACCACTCTGTCTTCATCCATACTCACTGCATAACCAAAATAATCGAAAGCTGCACCATCTTCTTGAATACTGTAACGGCAATTTTCTCTCCAATTATTTCCTTCAAGCTTATACATTATTACTGCACCTGATTTATTGGAGCAAGTATCAACAGCACTAATTGCACCAACCAGCAGAAAATCCTCACTTAAATGAACCGTCCAACCAAACTGGGAGTTTTCACCCAGGTCTTCCCTAACTATTCTTTCTGTTAAGCTCCATTCGCCATTGTTGAGGATGTCTGATTCCAATTGCTTCCATCAAACTCAAAGACAAATACACTACCACTACTCTCCAGATTAGGAGCTCCCACAAGAGCACGGTTACCATCAATGCTGATACTATAGCCTAAGCTCACTCCATTACCTCCTGAACCCGATGGGTCTGGCAATAGTTTAGCATCATGTACAAGAGATTTTACCGATTTCTGTTCATTAACGGATTCTAATCGATTAGAAAAATTAATACTTTCAATTGATTGCACCAAAGGTATTACAAGCATCAGTAAAATAAAAGTCAAATAGTGAGTTTGTTTCATAAATTTTTCTCTATAATTAAGTTAAACCAACTCCCTTAACATCTGCATATCATAAGGAACCATCTCCTCACCAGATTTTGCTTTTTTTATAAAATCTGGATTAGCAATAATCGGTCTGCCAATAGCAACCAAGTCCGCTTTATTTTGCTCAATAGCTTGTTTAGCAATTTCCAAAGTGTAACTTCCACAAGCTATAAATGTGCCTTTATAAAACCGGCGGATAAACTCGCTGGCTTTTCTGTTACCCAAGTAATCATAAATTGGGGTATCATCAAAAGCTCCCAAATGCACATAGCAAATATTTCTTTTGTTCAGTCTTTTTAGCAGTCTGCGATAGGTTTTTTCATCACCTTTGGTGTATTGCAAGTGAACATAAGCCTGCGGAGAAAGCCTGATAGCCGTTTTCTCAGCACCGATTGCATTGACAACTCCATCAACAACTCTTAATGCAAATCGGGTTCTTTTTTTGGTGCTCCCACCAAATCGATCATCCCTTTTGTTGGTATCCTGACGTAAAAACTGATCAATCAAATAACCATTGGCTCCGTGAATTTCCACTCCGTCAAATCCGGCTTTCATCGCATTCTTTGCAGCTTTGATATATTTTTTGATAGTTCGTTTCACTTCTTTTGTCGTCAAAGAACGAGGCATTTCGTATTCCAAGTCTTTGCTGCGAGGAACTTTTCCATGCCATGCACAAGCAGAAGGTGCTACCGGTTGTTTACCGGAATAATAAGAATGAGCCGTTCGACCACAATGCCATAACTGACAAAACATCTTGCCTCCACGTTCATGTACCGCTTTTGTCACCTTTCTCCAACCTTTGACTTGAGCTTTAGAAAAAATCCCGGGAGTATTTGGATAACCTTGAGCAATCGGGTCAATAATAGTGGCTTCAGAAACAATCAAACCCACATCGGCTCGTCTGGCATAATAATCAACCATTTGTTGTGTTGGCACTAGTTTTTCATCAGCAAAACATCTGGTCAAAGGTGCCATTACGATTCGGTTTGTTAAAGTCAATTCCGAGTTCAGTTTGTATTCCTGAAATATTTTTTCTGTCATATTTATTAAATCCAAGTTAATCCGGTTAATTATAGCATTTGTTGACTTGAGGTTAGAGGCTCTTCATATTATTCCGTTAAAATTTTCATGAATGATAGTCTAAGATATTCTTGCTCGGCAATTCCATGACTGATGTCCTATTGTTGTTAAATCCTGCAAATGGTAAAATGATACAAAATTGACTTGGAGATACCCATGAAAAAAATTTTATTGTTAATTACTTTATTAATAACGAATTTGACTCTTGCTTATGAAAACAATAGCAGTCCGGAATATCAGGCATTCATGAAAGATTATGAAAATGGCTTAACTGATTTCTTATTGCAACATGAAAGTCCGGATGTCAATATCGAAGCGATTAATAAAGAACTCACTTCATTGGGTATTGCCCCTGAAGAAGAAACGAACTTGCTCGATTATCAAGAACTGGGAGAAATGATTGATTATATTGTTGAAAACAATCAACTTTCTACAAGAAGTTTGATGATTGTTGCAAAGATTTGCGGATTCAATCAAGAAATGTTCAACTACTGCAATTTCAAGGCAATCAATAAGAAGCTCATACAATCCGAACCCAAAAATCTTGCGGTTTATCTTATCTCTCTTAGTAAGTCATTTGACAATAGTGATGAAGAAAAAATAATTGAAATCATCAAAAAAATGTCAAAATCAGAATATACAGACACACATTTTATTTCCTCTCAGGAACTAGAAAAAGCTATCGAACAGTACATTAAAAGCAATCCGATACCGACAAAATTCATTGATGAAGATATCAAACAAATTACAAATTTGACGACCGCGGTATCAAAGGATGTCATAAAATCCATTGGTGACAACTATGATAACTATTTTATTGCTACTAATAATATGATGTTTAGTTTAATAGGACCTTTTCCAAGCCTAAGAGCCATAACACAAATCTGTAAACATTATGAGCAGCTTGCTCCCGAATGTGAAAAAATTGCAAATGTGATGATTAACCAATCAAAAACCATGATTTTCCCAATGCTTGGCCATGCCATTAAATCGGAGATGCTGACACATTACTACTCTCCTGAACAAATTGAGAAAAACACCTCAGCATATCAAAAGCTCAAGTCTCAATCTTCTTGCATGACGGAAATTAGAATGAAAAAAGAGCATTTGTTAGATGAATACCTAGATCCGCAATATTATAACCAATGGAAGAAGTTTGTTCTTGCTGAAGGCGAATTTGAAGCAATGAAGAAAATGGCAAAAATCAATTATCAAAAACAACTCGATATGGGTAATGAAAATGCCATCAACCCACAAACCTGCTTTGAATAATTGGAGAAAATCATGAAAAGTTTAATTCTGGTAATCACTCTTATTTTCACCAATCTTGTCAGTGCTGAAGAAGACAAATCGAATGAAAAAGAAGCCGCTAAGACAATACTTAAAATGTTTGAAGTTATCAATAACATGCCTGACAAAGAAGAAATTGAAGAGCTCAGCAAACAATGGAAAAGTGATTTTGTCGAATATTTGTTAAGCCATAAAGATGCAGACATCAATATTTATGGTTTGCAAAGCCTGTCAGAGCAATACTCTACACATAAAATTCAGTATGATGCCAATCCCGGTGACATGAGTGAAATTGCTAACTTTCTCATGGAGTTAGTCAAATCGAATCGACTCTCCACCCGAAGTCTTTTTATCGCCTCGCATATTTGTTCAGGTGTCAATATAAGAGCTTATTGTGATTCAACTCAAATACATAAAAAACTAATTCATTCAGAGCCTAATAATGTACTTGTTTATATACCCTCTCTTAAAGAAGCTGTTTCAAATAATTCAACCAATGAAATAGTAACTATCCTCGACCAAATGGCTCAATCAGAATTTGCCAACAACTACTCCGCAATTCCTGAGCCCCTCGAATATTTAATTGATGAATACACTCAAAATCACCCTTATCATGAAAAAATGATTAATTCTGAGCTGACTGTCATTGAATCCCTAAAGAAAATATCACCGGAAAAAATTCAGGAGATTAGAGAGAACTTTTTTTATTATCAATCTTATTTTAACAAAATCCACTTCAAACTCATTTCTCCAATCCCTTATATGCGTTCTTTAATGGATGTCTGTAAATCAGATGTAAATTTGGCTCAAACCTGTTTGAAAATTTCCGACATCTTAATTAACAAGAACAAATCAATCATAAGCCCAATGGTTGGTTATACCGTAAAAATTGATACTTTAAAACTTTTAGGTGAAGAAATACTTGCCTCCGAAACTGAAAGCATCAAGGAAAAACTTAAAAAACAATATGAATGTCTGATGCGAATAAAAAGCTCAAACAACGATCAAATTGATTTGTATCTGAGTCCTGAAGACTTCAAAAAACTCGCAACCATTGAACGTAATCACGGAGAATTGGTATTATTCAAAACTATGGCTGAGACCAGTTATCAAAAGCGACTGGAATCCGGAAATACAGATGCGGTGAGTCCCGAGGTTTGTTTGAATTAACTGTAATAGCTTCAGCTTTATTTAGCTGTTACCAATTTTTTCTAAATACACCTTTTGACTGTTCAATAACCAAACCAGAATTAGTTAGTAACCACTTAATTGAAGTTACATTACATGGTTTTGCTTTTGTTGCAATATCTCGTATATCAGAATTAGTAATATCTCTTTTTGTCAAAATTTCAAAAACTTTAATTAATTCACTTTTTGTAACAGCTTTTCTATTTTTTTTACCTATACGGTAATATATATGTCCACTTTCTGTAATATCTAAAATTTCAGTCACTTTAGTAGGTTTTTGAATAAAATCACCAACCTTGATTGAACTGTAAATCGTCTCTAAAAATATTATTTTATTCATGTTCACTACTTCTCCGATTCGAGTTATACCAGCCTCTTCGTAACGTGCATATAAATTAACATTATCATTTCTCCAGTTCCAGTTTTCGGGCATTGAGCTATTTAGGTCGAGTGATTTCAATAAATCGTTTTGTTTCTTTGTAATTCCAATCTGCCCTGCTCTTTCATAAAGTCTTAATAGCATTTCCAAATCAGTAATACTTCTCTTTGCCACCATTGTTATAATTTCATCAACAATGACTTTCACAGGAATTACATGATCCCAAATTTCTTTTCTTGTACCTACTCTTGGAGCAATTTTTCTTAAAGTTTGTGATTGGTTTCTACTTAGAGACCTAATGAGTTGTGTAATAAACTGCTCATCATCACTTTTAAAAAAAATTTTAGTATAAGCAATAAACATTTCTACAAGGGACAATGAAACATTAATCACTTTTGGTCTATCTTTATAAAAAGGCATATTCGTCATTGTGGCTAAGTCCTTTCTTATAGAATATGATACTTGAGGACTGGCAAACTTTAAAAGATCAATAATTTTTCTTTTAAACTCTTGTATTCTGGAGCTTTTTCTTTCTGCTTCCCTTCTTAAACTTGCTTTACTCCTCAATCTATATCTCCTTTATAAAACTCTGTGTTACATTTAAGTATAAATAAAATCACGACTCTCCAGGAGATCCCCGGGTCAAGCCCGAAGATGATTGTATTCTTTATTTCTTCTTCGGAATATACAAATCCGTAATTGTTCCTTCAAACACTTCGGCACTCATGGCAACTGATTCAGCCAGAGTCGGATGCGGATGAATAGTTAATCCAATGTCAGCGGCTTCACAGCCCATTTCGATAGCTAATGCCAGTTCCGAAATCAGTTCTCCGGCGTTTGGGCCGGTGATTCCTGCACCAATGATACGGTCTGTTTCATTGTCGAATAATAACTTGGTGAAACCTTCGGTTCGGTCCAATCCTAAAGCTCGACCACTGGCGGCCCACGGGAATTTGCCGATTCCATAATCAATGCCTTTTTGTTTCGCAGTGATTTCCGTTTCACCCACCCAAGCTACTTCGGGATCGGTGTAAGCAACGGATGGAATCACCATGGCATCGAAGAATACTTTTTCACCAAGTGCGACTTCGGCTGCAATTTTCGCCTCGTGTGTCGCTTTGTGAGCCAACATTGGCTGCCCGACAATATCACCAATAGCAAAAATGTGCCCAACATTGGTCCGCATTTGCTTATCGACTTCGATAAATCCGCGTTCTGTGACATTCACGCCGGCATTTTCCGCTCCAATCTTATTACCATTTGGAACACGACCAACAGCAACTAAAACCTTATCGAATGTTTGTTTGTCTTTGCCGTCAAATTCAACTACCAAACCATCTTTTTTGGCAGTTACATTGGTCACGGCCGTTTTCAGCATAATTTCTTTGTAGCGTTTTTTGCTAATCGTGGTTAATGGTCTTACCAAGTCCTTATCAGCACCCGGAATGATTTGATCCATCATTTCAACGATGGTAATTTCTGTTCCCAATGCCGAATAAACCGTCGCCATTTCCAGTCCGATGATGCCGCCACCAATGATTAACATAGACTTTGGAATATCATCCATGCGTAAGGCATCGGTCGAATCCATCACTCGTTTGTCATCCCATGGAATGTTTGGCAGTTTAAAAACCTGTGAGCCGGCAGCAATAATACATTGAGCAAATGTGATGTTTTTACCATCAACCGACAAAGTGTGACTATCTACAAATTGACCGACTCCATTGACAACTTTGACTTTGCGTTGTTTTGCCATTTGTCCGAGACCGCCTGTGAGTTTTTGCACGACTGAATCTTTCCAGCCCAACAATTTATCTTTATCAATTTTAGGTTTGCCAAAATCCAAACCATGTTGCTGCATGTGTTCGGCTTCACGAATCACTAATGCTGAATGCAACAATGCCTTGGATGGAATACACCCGACATTCAGACACACACCACCTAAAGAATCATATCTTTCCACCAAAGTGACCTGCATTCCCAAGTCTGCTGCTCGGAAAGCTGCTGTATAGCCACCGGGACCACCGCCGAGAACTAATAATTCGGTGTCGTAATCATTTTTGTCAACAGCAGGTGAAACATCTTGAGATTCCTGCCTACGCAGGAATGACGAGTTATTTTTGGAAGGTGATGAAACATCTTTTTTAATTTCAGTTTTTTCTTCACTTTTATCAACAACCGCAGAAATTTCCATTCTGGCAATTACCATGCCTTGATTGACATGCTGACCTTCTTCAACCAGAATCTGAGTGATTTTGCCGGAATGAGGACTGGGGATTTCCATAGTTGCTTTTTCACTTTCCAAAGTGATTAAAGAATCATCAGCTGCAACTTCATCACCTTCGCTGACCAGAATTTCAATAACAGGAACATTATCAAAATCGCCCATATCAGGGACTTTAATTTCAATTTCTTTTGTCATTTCATTCTCCTTACAGCAGCATTTTTTTCAGGTCGGAAAGAACCGTGGACAGATAAACGATAAATCTGGCCGCATCCGCACCATCAATCACCCTATGATCATAGGAAAGTGACAATGGCAGCATCAAACGGGGCTTCACTTCGCCTTTATCATTGAAAACCGGCTTGATCTGTGAGCGACTGACTCCCAGAATGGCGACCTCTGGTGAATTGATAATCGGAGTGAACGCTGTTCCGCCAATTCCACCTAATGATGAAACTGAAAAACAACCGCCTTTCATGTCAGAAGGAGCCAGTTTTCCATCCCTTGCCTTCACCGATAATTCAGACATTTCACGGGCAATTTCCATCACCGTTTTACCCAAAACATCCCTTATCACCGGAACCACCAAACCATTGGGTGTATCGACGGCAATTCCGATGTGGTAATATTTTTTCATTATCAGGTTTTCTTCAGCAGCATCCAGCGATGAATTGAATTTTGGAAACTTCTTCAATGCGACTGCCACTGCTTTCACAATAAATGCTAAAGGTGACAAACCAAATCCCTGAGCTTTTGCCTCATCCTTACTGTCTTGTCTGAATTGCTCTAATTCGGTAATATCAGCTTCATCAAATTGAGTGACATGCGGAATTCGCACCCAATTGCGGTGTAAATATTTACCGGAAATCTTCTGGATTCGTGAAAGAGAAACACTTTCAATATCGCCATATTTTGAGAAATCCTCATTAACGGGTGGCAACACATCAAAATTGGATGCACCGGATTGAACAGTTCCACCGGATTGCATGGCTTGTTTGATGAAAGATTTAACATCATTTTTGGTAATGCGACCTTTTCTGCCTGTTCCGGGAATTAAGTTGATATCTGCACCCAATTCACGAGCAAATTTACGGATTGCCGGTGAGGCATTTTTTCCGCCGATTATTTGCCGGCAAAGGACCGGAGGAGGTTTACGTGTAACCTCTTTGGGCATTTTCTGTTTCTGTTTTTGTCGGTTTTCTACTTTCGCTTGCTCGGTTTTTTCGACTTTGGCCGTCTCATCCACAGCTTTTGGCTCTTTGTCGGTACTTTCGCTAATCTCCAACTCCAACATATCTGTTCCTTGCGAAACACTATCTCCGAGTTTAACCAAGACTTTCTTAATCACACCGGATGCCGGGCTTGGCATCCAAAGTCGCTTTTTCGCTTTCAAAGTGATAATGACATCATCGACGTTGATGCTATCGCCCTCGGCAACAAGAACTTCGATAATTTCAACACTGTCAAAATCACCAATATCAGGAACTTTTATTATTTCAATCTGGCTCATGACTAAACCTCCACCGGATGAGTCGGCTGGTATCAATTTCATAAAGTTTTGGGCTTTAGCAAGTGCAGTTTTTGGTAAATCACCGGATTTGACTAATGCTGTTACTGTTGTATAAGCAATATGATTTCTATCCACTTCAAAGAAAGAACGCAACTCTTCACGAGTGTCCGAGCGACCAAATCCATCAGTTCCCAAAGTGGTATAATCCGCTTTAATCCAAGGTCTGATTTGTTCAACAAAATCGTGAACGTAATCGCTGGCAGCAATCACAGGTCCTTGCGCTTTGTCCAGGCATTTTTCAACGTGAGAAACTTTGGCTTTTTTATCCGGATTTAAGCGATTGTAACGATTGGACTTTTTGCCCATCACGTTTCAATTCGGTAAAGCTGGTACAACTCCAAATATCACAAGCGACTTGTAAAACTTTTGCAACATTTCAGAGGCTGCAATGACTTCACGAAGAATTGCACCACTCCCAAGTAATTGAGCTTTGATTTTTCCTTTGCCGGATTTGAGTTTATACATTCCTTTGAGGATGTCACTTTCTGCTCCTTTAGGCATTTCAGAATGATGATAGTTTTCATTCATCAAGGTGATATAAAAATAAATATCTTCATCATCAGCATACATTCTTTGCAAACCGTTTTGCATGATGACCGCCAGCTCATAAGCATAAGTCGGGTCATAGGAAACGCAATTAGGTACAGTTGATGAAATCAAATGGGAGTGACCGTCTTGATGTTGTAGTCCTTCGCCATTCAATGTGGTTCTCCCTGAAGTCCCGCCGAGTAAAAAGCCTTTGGCACGCATATCACCGGCGGCATAACACAAGTCGGCAATGCGTTGAAAACCAAACATTGAATAGTAAATAAAACGGAATCATTGCTGTTCCATAATTGGCATGCTGTCGCTGCTGCAATCCATGAAGAAACCGCACCGGCTTCGGTGATGCCTTCCTGTAACACCTGACCATTCGTGCTTTTATAAAACATCAATTGATCAGCATCTTCCGGTGTGTATTTCTGTCCTTGGTAAGAATAAATCCCCAACTGACGGAACAGACCTTCCATTCCAAAAGTACGAGCTTCATCAGCAACAATTGGTACAATTCGATCTTTAATATTTTTGTCACGCAATAAAATAGCAAGAATTCTCACAAATGCCATTGTTGTTGAAAATTCTCTGTCACCGGAATCTCCCATGATAGAAGCAAATTTATCCAATGTTGGTATTTCCAGTTTTTGATAATCCACCACTCGTCTAGGGAGTGAACCGCCTAATTCCGCGCGGCGTTGCTTCATGTATTTGATTTCATCGGAATCTTCAGGTGGCTTGTAATAGGGAACATCATCCAAATCTTTATCTGCAATTGGAACATTGAATTGATCCCTGAAATGCCTCACAGCTGAAGTTTTCATTTTTTTCTGTTGATGAGTGATATTCAAGCCCTGACCGGCGTTACCCATACCATAACCTTTAACCGTTTTGGCTAAAATAACCGTCGGTTGCCCTTTATGTTCATTGGCAGCCGCATAAGCAGCATACATTTTATGAGGGTCGTGTCCGCCACGGTTTAATCTCCAAATATCATTGTCGGACATATTGGAAACCATTTCTTTCAGTTCCGGATATTTTCCGAAAAAATGCTCACGAACATAAGCACCGTCTTTGGATTTATAATTTTGATAATCACCGTCAACCGCTTCTTCCATACGTTTGCGGAGTAAACCTTTGTGATCTTTTGCCAGCAATGGGTCCCAATACGAACCCCAAATGACCTTAATCACATTCCAGCCCGCTCCGCGGAACACTCCTTCCAGCTCCTGAATGATTTTACTGTTGCCACGAACAGGACCGTCAAGTCTTTGCAGATTACAATTCACCACAAAAACCAAGTTATCCAGTTTTTCACGCCCTGCCATGGAAATAGCGCCGAGTGATTCCGGCTCATCGGTTTCGCCATCGCCTAAAAAGCAATAGACTTTTTTGTCAGTGACTGGAATCAACCCGCGATTCTGCATGTACTTCATGAATCGTGCCTGATAAATTGCCTGCAAAGGCCCTAAGCCCATTGAAACCGTAGCAAACTGCCAGTAATCGGGCATCAACCATGAGTGTGGGTAGGATGATAGCCCTTTGCCACCAACTTCACGTCGGAAATTATCCAAATCTTCTTCGCTAAATCGCCCTTCCAAAAAAGAACGGGCATAAAAACCCGGTGCACTATGACCTTGAACATAAAGCAAGTCACCGCCGCATTCGTGATCATGACCACGGAAGAAGTGATTGAAGCCGACATCATAAATGGTCGCTGCTGATGCGAAACTGGCAATATGACCGCCAAGTGAACCCGGACGACGATTCGCCCGAACCACCATTGCCATTGCATTCCAGCGAATGATTGCCCGAATTTTCCATTCCAAATCCGCATTGCCCGGTGATTTCTTTTCATTCTCCGGTGGAATGGTATTCAGATAAGCCGTCGTTGCTTCATAAGGTAAATGTCCGCCGGAACGACGATTCAAATCAATCAATTGTTCAATTAAAAAGTGAGCTCGTTCGGGGCCTTCTTCGTTAATGACTGCAGTTAAGGCATCCAGCCATTCCTGTGTTTCCTGAGCATCAATATCAATTTTGTTGGTAATATCTGTCATTTGTCTTTACTTCTCGTTTTTCTGTGCATCAATAACTGCCATCGCAGTCATGTTTATGATTCGGCGGACGGATGATGTGGGAACTAATACATGAGCGGCTTGTTTGCTTCCCAATAGAATGGGACCAATGGTCACTCCTTTGGTGAAACATTTAAGCATATTTATCACTGCATTCGCTGTATCAAGGTTTGGCATTATGAATAAATTAGCTCGACCACTTAGTTTTGAATTCGGGAATACAGCTTCTCTCAATTCTGGCATCAAAGCGATATCCGCTTCCATTTCTCCTTCAATTTCAAGCTCTGGAGCTTTCTTTCTCAAAATCTCCAAAACTTCACGCATTTTTTTCGGGCTTCTACCACCACGGGAACCAAAGCTGGAATAAGATAACAATGCCAATCGTGGAATTTTACCAAAATCTCTGAGCTTTTCTGCTGCCATTAACGCGGTTTCTGCAATTTCATCAGCATTCGGATCGGCATTCACATGGGTATCACAAAAGAAAAAGTTGCCATACTCGGTGGAAATTCCACTCACCGCCGAAGGTTGCTGAACATCCTCTTTGAGTCCTAAAACCTCAATAATATGTTTCAATACTTTTGAAAATCTTCCAGTAAGACCGGCCAACATGGCATCAGCTTCACCTCGTTTCACCATCAATGCAGCTATGACTGACGAACGAGTTCGCACTATGGCTTTGGCAATTTCAGGTGTAACTCCATTTCGTTGCATAATCTCAAAATAGAGATTCCAGTATTCACGAAAACGATTATCTTGTTGTGGATTAACCAACTCAAAATCTTTACCAATTACTAAATCCAAACCAATTCGATCAATTCGGCTTTGCACAACTTCAGGTCGTCCAATCAAAATTGGTTTTGCCAAATTATCATCCAGAACTGTTCTTACAGCCCGCAAAACTCTTTCATCTTCGCCTTCAGCATAGACGACTGTTTTCGGATTTTGTCTGGCTTTATCAAACACCGGCTTCATCATCAAACCGCTCTTGAAAACAAAATAACTGAGTTTATCCTTGTAATCCTGCATGTTTTCAATCGGACGAGTCGCCACTCCCGAGTCCATAGCTGCTTGTGCCACAGCCGGAGCCACATACAATAAAATTCTCGGATCAAAGGGTTGTGGAATCAAATAGTCACGCCCAAAACTTTTAGCTTCTCCACCGAAAGCCTGAGCTCCAACATCCGAGGTTTCCTTCTGAGCCAGTTCAGCCAAGGCATAAACGCAGGCTTTCTTCATTTCGTCATTGATAATGGGAGCACCCACATCGAGGGTTCCCCTAAAAATGTAAGGGAAACACAAAACATTATTCACTTGATTTGGGAAATCAGATCGTCCGGTTGCGATGATTGCATCAGGACGTGCTTCCAATGCAACATCCGGCATTATTTCAGGAACAGGATTTGCTAAAGCCAGAATAATCGGGTCTTTTGCCATTGGTATAATCATTTCAGCCGTCAATACTCCGGCAACAGAGACCCCTAAGAATATATCTGCCCCAACCAAAGCATCGGGCAAGGTGATATTTTTAACACCATGAGCATACTTTTCTTTTTTTGAACCCTTCTCAATATCACTACGCTCCTGATAAAGCACTCCTTTGGAGTCAGATACGATGATATTTTCGACTTTCATTCCTAAATCCACCAACAAATCCAGACACGCCATGCCCGCTGCCCCGGCTCCGGAAGTCACCAATTTAACTTTGGAGATATCCTTGTTGATAATTTTTAAAGCATTGATCACAGCTGTCGCAGTAATAATTGCCGTACCATGCTGATCATCATGAAAAACTGGAATCTTTAGTCGATTCTTTAATTTTTCTTCAATATAAAAACACTCCGGAGATTTAATATCCTCCAGGTTGATTCCGCCAAATGTCGGTTCAAGGGATGCAATAATATCAATGAGCTTGTCAGGGTCTTTTTCATCAATTTCGATGTCGAAAACATCAACCCCGGCAAATTTCTTGAATAGCACACCTTTTCCTTCCATCACCGGCTTGGCTGCCAAAGGGCCGATATCGCCCAAACCAAGAACAGCAGTCCCATTTGTGATAACAGCAACAAGATTTCCGCGTGCTGTGTATAGCGATGCTGTTGATGGATCTTTTTCAATTTCTTCACTAGGAGCAGCAACTCCCGGTGAATAGGCTAATGCCAAATCTTTTGCAGTTGTCAGAGCCTTGGTGGCTACCACTTTGACTTTTCCGGGAGGAAACTCTTTGTGATATTCCAAAGCCGCTTTTCTTATATCTTCACGTAAACTCATCTTGTCCCCTTTGAGTTTCGGGTCGCACCCGTGTTTTTGGACTGAGTATTTTAATGTATTTGCCAATATTTCTCTACGAGAATCCGTTATTAATCCACTGAAATATACAATCAAAAGGTAATTTCAAAAAAACTATCTACGCTAACCTTTACAAGAATTTAGACATATTAAAAGTCTTATCTTAGAATATTCAGTAACAATTTATTGTATATTAGCCAAATAAGTGGCAATATTTACTCTGGTTGTGGATAAACATCCATTCATTGAAAATTTTTAGAGGGTAATAATGAATATTCAAAATAAATATAAAATGCTATTATTGTTATTAATCAGCCTGAATGCATTTGCAGAAAACGAGAGTTACACACAATGGGTTGCTAATGGCAAACCAGAACTAAACTACGTACCAGTTGCACCAACTCAACCATCAGGTGCACTTGCCACATTTGGAGATTTAGCTTCTTTTCAAGCTGCGACACCAGGAGCAGTTCTGAATTTTGAAGATTTCGAAGGCGGAGCTACAGGACCGGGAGGAATCAATACATGCACACCTCCGGTTGATAGTAACTCAAACGACCCATGTTTCTCCCCCGGTGATCTTATTGGAGGTTTTAATTTAAACGTATCAACACCAGGAAATGACCTTGTTGCA
This sequence comes from Gammaproteobacteria bacterium, assembly GCA_041395445.1. Classification (NCBI taxonomy): domain Bacteria; kingdom Pseudomonadati; phylum Pseudomonadota; class Gammaproteobacteria; species Gammaproteobacteria bacterium. The sequence continues at coordinate 71,439 of JAWLAO010000006.1, read as the reverse complement.
TTAGGTGATGGCTTTATCTTCCAACCTACAGTTGTTGTTGGTGCCAATACATTTACAGATTCCACTATACTCAATTTCACAAATACTGATGTAGAAGCTGTGGCGATGGAAATTACTGATAATGTTGGCGGTACAGTAACATTGACCGTATCAGGGAACTCCGGCGTACTTGGAACAGTTCCTGTTAATATAACAGGTGTTGGAGCTATGACATTTGTCGGCATTATCGCTGCAGAGCCAATCACCTCTATTGCAATTGAGCAGGATGGTGGAAACGGCGAGGTAATTGATAACTTGTATTTCGGTAGTCTTGTTCCTCCTGTTCCATTGGTTATTCCAACTTTATCGGGCTTCGGACTTGTATTATTAGGACTGGCTTTATTCTTTTTTGTTAGAAAAAGAGTTCAAGTTTAATAATACCTATTACAAGATTTTGAAACCAGAAAGGATGGTTCCCAAGCCATCCTTTTTTATTACTAATAATTAAATATTGATTATTTTTTACAAGATAACCTCACCTAAATAAAAACTCTTTATCTTTGCAACTGAATCAAGCAAAGGTCTCTAATATTCAAAAATCCAAGAATCCACTGAAACTATTGATTTCCTTGGAGAATTCCATTAGTGTTAATAGATATCAATTATTACAATTTTTTTTGGGAATCTCATGACGAAAACAATACGATTTTCTTTGGTACTGCTCTTTATAACTGTCAATTCTGCATTTTCTTCAATCTCAGAATACACCAAAAACATGGACAAGTCTTCCGGTTATTTCGACTATTATTGGGATAAAAAAACTGGTCGTCTATTGTTAGAAGTGGATAAGTTCAACCAGGATGTTTTGTATATTAACGCTCTGCAATCGGGTTTAGGTTCTAACGATATTGGTCTAGATCGAGGGCAAATTGGAGATCGTCGTGTCGTTCAGTTCCAAAGATTCGGCAATAAAATTTTAATGACTGAACGAAATCTTTATTACCGTGCTATTAGCGAAAATGAAATGGAGGTTAAGGCGGTTGAAGATGGTTTTGCTCAATCGGTCATTCTTGGAAGTGAAATTTTAGCCGAAAGCAATGACTCTACTTTGATTGATTTAACGAATTTTCTGTTACGTGATTCTCACGGAGTTTCCACACGATTGGCTGAAATGGAGCAAGGGAATTATCAAGCTGATAGTTCGCGTTCGGTGATTTATATTCAAAATTGTAAGAACTTTCCGGAAAATACCGAACTCGAAGCTTTGATTACCTTTCAAGGAAGCAATCCCGGAAACTACGTTCGATCCGTCACACCAACTGCCGAAACCATTAGTCTTCGTACACATCATTCGTTTGTAAAGTTGCCAGATGAACCTTATAAATCAAGAAAATACCACATTCGTTCCGGTGCAATTGCTCTTGAATTTAAAAATTACGCAGCTCCTTTGGGAGAAGATTTAACCACCAAACTGGTCATTCGTCACAAACTGGAAAAGAAAAACCCTGAACTTGCTGTCAGCGATCCGATTGAACCCATTGTTTATTATCTCGATCCCGGAACACCTGAACCGGTACGTTCTGCATTACTCGAAGGAGCTTCATGGTGGAAAGATGGTTTTGAAGCTGTCGGATTCAGCAATGCCTTTGAGGTAAAATTATTACCCGAAGATGCCGATTCTCTGGATATAAGATACAACACCATCCAATGGGTGCATCGGGCCACTCGCGGCTGGTCTTATGGAGATTCGATTGTTGATCCACGCAGTGGTGAAATACTCAAAGGTCATGTGTCGCTTGGTTCTTTGCGAGTTCGGCAAGATATGCTCATTGCACAAGGTTTACTCTCCCCATTCAAAAATAGTGTCAATTCCGAAGAAAGAATCGAACAAATGGCATTGGCTCGGTTAAGACAGTTATCCGCTCATGAGGTTGGTCATACCATCGGTCTGACTCACAATTTTGCTGCCAGCACCAACAATCGGGCATCGGTTATGGATTATCCCCATCCGTTGATTGAAATTGATAATGACGACAACCTGGATTTGACAAACGCCTATGCCATTGGCGTTGGTGACTGGGATAAAACCGCATTGAGTTACATTTATGGCGAATTCCAAAATGACGAAAACCAACAGTTAGCAAACATTCTGAAAAATGCTCAAATCAATGGCTTGAAATTTATCTCTGATGTGGATGCACGTGCCGCCGGCGGAAGCCATGCGGATGCTCATCTTTGGGATAATGGCGGCGATCCGATTGAAGAATTAGCAAAAGTACTCAAAGTTCGTAAAATTGCTTTGGACAATTTCGGTTTAAACACCTTGAAAGATTCCGATGAACTGTTCAAACTCGAACAATTGCTCACGCCAATTTTCCTTTTTCACCGTTATCAAACTGAAGCCGTTGTCAAACTCGTTGGCGGAGTCAACTACACCTATGCTATGAAAGGAGATCAAAACCCTGAAAGCCAATTGGTTGATGCACAAACCCAAAGAAAAGCCACAGCTATTTTGATGAAAACTCTCCAAGCTGATGAAATGTCTGTTCCGGATAGCATACTCAACCTGCTTTTACCGCCACCGGATAACAGCTCACGCAATCGGGAACATTTTAAATCCCGAACGGGGTTGCATTTTGATGCTTTAGGAGCTGCTGAAACCGCAGCAAAACAAACTTTGGAATTGCTACTTAATCCAAATCGAGCCAACCGTTTAATCGAACATCATGCCAGAAACAACTCAATACCGAGTTTGGATGAATTGATTCAAACAATTATTGAAAACACATGGCATCAAAACTGGAAGAATGATTATTTCAACGAAGTGCAAAACAGCATTAACTCGGTTGTTTTAACAGAACTCATGCGACTGGCTGCAAGTGATGTTTCATCCAAACAAACACAGCAATTGTTCATCAACAACTGAAAAAACTGGAGCAATCCCCTGAAAAAAGACAAATCCGCTTTTGCCAAGCAGGCTCGTTTGGATATTAGCAATTACTTTGAAAAAGGTTTTAATGAAATCACTCAACCGACGAAAGAAATTCCTCCGGGGTCACCTATTGGGGATGCAGTAGCGAGTTATATTTTTAGAAAAAATTAAAGAAACAGGTATAAACCACCTTCCTTGTCATTCCCGCTCAGGCGGGAATCTAGTCTTTCTTTAATGTTACTTTGTTGCCACCCAACAAAGTAACCAAAAAAAAGGTGCCCCAAACTCTCAGGCCTGCGGCTTCCTTCAATATTTTCTTAAATTTGGCGTTTGTAAAACTCATTGCAATGTTCAAACACTTGCAAACGTATTTCCAAATTTTTTCAAAAATATTTCGGTGAGAGTTAAAGGGGATTATTGCTCGTTGAGCGCTTTCTTAACTCTTTCAGGTAGTTCTAGTTCAGCGGAGTTTTTGTGGAAAATTAGAGCAATAGCGTAAGCCACAAAAGAACCCTTGAGTTACAGGTCACCTAGAGTTAATTGTTAGATTTTTTATGCCAATCAAAAAACTTTTCCCGATTGATCTTGTATATTGAGGTTGGAGTGATGAATATCAATGTTGTTTTCATCAATATATTGGGCAAGTATATAACGGTGCTACTTCTTTATCACCTGTTTCATTGTTAAATACTTGGATTTGTGTACTATCTCTGCGTATAACACGGTACTCTTTCCCATCATTTATTTTTATTACAACCTCATCGATAATTTCACCTATATCTTCTCCCGTTCTCATTGTTCTTTTACCATTCGATTCAGTTATCGATGATGAGTGGTTAACAAACGCTTTAAGTGTGTGCCTCATATACTCGTTGATAGGATTAATTGCACCTTGCATTTCGAGACTTAGAATTTCTTTTATAATTGATAGAACGCCACCACTACCATCGTTTTCACTCCAATATATCCATTTTTTGTATGTGTGTGTTTTTCTTTTAATTTTAGATTACTGTATTCATTTGATAGAAGTGTAGAGTTTGAGTTTGGTGTAAGAAATATCATATTAAATTTTTTATATTCTTTTTCCTCTTCAAGTATGGCTTGATAATATTCTTTTTAATTGTTTAGGGTTGGCGGCTCCTGTTTTTATTTTATTTTCAATAATTATTCTATGTTCTTCTTTTTTTCTTTTCATCAAGTATAATGATTTGAATATCAATGTCTTTTCTTTTGCCATCTAAACGATAAGGTTCTTCAAGAGAAACTTGGGAATTAATAAAAATCTCTTTGTAGGATCCTACTAAAAGAATAGAATTGTCCTGAAATTCTATAAACTTTCGTACGAATGCGTCACCAAGACCATGATCTTTGTTACTATCCAGAAGATAACCAAGCATCGCAGACATGCTGGTTCATGTAAACGTGATTTTCCTTGGCTTAATACATGAAAGATGTTCATTACGTTTTATTAAATCTAACAACTTATTGTATATTCATCAATGCAATATTAAATATTTTGCGTATTTTTTAATGCACTCATTTTCATAGGTTTTTATATTAACATACTGATTTTATTATGTAAATTTAATAAAATTCAGTATGGCAGTGTTTTTAACCCCATTTCGCTGAGACGCACAGAAATATTCGGGAATCAAGCTTCATGCTGTCTGAGCGCACGAGTTTATGAAGCGCCGGATATTTCGAGCATCGAAGGAAGCCGAAGGCCGGGATGTCGGGGTGTCTTTTTTTGCGTTACTTTTCTTGGACAAGCAAGAAAAGTAACAAGAAGAAATTTGTTACTTTCTACGAAAGTAAGCTAGATTCCCGATCGGGGTCGGGAATGACGAGTTTGTTTTTTAGTTGCTGATATAAATTCAGCATGACTGAAATTATCAACCCTTCCTTATCCAAAACCGAAACAAGTCGTCTTTCTCTTCGGTATGAACAATCTGATGACCAAAGCGTTCGCACCAGACTTGTAAATCCAGGTCGGTATGCGGGTCGGTCGCTTCCAATAGTAGAACACTACTTGGAAGCATTTTTTTTATCGCTTGTGATGCCAGCAATAAAGGTTGAGGGCATTGTAAACCTTTGGCATCAACAAAATTATCATATTCAATTGTCATGGCGGAATTATATCATGATAAAATTCCGCAGATGAAACAAACGAAAATACATATCCTCGGAATTTGCGGAACTTTTATGGGTGGTCTGGCCGTTTTGGCTCGATCGTTGGGTTATCAGGTCAGTGGTTCGGATAAAAATGTTTATCCGCCAATGAGCACACAACTGGAAAGTCTGGGAATCCAAATGCATCAGGGATATGACAATTCAATTGATTGTATCGACAGCGATGAGTACATTGTCGGTAATGTGATGACTCGAGGAATGCCGGTGGTTGAATCGTTATTGCAGAGTTCCAAATATTTCACTTCCGGCCCTCAATGGTTAGGCGATAACTTGTTGAGAAATAAAAAGGTTTTTGCGGTTTCAGGAACTCATGGTAAGACCACAACCACATCAATGATTGCATGGGTTTTACAGGATAATGGTAGAAATCCTGGGTTTTTAATTGGAGGTGTTCCGGCTGGTTTTGAAATTTCGGCTCGAAATACGGAGTCCAAATGTTTTGTGATTGAAGCTGATGAGTATGATTCGGCATTCTTCGATAAACGCTCCAAATTTGTTCATTATCATGCTGATGTTGCTGTTTTAAATAATTTGGAATACGATCATGCGGATATTTTTGATAATTTGGATGCCATCAAAACCCAGTTTCATCACTTTGTTCGAACCATTCCGGGCAACGGCAAAATCATTCTCAATAATGATGATAAAAACCTGAAAGATGTTTTGAAAAAAGGCTGCTGGACACCAATTATTACTTTTGGCGAGAATGATTCCGCTGATATTTGGGCAAAGCCTTTAGCTGATGATTATTCAAGTTTTGATCTGTATTTCAACAATGAAAAGCAAGCGACTTTAAATTGGAATTTGACCGGAAAGCACAATATGCTCAATGCTTTGGCAGCTATTGCTGCTGCTTTGGAAGAACAAATTGCGATTACAGACGCTGTTAATTCCTTACAAAAATTTAAAGGAATCAAGCGACGGATGGAATTGATTGGTCAATCACAAGGCATCACAATTTTTGATGATTTTGCTCATCATCCGACGGCGATTGCCACCACCATTGATGGAGTTAAAAATAATAAAAAGTGCCAACGATTGGTTGTCGTTTTTGAACCCCGAAGCAACTCGATGCGAGCCGGAGCTCATGCAGAACAGTTACCCGGTTCATTGAAGCAAGCCGATATTGCATTCGTAATGACTTATCCGCAACTCAAGTGGCAACCCGGTATCAAAGAGAAGCTCACAGAGTCCGGCGTTAACACTGTGAATTCAGTTGACGAACTGCTCGAACAACTTCAAAGTGTTTGTGAATCCGGCGATACGGTGATGTTTATGAGTAACGGCGGTTTTGAGAATGCACCAAGGCGGTTTTATCAATTACTGGAAGAAAATATATAATCCGTCATACTGAGCGGAGTGGACAATAGTCCACGAAGTCGAATGTATCTTTATATTGATGCTTAGCTATAGATAATACATAGATTTCTCCATGCGCTTCGCTTAGTCGAAATGACGAGATTTTTCAGAAATCAGAAAAATCAATTAATAACCTGCACCTCTTGCTCAGGACGAATTCTTTCATTACCACGAATAATCACTTCATCACCTTCTGACAACAAGCCCTTCACCTGAATCATTTCTCCCTGTGCCATTCCCGGAATCACGTCCACTTTATGGGCTTTTCCCTCAACAACCGTGTAAACAAAAATACCGTTGTTTCTGATCACCAGAGCATCACGTGGCACTGCAATCACTTCTTGTTTTGCTTGTGTGGGAACCAGCACATTCACTGCTTCGCCAGCCCATAAATCAGTACTGTTCAACAATAATCTGACTTCAATGGTGTGCGATGATCCAGTAGCTGCAGGAACAAACTGAATGATTTCTGCGTCATAGGTTTTATTATCCAGTGTTTCTACTTTCCAGAAAGACCCTGATTGAATCTGACTTTTAAAAGTAAACGGAACATGGACGACCACTTCCAGTTTATTTGCCTGCATAAATTCAACAACATCATTTCCGGCATTGACTAATTGCCCGGGCTGCGCCAAATGACTCATCACAACACCGTCATAGGGAGCAACAATGCGTAATTTTTGCATCTGATCCAGGTGCTGTTCCAAACGAGACTGAGATTGCTTCAAATCATTTTTTGCTGTCACTAAATCAGACTTGTTTTGTTCCAGCTCTGAACTTGAAACCATATTCTGTTTACTCAAATTGGTAAGTCTGGTGTTTTCCGATGCGGCAAAATCCAGTTTTGCCTGATTGCTTTCTACTTCTGCTTCCAGCTCTTGCTTCATGAGTTCTACCTGAGTGTCAATCAAATTGACCAGCATGTCTCCGCTTTTGACTAATGAACCAACATCCGCAATTTCTGTGATAGTTCCTTTGTATTCGCTTTTTATGGTAGCAATGTATTTGGCTTCAATTGTCGCCGGTATTTTTCTTTCCGGGGCCATCATCACCTTTTCTGTTTTGGCCGTTTTGACAGGAGACGGACCGCCTTGTTGAGCAAACGATGCCGATGAAATCAATAAAAGAATAATTAATCTAAGCATTTTCTAGTTCCTGTTTTTCAGATAAATCTATGACCGAGCTGTTGGAAAACAGTTTCAACAAACTTGGCAATAGAATTAGGGTAAATAAGGTTGATAAAAACATACCGCCAACAATTACACCCGCTAGTCCGCGATAAAGTTCAGTTCCCGATCCGGGAACGAGCAATAGTGGTAGCATTCCAAAAATACTGGTTAATGTACTCATTAATATTGGGCGAATTCTTAACAGAACTGCACTTTTCACGGCTTCATCACGACTCATGCCCTCGGCCTGACCTTTTCTGGCACGATCCACCAAAAGAATGGCGTTGTTCACAACCAGTCCTAACAAAATAATAAAGCCAATCATTGTCAGCAAGTCCATCTGCTGACCGATGGTCATATCCATCAACCGAATTGCAAAAACACCTCCTACAGTAGCCATGGGAATGGTTGCAATCACTAGCAGAGAATCTTTAAAGGATTGGAACATTGCAGAGATTAACAGATAAAGAATTACAATCGCCAGCAAAAACGAGTTGGTTAAACTTTCAAGGGCTATAGTCAGAGATTCAGCGGTTCCGCGATAGTTCACCACACTGCTTTCCGGCAACATTTCTTTCATTATCGGTGATAATTCCTGCTTCAATAAATTCATTCCCGCCTCCAGTGCCACTTCATCAGGCAGCGTTACCTGCAGTGTCAATGTTCTCAGACGATCCAACCTTTGAATTTGGCTCGGACCGGCAGTCCGGGTGATTTCTGCAAGATCTCCTAAAGCCAGAATTTCATCCGACGCGGTATATAACGGAACGCCAGCCAGCTCTTCCGGTGTCAGCCACTCATCATTTCGAAGAATAACATCATATCTCCGGCTTCCATCAAAGTATTCGCCCACGAAGTTTCCGGTTCCCAAGGCTCTGACGATTCCTGAGAGCTGAGTCCGTGTCCATCCGGCTTCAGCAATGGCTCGATCATCGGGAAAAATACGCAATTCAGGCTCACCATATTCTAATGAAGGTGAGGGTCTTATTTGTGCTCCCGGAATGAGTTGCTGAATCTTCCCGAATGCAATTTTTCCAACTTCTAGAATACGTTCAAAATCACCACCTTGAATATCCACATTGATTTGTCTCGCTCCGCCGATTCCCCTGAAAATGGAGGCACGTCTTGCAAAACCAATTGTATCCGGCAGTCCTTGTAAAATCTGTTTATTAATAATATCCAATAACTCATCTACATCATCGGGGTCTTCAGCCCTGACACCAAAAAATGCTCTATCACCAAACAAGCCCAGAAAATAATTTTTTACTTTGGGTAGTTTCTCTCCGTTAATGTAAGGCTCCATTCTGCCTTTGATGACATTAACCAGATCTTCCTGCGCCGAGGAAACCGAAAGTCCTGGTTGTGTTAAAAGAAATCCAAAGCTTTGATTCCGTTTACCAGCTGGTAAATAATCTGCAGGAGGTAAAATCGAATACGCTATCAACATCGGCAAAACAGTAAGAGCCAAAACCCATATTTGTTGTTTGAGTTTTGTATTTGTTATTCTTGCTATAAAACTTGCAATTTTCTCCCACAAGTCATAGTGATGATCATCAAAGTTTTCATCTTTAATCCATTTGGAAGCGGCAGCTGGCAATACAGTCACAGCAACTATCAGTGAAACAACGACAGAAACAGATATGGTAACTGCAAGATCCGCAAACAATTGTCCCGATTCATCTTTCAGAAATATAATCGGCAAAAAGATTGCAACAGTTGTTGCCGTTGAAGCCAGAAGTGCCGCCCAAACCTGCTGAGTTCCTATCAATGAAGCAATGGTTGGCTTCAGTCCTTTTTCACGTTGCCTGACAATATTTTCCAATACAACGATAGCCGCATCCAGAACCATCCCTGTTGCAAATGCCAAACCGGCCAGTGAAATAATATTGAGTGAACGACCCAATATCTCCATAGCAATAAAAGAAGCCAGCAGACAAATGGGAATTGCCAGTGCCACAATCAATGCTGGTACCGCACGTTTCAGAAAGAACCACAATACCGCTATAGCCAGAAACATCCCCAAAAACAGATTGTTCTTAACCATTGAGATTGAGGAGTTGGTATAAACCGTTTCATCATACAACTGCTCAATACTCAGACCATTATCCTGCAGCAATCCGGTTCGCAGTTCTTCTATCATAGCCTTGAGATCGTCCATAACATCCAGCACATTCACTCCAGCTTCCGGAATGACATTCATCATCACAGCACGAGCTCCGCTTTGAGTGATTGATCCTGTCATATCCTGCATTTGCATCTTAATATCTGCAATGTCTTTGAGGTAAATCGGTTTGCCATCACGCCATTGCAATATCATATCCTGCAGATTCGTGGCATCATATTTGCCTTCATAGCGAATTGTATATTTGCGTTTCCCAATGTCTTTGGTTCCGGCAGAAATATTATTGAATGAGTTACTAAAACCTGAGATTTGAGTGAGGTCCACTCCAAGAGTGGCTGCCTTAAAAGGATCAAAAGTAATTCTCAATTCAAACGGCCTGCCTCCAAAAGAGTTCACAGCCGTAACACCATTGATTTGTTCGACTTTGGGCACGATATTATCATTGACAAAGTCCTGATATTCAGCAATATCCCGATTATTGCCCGGCAGTGGCTTCATGGAAAACCATGCAATAGGACTGCCTCCAAACCGGCTCGCTCCCAAAATCACTCGGGGCTCGGTAGCATCAACCGGATAGGAAGGAACCTGATTTAAGCGATTAATCACCTCAACCAGTGCACGTTGCATGTCCATATCCGATGCAAATTCCAAAGTGACACTGGCGCTGCCCGCACTTGCCGTTGCAGACAATTGTTCCAATCCCGGTAAGCCTTGAAACACTTTTTCCTGAGGCTCCAGAATTTCAGATTCTATCTCTTCCGGTGCTGCTCCCCGCCAGGCCGTATTTATACCGATAGCGGGTCTTTCAACATTGGGAGCCAATTGTATCGGAAGATGTGTCAGACTGATATATCCGAAAATCGCCACCAAAAACACACCCACAGCGACGGCAACCCGGTTATTTAAGGAGCTTTTAGTTAGTTGCACTTATTTGAACTCGATTAAAGCAGTTGATTATAAATAATAACATTCAATTGTTGACTATGCCATTAGTCATTATCTTTGTTTTTTTCTTTGTCAACTTTATTCGGTTGTATCTTACCTAGTCCCGGTCCTAACTCCCATTGCTCCGCATCAATGACTTCACTATAAGCATGCCATGAGGCGTGTCCAATGACCGGTAAAAATATTGCAAAACCGATAAAAGCGGTTGCGACCCCCAACAAAATTATCATTACAATTGTCAAACCCCACACGGCCATGACAAATTTGTTTTTCAATACTGCATTAATGGAAGTTAAAATAGCAGTCACTGCATCAACATTTCTATCCATTAGCATTGGAATCGAAAAGGCTCCGATACAAAACACGACCATTGCGAAAATTGCACCCACAGCTGTTCCTATTCCCAAAAATTTGACCCAATCCATAACATCCATACTCGACATGGACGGGAAGAAAATATGAACCATGCTTGCTGCTCGCGCCCAAATTAGAAAAACAATTAAAAATATAAATGCCAAAACCATTTCGTTACCGAAATATTTTTTCCCTTCTCTCAAACAGCGTAAAAACATGGGTTTTACGTCATTGTTGAGCTGACGACTGATTGAATATAGACCAATGGCAATTGCCGGCCCCATAAAGAAAAATCCGGCAATTAAAGCAATGGCAAGGACAATAGAGTGAGCATTATAAGCAATATAAGTGATTAGCAAGCTAACCAACATCATTACAATTCCATAGGTTAGACTTAGTCTTGGTACTCTCTTAAAGTCATACCAGCCCTTTTTGAGCCATCTGGCAGGAGCGTCCATATCCACATTTCTACAAGGTGCAACCAGTGGTTTTATATACTCTTTGTTATCATTTTCAGACATTATTGAACCCTCTTTTTTCTTATAAATCTTACCAAAAAAAAAATAAATTCCAAGCAAATAGTAACTTTTACAAAGCCACACCGTTATTTAGGTAAGTTTAACCAATGAGAAATAATTATGAAAAAAATACTAGCCTTCTTTATATTGACATTATCATTCACTGCCTTGCATGCTAAATCCTTTGTGGATGATATCAGCAAAGCGATAGGAAGCGACCCCCAGGTTAACATTAATCTCGGAACAGGTATAATCAGCACAATTCTTTCATTCTCAGATGATGAAGAAGCAAAAAAAGTAAATGATTTTTTATCCGGACTGAGCAAATTGAGAGTTACAGTTTTTGAACTGGATAAATCAAAAAATACAAAAAAGCTCACCTCATTAGTGAAGTCTAAAATTGATGATTTATTGTCAAAAGGATATGAACAAATAGTTACAGTCAAAGAAAGTGATGAAATGGTTCATATTGTTGCTAAAGTCAATGGTGACAAACTGGAAGATGCAATGGTCATTGTTTTGGAAGAAAACGATGAAATGGTTGTTATTGATATGCAAGGAACTTTGGATTTAAAACAACTTTCAAAACTGAGCAAGAATTTCGATGTCAATCTGAATGGAGTTATAGCTGATAGCTAAAGATTAGTTATATACATCTTTCAAAAAAAACCAGGAAAATTCCTGGTTTTTTTTGTATTTAAAGTAACCTTTTTGGTTAGGGGATAGATGCACAGTCCACGGTGAAATTCACATCCTGATTCAGACCCGTACCTGTTATCGATTTAAAGTTTTGTTGATTAATAGTCCCTGTATCGGTTGCTACGATAATACAAGTTCCTGCACCACCACTTTCCGCTTCAATGGAAACGGTAAAATCATTGTTTTGGAGTATCTGACCAATATTATACACCCCATTTAAAGTGATTGGTTCATATGCAATACTTTGTGCATTTTCTTCCAGCCTTAGACTAAACCCCTGGAAGCTAGGAAGATTTTGAACTGTCGCATAAACTTGATATTCCGGAACCGGCACAGAAATTGTAAAGTTCTTCACAACTGACAAATCATCCCCTCCATTTGTAGTTCCTCCGTCATCTCTCAGCTGAACTGAAATCGAAGCCGTTCCGTAATGTCCTGAAACTAAACTAAATTGTAACCTATTGGACTCAGGGTCAATTGTTACACTATGACCGCCGATATCTGAATGAATAATTCCATCAGGATCATTAGCAATTGAAATCAAGAACTGGCTTGTTTTTTGATGAGTTTCGAACGAATTTCCATAATCAATGTTAGTAATGAAGTTATCCAAAGAAATGGCTTCGGGTGTATTTGAATCGTTACATGTCACTTGACCTGTAAGGCTATCAACACTATTATCGACACAGACAAAACTAAAACTTGGCTCGTCATTAATTGGGTTGATAACCAAACCAAATACATGTTGCGTAGTAGTGATTTCATCATCGGCAATAATCGTTATTGTGGCAGACTGAGTTTCAGTATTGGCATCAGGATTTGGTACAATTTGTATGGACCTGTCTGAACCACCATTGTGAGTTATGATAATATTAGAAGGCGAGTTAGGAATCACATTAGGATTAGATGAAATCGCTGTTACTTCAATATCTGCATCATTCATATTTGGATCGCTAACAGTAAAATCAACTACTGAGCTTCCAGTATCTTCATCAAAAGCATTCATAGATGAAAAATCAATAGTCGGAGCTATATTAGTCGTTGTTTGAATGATTTTGTAGGATACATTATTAAATGGAATTGTATCTGTTGCATTTTTTACAAACGCCGCAGCTAACATTTCAATAGGTTCGCCAACGGTTCCTCCTGGAATCTCTACAGTTCTTGAAACACTTATCACAAGCTCTTCGCCAGAGGCAATAAATGCATTCTGCAGACTAACCAAGTCATTTCCAAATGAAGCATCTCCACAGTTAGTAGCCCCTAATGTGGCAGCACCTGCATTACAAGTCCAATCTGCCCCTCCAACCCCAGAAAAATAGGGTGAACTTGGAACAAGATTATAAAACTCTTCAAAGTTTCCGGTTACATCTACAAAACCATTGTTTCTAACAACATACCTATAAGAGAAAACTTGTTGATTAGCGACAGAAACTATTTCAGGAAAAACAAATCCATCAGAGTCTTGTAGTTCAACTTCCAGGTCATTCAAAGCATCTTCAAATCCTGTCATCAAAATTACATCGTTATGCATTCCTGTTTCCGTTGCACATTTTATTGTTCCATCAGTATTAATCGAGACTTTATTTTGAGATGGATTATAGACAGTAGATAAAACTGCGTTATTGGCTGTTTGAATTGGTAAATCATTGGAGTCAGTGGCATCAAAGACAATTTGAGAGGCCGAACTTCCCACACTTGAACAGACAATTGGAACTCCTGCCTGAAAACCGACTTTAGCCGGCGAAGGAGCTTGATAGTTATAGGTCACATTCCCAATAACATGCAAATCCTCTGATCCGTTAAGCGAAACTTGAACCGCACTTGACGATCCTGTAAAAATCACAGAAAAAAGTGTGATTTTTGAGATTCTGCTGATATATGAATGAATTTTCATATTTTTCATAATATTAAATTGTTTTTAAAGGGTTTTAATTAACGTTTGCACGCATTTTATCTTCTTTTAAATTTTACTGTGTTAAAAGTTCGTTATAGGGGTTAAAATATTTGCAGATTTTCAATAAAACAAGAGGATTTCATGAAAAAAATTGCAACATTGCTTCTGATTCTACCATTTTTTGCTCTTAAAGCTGAAAATATTTTTGATAAAATGGATGATAAAGATGCTATAAGTACTGGAATTTACAAACTTTCTGATGATGAAAAGGAAGCGTTAGCGAAGTGGTTAAAGCACTCTGAAAAAGAAATCATAAAGAAAGAAAGACAAAGAAACGTAGGTTTTGACCCAAGCACCAGAGAAAGAGATGCTATCTATTCTTATGTTGAAGGAGAGTTCAATGGTTGGCAAGGTGATGAGGTTTTCAAATTAGGAAACGGACAAACCTGGAAACAAATGGACAACGGTACAACATTCTACATTCCGAAAAGAACCAATGCAGAAGTTGTCATAAAACCAAAATCCATGGGAGCATGGTATCTCTACGTTACCGGTTATAACAAAGGGGTCCGCGTTAGAAGAATAGAGTAAAACTTTCGAGTTTTACTCTATAAAACCTACTTCATTAATTTGCTTTGAACGATTTTTTCTAGTTTTTAATCGATCCAGTATCACATACCAGACAGGGATTAATAGCAGAGTTATTACTGTTGCAAATAAGATACCGAAAGCCAGTGATATTGCCATAGGAATAATAACTTTAGCTTGGAGTGAGGTTTCCATTAACATCGGAACTAACCCAAAAAATGTTGTTAGCGAAGTTAATAAGATCGCTCGAAATCTGTGAGTTCCGGCTTTCATTGCCGCTTCCAGCGTTGAATGACCGGTCAACCTGTATTTGTTAATGAAGTCAACCATCACCAAAGAGTCATTCACAACCACTCCACCAAGAGCAATCACACCGAATATCGAAATCATACTCATGGTATATCCCGTTATCCAATGACCAAATATCGCACCGGTCACACCAAAAGGAATCACCATCATAATAATCAACGGCTGTGTATAGGATTTTAACGGAACAGCCATCAGCATATAAATAAACAACAACGCAATCACAAATCCTTTCATCAATGAAATCGCCAGTTCAGCCATTTCTTTGGAAACTCCATCGGCAGCCGATTTAACTGAAGGGTATTTTTTCATCAACTGACTAACAAAACCACCTGGAGCTCTCAATTCGGACATTATTGAATTAGGATCAACCAACCTTAAATCCGCATCTCCTGTAATTGTACTGGCTCGTTTGCGGTCAATTCGGGTAATTACATCACTGGCTTTGCCCAAAGTAATATCTGCGACGCTGGTAATTGGAATAGCCGTTCCGTCTTTTAAACGGATACGCATATTATCCAAGGTTGCCATTGTTTCTCTTTCTGCCAAAGGATATTTCAACATCACTTTGACTTCGTCAACTTCGCGTTGAATCCTTTGAACTTCCTCTCCGTAAAAAGCCTGTCTGACCTGATTGGCCAAATCCCTTTGAGTTAACCCTAAATTTCGACCTCTTTGCTTGAGAGTTAATTGAACCTCATCTTTACCCTCTTTCATGGAATTACGAATATCAGTCACTCCGCTGTACTCGCGAATTTTGTCGGCCAACTCAGCTGATGCCATGCTTAATTCTTCAATGTTATCCGAAGTCAGCTTG
This sequence comes from Gammaproteobacteria bacterium, assembly GCA_041395445.1. NCBI lineage: Bacteria > Pseudomonadati > Pseudomonadota > Gammaproteobacteria > Gammaproteobacteria bacterium. The sequence continues at coordinate 55,564 of JAWLAO010000006.1, read as the reverse complement.
AATGCAATTTCAGGACCATCTCCGGGACCAACTAATGAGCCATATGCCAAAACTTCCGCTCCGGTAATTTGACCGACTTTTTCTCCCCAAAGTTTTAAAACTTCGTCACCGTTAAGAACCGCACTATCATCTTTAATCAACTCAACGACAATTCGTCCATCCAGTTGGTTTTGTTTCACAACAGACATGTGTTCAACAACCAAACCTTTGTCCTTACCATTTTTTGCGGAATACTCTTTATCAATGTCTAAAACAGCTTGTTCAACCAAAGCCAAAGCAGCTTCGGTGTCTGAATCGGATGTTCCTTCAGTCATTTGAACCTGTGCAAACAAGAAATCCGCCGTAAAAGCAGGATTCATCACAAAACGAACCACTCCGGTTTTCACCATGGCTATAGAAAGAACAAAAACACACAGAAACACAAGGCTCGATAAATAAGGTCTTCTGACCGCTTTGTGTAGAATCGGTTGATAAATCTTTTCAATGAAGTTATCTAAAACACGATTGACTCTACGTTGAATTCTTAACAAAAATCCCGGATGGTCAGTTCCCATATCCTCAACTTTCATGTGAGCCAGATGAGCCGGCAAAATCAATTTAGACTCAACCAGAGAAAACAGCAAATTAAGAATCACCACCCAACCAATAGCTTCAAAGAAACTACCAAACATCGTTCCAACAAACAACAAAGGTACAAAAGCAGCAACGGTCGTTAAAACTCCAAATGTCGCAGGTAAGGCGACTTTTTGAGCTCCTTTCACTACACTTTCGACCGAATGTCCTTTGTGCTGAACTTCTTTATAAGCACTTTCACCAATAACAATGGCATCATCAACAACAATACCCAGCACCAGAATAAAACCAAAAAGGCTGAGCATATTGATGGTGATACCCATATAACCCATCACCATGAAAGTTCCTAAAAATGCAACCGGCAATCCAACCATCACCCAGAAAGCCACTTTCATTCTCAGAAATAGAGTTAAAATCAACAATACCAGAATTGCACCAAGAAAAAGGTTCTTAGTCATCAAATCAATACGTCCATTGACATAGTGAGAAATATCCGACCAATGCGCCATTTTGATTCCTTCAGGCAATTTGCTTTGCTTTGCAGCCACATAACCTTTCACTTGATTGGTCACATTGATAATGTCATCATCACCAATCGCATCAACGCGAATCGAAATGGTTTTTAACCCGTCAAAAGTAGCAAAACGGGAAGACTCAGCAAATCCATCGGTGATTTCAGCAATATCTTTCAGTTTCAGAATTGTTCCATCAGCATAGCTGCGAACCACAATTTCGCCAAAATCATCTTTCGTATCCGCCTGACCCAAGCTGCGAAGCAACACATCGCCTTTATTGGTTTTAACAGCACCGGCGGGCAAATCCAGAGAAGATGAACGAATAGCCAAAGCGATTTCATCAAAGGTCAGTTGATATTTTCTCAGAGTGTTTTCGCTCACTTCAATCCTGACTTCCAAATCATTCGCACCAACGACTTCTGCTGAAGAAACTCCGTAAAGATCATTGATTTCATCACGAACATCCATGGCGTAGCTACGAAGTTGCTTTTCATCAACGTCTCCGTACAAGGAAACAAAGATTGCCTGCATTTCAATATCAATTTGATTGATAATTGGTTTCTCAACCTGCTCGGGAAAGGAGTTAATGCCATCAATTTTGTTTTTAATGTCATTGGTGACATCACCTAAATCATAAGCATCATCGACTTCAATAAGAGTTGTTCCGACATTTTCTGAGGCTGTACATGTGAGTTTATCAATTCCATTCACCGGTGATAATGCTTGCTCTACTTTCAAACAAACAGCTTCTTCCACTTCTGAGGGCGATGCTCCGGGAAAAGCAACGGTCACATTCACCATGTTGATTTGTGTGGATGGAAACATTTCTTTACGAATGGAAGATAAAGAGAACAGTCCGACAATAATAATGATAGCCATCAGCAAATTAGCTGCAACCGGATTGACCGCAAACCAATAAATCAGACCTTTACGCCAGTTTAGTATTTCTTTCATAGTATAGAGTCTCGGTTATAGGTTTGGGTTCGTATCCAATTTCAATTTGCTACCTGATTTCACGCCGGATAATTTGGTTGTGATGATTTCACTACGACTCGTCAATCCACTTGAAACATAAAAATTTTCCTCATCCGAATGAGCTATCTCCAACTGCTTAATTTCCAACTCTGATTGAGAATTCAACAAATAAACCTTATTACCAAGCAACACATAATCTCTACTCACAGGGTAAACAGAATTCAATGTTTTACCGGCAAATTCAACATTTACGAAACTATTAAAACGCAATGGAATATCGTTTTGTGAGAACGGTTGATTCACCTCAATAATGGCATAATTTAGCAATGTTCGAGAGTCTCTTTGAGCTTCAATATGAGCCACTTTGCCTTGCCAAGTGTTGTTATTTGTTTCCTCGCTAGTGATGGTTACAAGAATTTCATTGATTAATGTATTCAACCGGCTGTTTTGCATTTGTTCATCAGACAGTGCGATTTTGATTTCAGCAGTTTCAATAGAAGCAATTGTTGCCAGCGTCATGCCAATATTGACAAATTGTCCGATATCGACACTTTTACCAATAATAACTCCATCAAAAGGAGCTTTGATGCCGGTTTTTTCCAAATTACGCTGTGCCAGCAACAAATCAGCTTGTGCACCGGCAAGAGCCGCTTTTGCACTATCGACTTGTGGTAAATTCAAATTCAAAGCTGATGGTTCACCTTTTTTACCATACTTTCCCCAGTCAGATTTTGCCAAATCAGATTTTGCTTGCTCCAAATCCAATGCAGCCTTTTGAGCAGCCACATTAGCTTTCGCACGGGTGATTGCCAATTCATAATCTCGAGGATCAATCTGCACCAACACATCATCTTTTTTAAACTGACCACCATTGGTGAATTGCGGAGCCACATAAGAAACTTTTCCGCTGATTTCTGAAGCAAAACTGATTTGTGTTTTTGGTAACACCATGCCTTCAGTAACAATTGGCACCACATAATCAATCGGTTCCACTTTAATCGTTTTCACGGTCGGAATGACAACTGCGTCTGCTTTTTTCTCATTGACCGGTTGTCTCATTTTCATCAACATGATAAGTACAACTGTGATTGCTACCACAATTAACACAGGTATCAATGAGCTTTTTTTTCTGCCTCCGGTTGGAGCAATTATAGGACTATTTTCTGACATGGTTTTTTCTTTAAAAAGTTGTAATTTTAATATGTTGATGAAATGATTCAAATAGACCAGAAGTCATTTATTTGTCGGTTCAACTCTTCACAAGCCATTGAAGCTCTGCTTTTGTAGTTCTCTTGACTGTCCCCGGCAAAAATAATTCCTCTGGAACTGGAAATAATCAACCCGGAATGCTCCGAATTTTTTATCAATCCACTTTTCAGAGTGGCTTCAACATCGCCACCTTGAGCACCTATTCCGGGAATCAACAACGACATATCGCCAACTATCTGACGAATTTCAGCCAATTCCTGCGGATAAGTCGCTCCAACCACCAACAAAACATTGTTATTAGAGTTCCATTGGTTTGCTGCATTCTCAGCAACTTGTTGAAATAAAAACTGACCATTCTCCAGTTTTAAGTTTTGAAATTCATTAGAGCCACCATTGGATGTTTTACAAAGTGCAATCACACCTTTATCTGCATAATCTAAAAATGGTTGCAACGAATCCTGACCCAGATACGGATTGACTGTGACTGCATCCGCTTGATATCTTTCAAAGGCTTCCAAAGCATATCTTTCAGCGGTCGATCCAATATCTCCGCGTTTAGCATCAAGTATCACCGGAACATTTGGATAGTTATCGTGAATGTATTTGATTATTTCTTCCAGTTCATTTTCTGCTGAAAGTGCCGAAAAATGAGCAATTTGTGGTTTAAAGGCACACACTTTATCTGCAACAGCATCAACAATATTTCTCAACCAAATCGAAAGTTCAACACCTAACTGATTGATTCTGGAGATATCAGGATCTAATCCAACGCAAACTAATGATTGATTCGATTTTTGACAACTGTATAGTTTCTTGATGAATTTATTCATTCGACAGCTTGATATTTTCAAACAGGGACTTATTTTAACTGAACTTTATTGCTATTTGTTAGACTATTAAAGTTATGAGACAAATTATTCTAATATTCGGTTTTATTTTTTCTGCCAATATTTTCGCAGGATTGCCAACAGAAGTTGATGGTATCAAAGTTCCGTCTTTAGCTCCAATACTGCAAAAAGTCACGCCGGCAGTGGTTAATATTCACTCAACATCCAGACAAAAGATTAATAGTAGAAGCCAATCTTTTTACAGCTGGTATTACGGTTTACCAAACTATCCTCAAGAACGTGTGACTCAATCGTTGGGCTCAGGCGTGATTGTGAATGCCGCAAAAGGCTACATTCTTACCAATAATCACGTCATCGAAGACGCGGATGATATTCAGGTTTCCTTACAGGATGGCAGAAGCCTTACCGCCAAATTGATTGGAACCGATGAAGGAACTGATGTCGCCGTGATACAAATTGATGCGGATAATTTATCCGAACTCAAACTGGCAAGTTCTGAAACGATGCAAGTTGGTGATTTTGTGGTCGCCGTTGGAAATCCATTCGGATTGGGTCAAACCGTCACCTCAGGAATTGTTTCCGCATTAGGTAGAACCAATATTCAGGGCTTAGGCTATCAAAACTTTATTCAAACCGATGCCTCAATCAACCCCGGAAATTCAGGCGGTGCATTAATCAATCTCAAAGGTGAACTTGTAGGAATTAACACCTCAATTTATTCTCCAAGCGGAGGAAATGTCGGAATCGGTTTTGCCATTCCTTCTTCTCTGGCAGAAAGAATCATGAGACAACTTGTTCAACACGGACAAGTTCGTCGTGGCTCATTAGGCGTTGAAGTTCAGGATATTACAGAGAATCTGGCTCGGGCGTTTAACCTGGTCAAAAACAGTGGAGTGATTGTTACCAATGTTGAAGAAGATTCACCGGCTCATATTGCCGGTCTAAAACCCGGAGATATCATCACTCACTTGAACAATACAAAGGTCAGTAATCAACACGACTTTGAAAATCAAGAAGGCTTATTTGAACTGAACACTCGCATAAAAATCAACTATATTCGTGATGAAGATGAAGATCAAACGACTGCCAGTATCACAACTTTTGATAGAAAAGAATTCGATGGAGATGAACTGCATTCAGGATTGGAGGGAGCTCACTTCGTCAATCTTCCGTCACGATTGAAAGACACTTACCAAGGTGTTTTAATTGATGAAATTCAACGAGGAAGCCCAGCCTGGAATCAAGGATTAAGAAGTGGAGACCTGGTGACCTCAATCAATAAAAAGTCCGTTAACAACCTCAAACAGGTAAAAAATATCCTTGATAATTCAAAAAAATCACCGGTTCTGAATATTTATCGAAATTATCGCAACTATATTTTGGTGCTTGAATAAACTAATTTGACAATCTAATAGACATTGAGTGGGTAAAAATTTAATATAACGCTTGTTTTATCGACTCAATGTTTGCTGGTGAATAATTCACAAATCGACCATATCTTTGAATGTTGCAAAAAAGGTGACACTCAACAGCTACTGGATGCGCTCAACAGCATTGAAAATACCCATATCACCGACGACAGAAAAAATTCTGTTCTGACGCTTGCCCTAAAAAATGGCCACTTCCCAATGGCAAAAGCCTTATTGGAGAACAATTTCACATTCCATCAAGCTGAAAAACCACTACTTATTTCAGCCTGTCAATGCATGCAGGATGATATTTCAGGGATTTCCATGATATTGAACGTATTTGATGACGTTAATATTCAGAATGAACAAAAGCGCACCGCTCTGATGACTTCTTGCCTGATGGGACATGAAAATAAAACCAAAAAGCTCATTGAACAAGGAGCAGACTGTAATATTCAGGATTATTCCGGCAATACGGCGTTAATTGATGCCGTGCATTCAAGAAACAAAGATTTAGTGCGTCTCATTATCGAACAAAACCCCGAAATTGATCAAACCAACAATAACAAAGAAACAGCATTAATTTTAGAACTTAAACAAAAACAGCCAATTGATGATATCGTCAAACAATTATTAACTGCCGGCGCTGACCCCGAACGAGCTGATAAGGACAGTAAATCTGCTTGGTTAATTGCCAAACAAAAACACCCTAAAATTTCTCGTTTGATTGAAACTCACTTAAACTCCATCAATCAAATTGAGTTACCCTTTTTTACCAACGATTATCAATCTGAAATTTCCACTCCAAAAGCCGAAAAAACTGAATCAATATCCAGAACTGAATCGACAGAGGAAAATAAAACAGTTGTTCCAAATGTTACAGCAGAAGATGTTGAAGCAGCCATTGAACAACAAACTGAGAATGACAAAGACCCTAAATACGTTCTCTTTGAAAAACTCAAACAAACTGTTTCTAAAAAATCAAACAAGCAGGAATGGTTTCATGCCGCTAAAACAGGAAACTTAGGCGGCCTTAATCGAATGATTGTTGAAGGTATTGATGTCAATTGTCGTGATGAAAATGGTTGTACAGCATTAATACGTGCCAGCGGTCATTCCAGACGAGCCGTTGTTTCTTTTTTAATTCAACAGAATGCTGATATTGAAGCGAAATCTGAAAATGGCAGCACTGCATTATCATCCAGTATTATTGGTAATTGTCGTCATGTTGCCGGGTTATTATTGGAAAACGGCGCCAATCCGAATGGTACCGGACCGTCCAATTACAACTACGTTACCATAGCAGCCGCCCAATGGAATGATTCGTTATTAAGTATTTTGTATCGTAATGGTGCGGATATCTTTTTTGAAAGCAAAAACCAACAAAACCTGCTTCATGTGATTGCCATGGGTGCCGAGTATTACAGCAATATCAATAGTGCCAAAAACTCCATCCAGTTTTTAATGGATCACGGTATGGATATTAACGCCAAAGATAAAGAAGGAAACACTCCTTTGATGATTTTATGTGGAGTACATAAATTAAAATATGCCGTAGATGACAGGAATATCGCTTCAATTGTTCATTTTATGATTCGAATGGGAGCCGCCGCTGCCATGACTAACAACTTAGGAAAATCGGCAATGGATGCCACTCGAAATCACAAGCTCCAGCAAACAAAAGGAGTGATAATGAACGCTCTTTCATGGAATAATTAAACCAATGGGACTGAGCAAAGCACAAATTCATCGTATTTTTGCCGAACATCATGAGCATGTTGTGAAAGCTGTCGCTGTGCTGCGTCCTGATGTTAAAGGAGTCACTGCCGAGGATGTTGAACAAGAAGTCAGTATTCGCCTGTTAAAATTAATCGAAAGTGACCGAGAAATTGAAAACATCTCGTCTTACATATACAAGATTACGGCTAATGTTATTATCGACTTGGCTCGCAAAAACCAAAGGCATACCAACGAAACTCAAATGCCTGAAGAAGCGGACGAGGACAATTACAAACCCGATTTACAGTCTGAGGAATTGGGACCTGAAAATATATTAGCCAATGAAAAGCTCATGAAGCTGATAATGCAAGCAATAGAAACTCTGCCGGAAAGCAGAAGAATTGCGGTAAAGCTAAGACTTCAGGGTTTTTCAGTCAAAGAAATGTGTGAGATGACCGGTTGGTCATTTTATAAAGCTGAAAACCTCTCCAAAAGAGCAATGGCAGCATTAAAAGATAAACTTGTTAGTTTAGGAATAGATTATGAAATTAACTGAAAAACAACTTGCTGAAATGTTTCAAAAAAGTCACGATAATTCTATCAATGAAAGTACTGACTTTTTATATGATTCTGCGGAGTTATCCAATACAAGATTAGCAAATGTTGAGAAAATTGCTGACAACACTCAACTCAGTATGAGTTATCAAGTGATTAACCAATTACAAGATTGGTCAGTGGCTGTCGGTCAATCTGTTGATTTGAAACTCAAACCCAAATTTACAACTTCATTCTTGTCATGGTTCAAACCGGCATTGGCAACTGCTGCGGTGGTTACGGCTGTCTATTTTGTCACTCCCGAGTTAGATCAGAAAAATCCAATCAATAATTCTTCTGATGTGATTATGTTTTCAGCCAGCTTTGATGAAAAAAGCGACAAAATAGTCACTCTTTCATTCGATAAAAGTTCTTCAAAACCAGCTAAAGACATGATTTCAAAAAGTTCTTTTGGTTAAATTGAATTAAAACCTTATCTTTAAGGCTGGTGTTATCCAGCCTTTTTTATTTTCAATGTCAACACATCAACCTTTAAAATACTTTTATCAAAACACCAAATTAGAGAAACGCGAAATTGATTTGGTAATTTGTCATGTTCTCAAAATTAATACCGCAGAACTATTTATCTGGAATAAACAGCTCGAAGAATCTCAGATGAACCAAATCCTAGAATTCATAAAACAAAGAGAAAACGGCAAACCTTTAGCTTATATCACCGGTCATAAAGAGTTCTGGACACTGGATTTAATCGTTAACGAACACACCTTAATTCCAAGACCTGAAACTGAACTGATTATTGAAACCGTTTTAGAGTTAACTGATGATAGTTTTGGCGGAAATATTCTGGATTTAGGAACCGGAACGGGTGCCATAGCTTTAAGCATTGCTAAAGAAAGACCACATTCTCAAATCACGGCAATCGATTTTTCAAATGATTGTGTAGAAATCGCTCGCAAAAACCAAATTCACAATCAAATTCACAATGCAAAATTTTTGCAAAGCAACTGGTTCAGTAATTTAGACAATAAACAATTCGATATCATCGTATCCAACCCTCCTTATATTGAAGAAAACGACCCGCATCTACAAGATCTAAAATACGAACCTATAACTGCTCTAACATCATCTAATTATGGCTTCAAAGACTTGTTTCAAATAATCTCAACAGCAAAGAATCACCTAAAATCAAACGGATATTTGATTCTTGAACATGGTTATAATCAACACCAACAGGTGACTGATTTTATGAAATATAATGATTATTCTGATATTAAAACCCTCAAAGATTTAGCTTTAATACCCAGAGTAACGATGGGAAGAGTCTAACATTGTTATGTTTGTTTGTGCAAAAAACCTCCCGGTGAGATTTTTCACGCAAACTATTATGGATGATGGAGAGTATCAGGACGATAGCAATAAAAACAACATCACATCATTCTATAATCCCACACTCCAAGTCAATTCGCTTTTGCATTTCTTTGGTATAAAGACATTGCCCGTTTTCTTCTATCAGCAAGACCTGTGTTAAACCCAGATTTTTGATAATCGTTTTCCGGTCGATATCTTCAGCAATAATTAAAGCGGTAGCTGCTGCATCAGCGAGGGTTCCGTTTTTTGCTATAACAGTTGAGGATATAATGTTTTCAATTCCATATCCGGTTTTTGGATTAATAATGTGAGCGTATCTTTTGCCATTGAATTCTTTATAGCGTTCGTAATTACCGGAGGTGAAAATTGATTCATCACCTTTAACTTCAATGACTGCTACAACATCTTCTGAGTTGGGTTTTCTAATTGCCACTTTCCAGTCTTTTTGTCCTTTTTTACCTATACTTCGTAGATCTCCACCGGCATTGACTATAGCGTTTTTAATATTGTGTGTTTGCAGAATCTCTATGGCTCGATCAATGGCATGACCTTTTGCCACTCCTCCAAAATCCAGCCAAATTGAAGTGTTTTTACTACTAAATAAGTTTCCATTAACAATCAAATCCTGCATGGTTGGAGTTTCTCTGAGATATTCCTCAATTTGAGATTCAGTCGGTGGTGGCGTAGTAATTGGGTAATTATCAGTGTGAAATCCCCAAAGATTTATCAGCTCACCAATTGCAGGGTTGAAATAATTTAATGATTGCTTGGATAATTCTTGGGTTTCCTGCAAAAACGCTGATTCATAATCGGATAATTTGATGCTTTCACCTTTCCTCAGAGATTGATTGATTTCTAGCAAGCGCCCAGGTTTCCATGCATGCCATTGATTGTGCATGGAATTGAGCATGGCTTCTACTTTCTCAAGGGCGGTCGATACCTGATTTTCATCATCATCCCAAATGAGGACATCAACGATTGTGCCAAAGATGAAATACTGTTTCTTAAATAATCGCTCTGTTTTCTGTGAACACGAAACAAGTGATAAAAACAGAATAATCGCGAAAAGTTTTATTTGAATCTGAAAAATCATCGGTGTATTTTAGCGATAAAAATTTTTTATGAAAAAGAATTCCAATAAAAAAGGCAGCAATATGAAATATCACTGCCTCCAAGAGAAGAGAAATGAAGTTTCCGGCACTGTAAATAAATCTGTGTATCTGCTTTAATTGAAATTTGTTAAAGTAGGTACATTATGAAAAATAGAAAAGAACTTGAAGCCTTAGGCAAAGAACTTGCCAAAGGTATAAAAACTCAAAAGGATTTGGCTGAATTCAGCCAAATCCTGAGCAAAATAACTGTTGAAGCAGCCCTCAATGCTGAATTGGATGACCATCTTGGTTACGATAAAGGGGGTTCACGGATTTCCGGAAATGCCCGCAATGGATACACTTCCAAAACAGTGAGAACCGATACCGGAGCATTTATTCTGGACACCCCTCGTGACCGTGATGGGGAGTTTGAACCGGAACTCATCAAGAAGAACCAAACCCGGTTCACAGCCATGGATGACAAGATTCTGAGCCTTTATGCCAAAGGCATGAGTACCCGTGAAATCGTTGATATGTTCCAGGAACTATACAGTGCTGACATATCAGCCGGCCTGATTTCAAAGGTCACCAATGCAGTCATCGACAGAGTCACCGAATGGCAGTCCCGCCCATTGGATGCTGTTTATCCCATTGTTTATCTGGATTGTCTGGTGGTTAAGGTTCGACAAGATCGAAAAGTAATCAACAAGTCCGTTTATCTTGCTTTGGGCGTTAATATGGAAGGTCATAAGGAGCTTTTAGGCATGTGGCTTGCTGAAACTGAAGGTGCCAAATTCTGGCTGGGAGTCCTCACAGAATTGCAAAACAGAGGCGTTAAAGATATTCTCATTGCTTGTGTTGATGGATTAAAAGGTTTCCCCGAAGCCATTGAGACTGTTTATCCTGATACACAAATCCAGCTGTGTATCGTGCACATGGTGCGCAACTCCATCAAGTATGTTCCATACAAGGATTACAAGGCAGTTACAGCTGATTTGAAGAGCATTTATAAATCCATCACAGAAGATGAAGCTTTGCTTGCATTGGATAAATTCTGTTCCAGTTGGGACGGTAAATATCCACAGATTGGCAAATCATGGAGAGCAAACTGGAACAATCTCAACACCTTTTTTGACTACCCTGAAGATATTAGAAAAGTCATTTACACCACAAATGCGATAGAATCACTCAATAGTGTTATCAGAAAGGTGATTAAAAAGCGTAAGATATTCCCTACTGACGATTCTGCCAAAAAGGCGATATTTTTGGCTGTAAAAGAGGCCTCCCGCAAATGGACTATGCCCATTCGCAACTGGAAGCCTGCTTTGAATCGTTTTGTGATAGAATTTGAAAGTCGCTTAGGTGATTATTTATGAGCGCAGATACACAGAATTGTTTACAGGCTCAAGTTTCCCTTTAGGTATTATTTAGTATGGTTCTTCTGAGCCGGAGTATTTAATCACTTCCGCATTTTCGAAGTCATCATCATATTTTGCAGTATCATGAATATATAATTTAACCGGTTTCTCAAATATCAAATCGCCATCAACAACCACATCTTTTCCTAAAACAACAACCGGTTTCTTGGATTTTGTGCTATTAAAGAAACCTTTGCTTTTTTCAATAATAACATCATCATGTACATGTGTTCCATCAAGTAGCAAAATCTTGCCATTGACTGCTTTTACATTTCCATGAATTTCAGCGTTAATAGCTTTAAGTTTCCCGTTGACAGTTTCATAATTTCCCTTCACTTTGCAACCGGATTCAGCAATGATTGAACCATTGACTGTTTCCACATCTTCTTCAACTTCACAGTTTGTTCCTAGGCGAATCGAACCATTGACTGTTTCTGCTGAGTGAGCTTTTACACCATCTGTAAAGTTTATACTTCCGTTCACTGTTTCTGCCGAACCAACTTTGGTTCCTGGAGAAACATTGACGGAGCCATTAACTGTTGATAGATCACCAACTTCTGAATTCGCCCCTACAGTAATGCTGCCATTGACGGTATCATAATCCTTATCAGGAGATTGAGTTCCTTCCGCAATGTTTTTGCTTCCCAAAAAATTTCCGCAAGCAGTCAGAGAAAATGTTGATGCTAAAATTAGTACCAGAATATTTTTCATGTTGTTACCCATTCGTTTGTTTTTCAGATATAAAACGAACTACTGATGAATTTGTTACAAAAAAAATGGCAATTAAATTTAATTGCCATTTGTGTTTTGATTGAAGCACTTATTATGCCAATATTTGGCTTTTCAGTTTTTTCATTGCTGCTGATTCCAGCTGTCTGATTCTTTCAGCTGATACATCATATTTCTCAGCAAGTTCTTGCAAAGTGGCTTTTTTGTCTGTCAACCATCTGCTTTCTATAATATCCAGACTTCTGTCATCTAATTTATCCAAACCTTTGAATAGTAATTCGTGATTTGAATCACTTTCTGTTTGTTTCTCCAACAATTGTTCCGGGCTTGGATCAGAACTTGTCAACCATTCTTGTGGTGAGTAGTTATCATCATCACTATCATCTGATGACAAATCAAAACACACATCTTGTCCATGCAAGCGAGATTCCATCTCCACAACCACTTCCGGTTTGACATTCAAATCTTCTGCAATTTGATTGATTTCATCGCTACGCAACCAACCCAAACGCTTTTTGTTTTTACGCAAATTGAAAAACAATTTTCTGTGAGCTTTGGTGGTTGCAACTTTTAGAATTCTCCAGTTTTTCAGGATGTATTCGTGAATTTCTGCCTTAATCCAGTGCACTGCAAATGAAACCAGTCTGACTTTATGTGAAGGATCAAATCGTTTAACGGCTTTCATCAAACCGATATTTCCTTCCTGAATTAAATCACCGACCGGCAAGCCATAGCCTGCATAAGATCGTGCGATAAACACAACAAAACGCAGATGCGAAGTGACTAATCTGTGAGCCGCTTCCAAATCGTTATCATGAAAAACTTTTTTACCGAGTTCGCGTTCTTCCTTTTTGGAGAGAACAGCTATTTGATTAACTGCACTGATGTAGCTATCCAAAGATCCTGTCATTACAGGGATTGGCGCGAGTTGTGTGCTTGTTGAGTTGTTTTCTGTCATTTTTTTACTCCTAATTACTCCCGACTTTGCGGCAAATAAATATGTTTTAAAAACTTCCGCCCTTCTTATGAAGCAGCAGGATTGTGAATTATATATAAGACACTGCTAAAATACAATAGTTCCAATGTCATGGTTTAAATACAAACAAAATTGATTATCATTTGCACTCTTATTACAAACCGTTCGCGTCTCAAAAAACTACAACTCAAATCTTTGCAACTGCTCTCCCAAAATTTGGTAGTTTTCAATCACTTGAACTTCTTGAGTGAATATTTTAATGGTGTAATATCCTGCAGGCAATTCAATGGGTTCACCATTGACAGTTCCTTCGCTAACGAGCTCTCCATTCCTGTCAAAGACGGAATAAGGAACCTTTAGAGCTTCATTCACTGACTGTTTGAGAGATTCCGGATTATTACTGTCAAAATATTTTCCGCCACCTTGAGTGGACCATTGCTGAAACTGCTCTTTCAGTTCCTCATCATCAATCGCAAAACCAACGATATTGAGGCGAATATCCATACCATCTTCAATCAATTTAGCAATCACTTCCTGAGGATTTCCGTCGCAAGTTTCTTCCCCATCTGTCACAAGAATCACTATTTTTTGACCTTGATGAGACTTCAAGTCACCGGCAACCTTTGCCAGAGAGTCAGCAATCGGTGTTTTTGCCAGATTCTTGGCATTGATACTATCAATCACTTTGACTGCGGCTTGGGGCTGCAAAGGCTGAAGTTTGATGGCTAAATCCGTTCTGCAAGCATTAGCTTCTTTATCTCCAAAGACTCGCAATGCTACCGGAGTTCCTTGTGGAATCACTTCCGTGACTGTATTTTTCAAGACATCTTTAGCAATATTGATTCGGCGATTACCGTTCAAACGCTTGAGCATACTGCCAGAAGCATCGAGAATCAATTCAACTGCTCCGCCAGATTGTGAACTTGCCGATTGTGAAATTTGCAGTTGTCCCGGTCCGGGTTGTTTTATGTATTCGCTATCAACAACAAGCTGATAATCTGCCGGCATACGCAATTTAGCTGCTGCTCTGGCAAATGCTTGATCAGCATCATTTCTATCCACAACTTTGATAAACTCTCCGTTATTGACGTGAGCCCAAGACTGGAGTAAATCAACTTGGTCCTGAAGTTTGCCTCCGAACCCCGGAGTTCCCACTAAACCGAGCGAAAATACTCTCGGATGAACCTCTCTCAAACTATCCCAAACTTCAGGAGTTCTGTTTGTGAGAGCATCGGTGATTAAAATAATTGCTTTGCTTCCTTGTCTGCCAGCCAATGCTTTTGTTGCCTGGGAAAGCGACCATTCAGCCTGACTGGAATCATCTTTTCGCGAATAGCTGTTAATAATTGTTTTCAGATAATAGGGCTCTCCATACCATTGATCCATCAATAATTCACCACCGAATGGTAAGAAATTCACCATATCTCTATCAGGAATTACTTCATTGCTATAGCTGTTTAATGCCTGATAGATTATATCCTCGTAACTAAGTGTGCTGGGGCTGGTATCCCACACAAAAACAGTCGACCTCGGAGGTTCTTCAACTTTGATAAAATAATTTTTCCCGCTTTCAACAGGAAGCTGGTATTGGATTAAATTTGTTTCTTTGGCAACAATAAGTAATGGCAGTTGAATACCTTGTTCGTCCTCAATATGTAAAACGGTCTCAACTGTTTGTTTGCCCGATAGTCTGATGTTTAAGGTGTTGTGATCTTCGGCAACCGAAAATTTGAACCAATCCGGATTGTCAGCATATTCCAGTTGAACCTGACCTTTTGTTGTTTTTACCTGACTGATATCAAAAGCCGTATTTTTGCTGTGGTTTTGCCTTTCATCTTTAACAGTGAGCTTATTTGCTGGATTGAGTTTTTCATACAATGCCTGATGTGAAAGCTCTCCCCACTCTCCTAAAATACTTTGATAATCACTACCTACTTGCTTTTCAAGGATTCGGATTGTTTCAGGAAAATAAGCATAGTTACTAATTTTGACGTTATCAGTTACAAATTTCACATAGCGAGCCCAAACCGGTTTTTCAAAGGTAATTTCTTTGAGTGATTTGTCAGTGTCTAGTTTTTCATCGGCGACTAATTGCCATGGTCCCACATTTGAAGATGAGGAAACAAACACTTTTACAGATTTCATCGGTTCTACATTCGACCTGTTACCGGTGTCAGCTTGTGATGGCAACCATTGTATTTTTTCAATGAACGCCGCTCGTTGATTGTGAAACCCGATAACCCATTGCCAATCATCATTCGATCTGGAGCGTGCTGAAGCGTGTTCCAGTTCTTCTGTTAAAATTGGCTTATCCCAATCTCCTGAAATTTGTGGTTTTGACCAAACAACAAACCCGCCATGATTTGGGCTCGCAATATTGAAGGAATCAAACACTGTATCAGGAGCTGCAATCACTTTCCACTCACCTAAAGACAGATTGGTTTTAACGATATCATCCTGAGAGTTAATCATATACAAACGAGCAAACCGTGCTTTGTAAGGTTGTGATAACACGAAGGATTGCTCAGCTCCAACCGGCTGCAAACTTCCCTGAAGCACATTTTGGAAATTGACCCCATCAAGAGATAGATGCAACTCGAAATCTTTCAGATATTTATAAGAGCTTCCACCGGATAAAGGGTTAAGTATAGTTCCTACCACATCAACAGGTTTGTTACCTGCGAATTCAATTGTGACAATATCTTTTTCGGTTTTTCTTCCACCTCGATATTTTAAACCCGAATTTAACGCCGTCATATTGTCAAATAATTCATCAAATCCATAACCAACGGATGAAACATTCATCGCAATATCTTCTTCCGTTCGTTTCGCTCCCATTGAATGTGCGGCGACATTAATACCACCTAACAAAGGTTTTTGAACTCCCCAGAATTCTTCAGGATTGACCAATTCTGCATTTGTATCCGCTTTAATTTCATGCGAATATTGCTTTACAACAACTCCTTTTGTTTCAGCAACAAAAACGATTCGTGTGATAATTGTGTCTATCAATTCAGCCGGAGTCAAAATAGAAATTGGTATTTGTTTCGTTTCTCCTGGCTGCAATTGCAATTCATCTGTGGAAATATCTGTTATCCACCGGTAGTCACCGGTATGGATTTTTAAATGAACATCAACGATTTCATGACCTTTGTTTTCAACCATAATTTGGCCTTTAAGTCTTTGGCTTTCAGGGCTAAATGCCTTTATTTTCTCAGGCAGCCCGCTAACTGACAAGCTCACATCAGCTGAGATTATTTGTTGTTGAACCGGTTGATTATCAATTTTAATATCAAACTCATAATCTGATTTCGACACTTGGATTCGGAAATATCCGGCTTTATTTACAGGAATGGTGAAATCTATGAGTTGTTCTTTTGAGTTTCTCTCTGTGACTAAGCTTGTTTTTCCATAATCGGTAAAGCCGACAATTCCGTTAATGTTATTACCAACTTTATCGACGAAAGTAACCTTTCTTTGTACTTCGGATTCCGGTAGAAAATACCAGTCATAATCATCATGAGTTCCTGATTGCCCTTTGACTACCGAAACTCCACTCATATTATTGGCTTGATACGGATTATCATTCGGTTCACAATCTTCAATACAAGTGTAAGCGTCATAAGTTTTTAATGAAACCTCGTATAAATCATCGCTCAAATCACGATGAGGTTGGATTCTTATTTGATACTCTCCCGGTTTTAACAGTCCTTTAAACTCCACTGCCTCACCTTTTTGTGAGACTTTTCTACCAACACGGACTCCTTCTCTGTCCAACTGATAACTTAATGCGCCGTCTGCAGGAGGCTGTATCTTTAAATGGAGTCCTTGTTCACCATTAATACGAAAGTGGTATAAATCGACATCATTCGCATCAGCAAGCAACCCTTTTTTAGTTTCACCAATATTTAAAGCTGTTGCTTGTATATCACTATCATTAGGCTCTCTTTCAAGAGATTCATCAATTTTTCCGGCGGGAAATACTCTAAGGACATACTTGCTATCCGTACCATTCAAGCTGACAACATGCTCACCCGGGGAAAGAATGAGGTTGCTTAATTTGAGCCTGTTGCTTTTTGCCTGATTGGTTGCTCTCTGAATAGCATCACCTCTGGAGTTATAAATCATCAATCGATCCAAATTACTTCCAACTGCTTGAATCGTCCACATCCTATCACTATCATCAACATCAAATTTATAAAAATCATACTCGTTGCCAACCGTTGTGCCTTTGACTAATCTTTTTTCATTCATAGCAACAGCTTGAGGAAAGCTGTCATTTGGTTCAGTTTCCATGATAGGATTTCTTGGGCCGACATCCGCTACGTTAACACTATAAGGAGCTTCATTGGCAGATCGTGATAGTGATATAAAGTAACTCCCTGTACTTAATGACAAATTGTCTAAGATGATATCTTCTTTTGTGTCATTGCATTTCAATCTTTTTTGATTATCATCCCACAAACAAAAACGTAGATTTTCTTTATTATCGTTAACGACTGATAGTTTCAATTGTTTATGTGACAGTTCTTCGTCAACTTCAAAAATAAAATAGTCTTCATCTCTATTGTCAGACAATCTTCCAGATATTGCCTCTCCAATTTTGATTTGGTTAGCAATTTTAAGTTTATTGTTGGGTTCTGCTTCATTCCCCGATACAAACTCACCTGTATTGGCGACCTCTATAATAGCTGTGCTTGAATCCTGAGATATCAACTCAAGCAAGTAAGAACCTACTGATAGTTTTAAATCAGAAAGATAAAAAGTTCCTCTTTTGTCAGACTGGTGAGAGGCTAATAAATTATTTGCAGAATCATACAGTTTTAAAGTTAATGGTTTTCCTAGTTCCGATTGACCATGAACCTTCCAAACTTGGTTGGTTTGTTTCTCATTTATTTTAAAATCCAACCAGAGTGACTTATTAAAGAAATAAATACCTACCGTAGAGTCTGCACGAAGTGAGTATGGAGACTCTTTACTGTTTTTATCTTCCTTAATTCTTGCCTGATTGATTTTATATCCCTTGGTAATTCTGATTTTGTAGAAATCTTGCTCTTTAACCTCGATAGAGTCTATTTGATTGTTTTCCTGCTGAATTTCGGATTCCATATCTTCTAAACCAATATCACCAAATAATGGAGATGCTGATGGCTTTGATTGTCCTCCGGCATAAGACAAACCTATATAATATTTACCTGGTGTAACGACCAAATTATTTGTTTGTAATGGTACTGAGCCATCTGGACTCGACATTGAGAAAATGGTATCTACTTTTGTGACTCCGCTTCCGTCTTCAGTAAATTCTACTTGCATTAAATCTAAACGGGTTAATTTTCCAGGCAAACCTTCAAACTCAATATTCCATTGAAAATCAGCATCGCCATCTGATACATTCCAGATAAACATGTCCTGATCTTTGCCTTGCATATCACCAAGAATCGTTTGTTCTGATTTGAAATGGTTACCATCAATCGGTGAGTTATTCGGTTCTTGTTCATAGAAAAACTTCTCAGCCGAAACATTATACGCAAGTAGAATTAATACCCAAAATAGTTTCATTATTGTGTACCTCTTAATAATTTTATACCTTTAGCTTATTGATTGAGGTTTGATTAAAAATCAGGAATTGGACCGACTGCCTTACAAACCGCACCATTTGTTCCCGGTGCAATTCCTGAGCCTGTTCCCAATTCATGAGTAAAATCAACAATATCAAAGACTGCTGCACCGGCTGTTCCTATACTTCCGGCTAATGCTCCGCCAAATGACAAACCAACCACATTGTTGAAATGAGCCTCAGCCATACAACACATTTTCTCGAAATTATTCATACTTCCATCCATATCGCATTTTTGTAAGTTACCCAAAGACCTTGCCAACATTAAGGCAATCTGGGCCAGTTCAATTTCGTACTCTGTGATTTCTTGTCCGCCACCATCAGCCGTCATTCCCAGACTTTCACCTGTTTTATGATTAAAACGCCACCAACCTGACATTTTTAAATTTTCAGGTTTTTTCTCAGGAACAATTAATGAGTATCCGGCATTGATATCTGCCATTGCACTTTCGTAAGCGAGTGAATCTTTGCTGAATAGTTTTGCCAGACTCTCCTCAACACCTGTTTCTGGTTTTAGCAAATGCAAAGATATGTTCTGGCTTTCCGCAGCACTTGTCACTCTCAATGTATCAACTTCGTTGCCTTCAAGACTTAAAAAACGGGATGGTAGCCATTCACCGGCAGTGTCCCAAACTCCCTGCTCAAATGTTTGTTTGGTGTCGTTATAAACTTTGCCATTTTTCACTCGAAGAAACTTTTTGGAGTTGCTGATAATATCAACTGCAAAAAACTCTGTTTGAGCATCTATAAACCCCTTTTTAAATGCAATCAGGTTTGGCTCTGAAATGTATTGAAGAGTTTCAGTATTTGCAGTTGGATTTTGTTTCATCCAGCGGTTCTGTAATAACAAGTCGAATGAACTTTCAGGAATCGACTTTGGAAACGCACCTTGTTTTTTGTCACTAAACAGCTTATCAACCGATGCTTTTAACCAAGGCAACCCTTTTTCAACTGATTGCAGATATAAATCTGCTAAATAAGCAAGAGGTTGTTCACCGGTATTCACCATCATTTCATAGCGGGTTAAAAGTTTAGTTTTAGCCAGATTTTCATCAACGGATTCATTTTTATCAGCTTTATAAGTGTATCTTTTAACAACTTTTTCCTTTCCATCTGGCGAAATAAATGTGAATTGCAACCATTGAGCGGTGAGTTCCAATTTTGGTTTTTTATTGTCTTCAAGTGCATCAATAGCATTCATGGTTTTATCGCCAACAGTTTTAAAAATACCGGCAGCCGGTGCGCTCATAGCATCCGAATCAACTAAACGACCTTGTAAATCAAAAACTTTTCCGCCAACAGGCTGACCGTTAAATGTCGGCATAAAAACCTGTGAACGATTGATAATATCTCGCAGATTAAAATCAGATTTAATATCAATACCCAAAGGCATATTGGCGTAGCTAAGGAAAACTCCTTGCAAGTTAGCAGTCGGTTTTGTCCATGCTTTCATCAAACTGTGTGTTTTGTAATCCTCACCGATTCTTTGTTCGATAAATGATTCAATTTTGACTTGATGCAGGTATTTTTCTGGAATAGTTTCGCTCAATGTTTCTGTTACAGTGACATCAAAACTTTCTCCTTTTTTAAGTGCCGGATGAGCATTTTGCCAGGACTCTGTCACTCCCATGCGATATTGAACCCAGAAATATTCCATGTTTTCTTTGACCATTTGTTCTGTCACATCAACTTCTGCCAAATCAATTTCATACTTTTTGAGCACACTTTGTAATTGATTGAGAGAATTGTTGTACCTCTCAAAGGTTTTAGTGTTTTTCCAATCAAAAGCAGATTTCGAATCCGGGTTTTTCTTCGCAAGAACTGAAACAGCCTTTTCAAAACCTTCGCCATTTCCAATGTTTTGCGGAATACTGGCATTTGAAGATTGCACAAGAAGTTTTAAAGATTGCTCTTCAGTCAAAACACCTCTGGCAATCCGAGCTTCAAATCCCGCATCTTTTAATAACTTCGCCAGTAAAATACTTTGATCCAAAGAATTACCGGCTCTTGAGTTTAAAGTCCCTTGCACTCCTCTTAACAATCCTTGATAGGGTTGAAAAGCCACTTTTTCTTGCATGAACTGAATAATAGTATCAGCATCAAAGTCCAATTTGAGCAAGAGTTCCTGATCATCGAAAATACTGTTATCAAGGTTTTGACGGATTGTTTGAATCTTTTGCTGGTAAGTTTTTAAATTCTTTTCCAGCAAGTCATAAGACAATTCTGTGTTTGCATTGACTGTTGTGCAAACAATCATAATTGCAATGATGTGAGTGATATATTTAAACATATTTCCCCCTGATTTCCTCTGTATACAACATTATATACGCTTTTTTCGTATAAGCAGTGACACATTATTGAGCTATAGTTCAATCTATAGCTTAGAGAGAATGGTTAAAATAGAATAAGTTTGTTTGAGAAACGCAAGAACGCCACTTCACATTTTATAATGAAGCGGCGTGGATTGAGAAAAAATAAGATTGGTTAAGAAGTCCAGCTCTCACATTTCATGAAAGCGGCTTTTTCCTCACCACCGGCATGTTTACAACATCCTTTGTTAGCAGAAGACGAAATTTGAACCTCAGAACCATCAGCTTTGAATGTTCTGTCGCCTTCCCAATGCTTGCAAGTTGAACAGTTTTTAAATGTAATTGGAAATGTTGGTGCCATAATAAACCCCCTGTGTCGATTTAAAATTACAGTTACTTTCTAGTAGCTTGACTATGAGTCAATTTTTATCATAAGAATAAAAACGTGATAAATTTCACATTTTTTGATTAAGGATACGCAAGATTTTGTCAGGAATTGAACTTTTAATGTGATTTTTACATACGTCTGATTCTTTAAATTTTATTATGACATTTTTTGTTATAAAGAATTCATTGGCAGAAGTTACACCTTCAACTATAATCACATCTGACTCATACGAAATAATAAGAATGAACCTAACGAAATCCTTTTTTGATAACCTAGACAATAAACAATTCCAACTTCAAATTGGGGAAGAAGAGTATCTGGATTTGAACCTTGTTGAAATAAAATCAATTAAATCTGAAACAATCCCAAATGGACAAATTGAACCGTTCTCACTGCTATTTCAGTCAACGGACAAAAGAGTTTTTGAGCAAAATACTTTTTTGATAAAAAGCGATTCAACTGACGATATCCATCTCTTTCTGGTTCCAATTGGAGCCAATGAGCGAGGAACCCAATACGAGGCAATTTTTACTTAGACGGTTTTGGGATGCCATTCCATGTATTGATAAACACCTTTGTCTTCAATTTGTTGGAAACCGTGTTTGACATACCAGTTATAGGCAGGGTTAAAATTTTCAACATGGATGGTTATTTTCTTTTGATTTGATTGAGCTTCATTAATGAGGTTTTTTAAGATTTGAGTTCCAAACCCTCTGTTTCTAAATTCAGGTAGAAAGGCAATATCTATCAAACAAATTGACGTTTCATCTCTGTCCAGATAGATGCGGCCAATTTCTTGGTTCTTATACGAAATTAACAAATAGTCCGATTTCGGATAATGCGATTGGTAATGTTTATGTTGTGCATCAAACTGCATTTGCAGGAAATTCTGCTTTTGCTCCAAACTCCATGGAGTCTGTTCTAGTTCTTTCCAACGAGTCGATGCATAAAGCTGTGAAAGAAAAGCCATATCCTTGTCAGATATGGCTTTATATTGCAAATCACCAGGAAACAATTGATGATTCAATGTTTCCGAAACACTATCAGGCATTCAGCCTCCTGTTGAACACAGCTTGAAGTTGTGTTTCATTTATCGGAGTCATAAAAACCTGATAATTTTTACCTTCGGAAGATTTTAAATCATAGATTTTTTCTTCCAGCCGGCCTTGCAGGTTTTGGACACTATAAGTCAGGATAAATTGCTTCTCATCCTGATTGTTAACAGGATGAATCTTGCTATCTAGTTTTAATTTCAATCCATCAGCTGAGGTTATTATGTTTTCTTTGATTAAATCTGACTCAGTTTTTGACACCGCCAAAGAAACGCCTACGGGCATACTGGAAACACCTAGAGCTGCAATTAAAGATTGTGTAAAATTTCTTCTTTTCATAATTAACCTCTAGAAGGATACAAACCTTGTAAAGCAATAATGTAATTAATTGCAATGACGGGCTGTACATTGTTGTGCGACTGGCTTCCACCGGCTGTTGTAACCTCACTCATGGGAGCGACATTTGAACTGCCATTCGCATAAAACTGACCGCTGGCAGATGTACTTGCAAGATAGTGATTGACCGGATCTGGAGTATCCGCTCCGCCACCACCAAATCCTCCCGGATTCGCATCAGCTGTGACACTATGATTATGATTCGGAATCTGTGCTTCAGTCAGAGTTACTGACTGCGTGCCACCTCTTTCGCCCAATCTTCTGGCTGTTAAACCCGGACCTCTTCCCGGATGCATCGGAGCTCGACCTTGTAAATTGGGAAGTGCTGTCGTTGATAGCCCATCACCACCATACGTTGTGCCAATGAGTGAAAATAAAGCGGTATTCTGCGAAATTGGTAACAACTGGCCATTACAAAATGCCCAGCTTCTTGGAGCAAAATTACCTGCGAAAATTCTAATTTCTGCTATAAATGGTTCTGACATACAATTCTCCTAATTTCGTGATGGATAAATACCAACAAGGGCGATAATAAAATGAATGCACAGATAAGGCATTAAGTTTGTGTGTGATCTCGATCCTCCGGTATTTGTAATCATGTTTGAATTCATGGATGCTCTGGTACTCGATAAGGAATTGATATACAAATTGGAGTTACTGACATCTTTGGCAAAATAACCCGATGGTGAGCTTGAACTCCCTGCAACATTATTACCACCAACACTATGAGTGTGAGATGGCATTTGATTCACTGTTAAAGTCACATTCTCTGCACCAAACTTTGCTCCCAACCGCCTTGGACTCAACCCAGGACCTGTTCCTGCATGCATAGGCAACCTCCCTCGCATATCAGGCAGTCCAAAAGTCGTTCTTCCATCACCGCCATAAATTGTACCTAACAAACTAAACAAGGCATCATTTTGTGAAACCGCCAATAACTGACCATCACAAAACGCCCACCCACGCGGAGCAAAATTGCCCGCAAACATACGGATTTCTCCTACAAATGGTTCTGACATACCAGCCTCCTAATTTCGTGACGGGAATAATCCCTGTAAAGCAATACAAAAATTCAAAACAATGGAAGGTTGCATATTTTCATGAGCCTGGCTTCCACCGACATGCGCAACCATCCCTGAGCCCATTTCTCCTGAACTTGATGAAGAATAAGGTTTTCCATTATTTGTAGCTGCAAGTAATGTGTTATTAGGAACGGCTTGATTTGCAATATTAGAGGTTCCCTGCATCACATGGCTGTGACTCGCCAACTCATTTACCGAAAGTGTATGAGTTTCTTCGCCGGTTTTCTGACCTTCGCTATAAGTCATTCCTCCGGCACCATCATTACCAACATGAACAGGAACACGCCCTCTTATATCCGGCAAGGCAAATGATGTCCTGCCATCACCTCCATAGGTTGTTCCAAGTAGTGAGTATAATGATTGATTTTGATTGATAGGTAATATTTGTCCGTCACAAAACGCCCACCCTCTGGGTGCAAAATTGAAACCCATAATTCTGATTTCTGCTAGAAAAGGCTCAGACATAGACACCCCCCGACTAAAGTGGTTTTCGAGTATTTCTTATTCATATTATTTCCCCTTTTTTTATAGTGAGTGTTGAATTTTAATTAGCTATTCAACAAAAGCTAAAGCAACCTGAATGTATCAGGTCGCCGTTTTTCTTATAAACAACTATTAACTCCATTCATAGTTCCATTATTTGCATCCACATCAGCACCGGTTGTAATGATTCCTGCATCTAAGTCATTGGCTGTTATATAGGCGTCAACTTGTGCATCAGTAACTACACCAATTCCGGCTCCCTCAATATTTTTAACTGCTGCCCCAAACTGAACAAAACCATAATGACCAAATGATCCAGGGTTCGTATTATCAACATCATTTCCAAGAACATTGGAACAGAACGTATTATTGTGTGGACCAACTGAATTCGCTCCTGCTACAAAGACCATACCGGCAGAGAATCCATTGGCTCCTGCATAGCTGATTGTATTTCCTTGGACATTCGCATACAAACCACCAAAACTATTTGAAGCGTTCATTTCAATTCCGGCAATAGTTTGGTTTGCACCGGAACCACTCATATTCATGCTATTATTCGTAATAGAAATCTGATTGGTCGAAACAGCGCCGTCTCCTGTAAAGTTAGTAAACACACCATCAACATATTCATCATCAGAAGATATGGTATTTGAACTCACCAAGCCATTGATTATAGATGACCCACCTAATGCAGTAACTTCACGACCGGTACCACCGGCACCACCATCTTCTTGTATCATAATATTTGAGTTTATGGACAACATAACATCAGAATTAATAAAGCTTGACTGTCCTGTCACACCAACGAACATCACGCCATTGGTACCGGAACCTGGTCTGTTAATTGACGCAATTCCAACTCCTTGATAAATTGTAGCATTTCTGACTGTTGAGGTTAACGAACCTCTTTCGGCAAAGAACGCAGCACCAATATTGGTGTTCTCAATAGTAAATGAACCTCCAACTGCCGACCCTAAAATAACAGTTAAATCGGCATTATCTATAACGGTGCGTGCTTCAAAGCCACCTTCTAATGCATTTTTAATTTCTGAAACACCATCAATTAACAATTCGCCGGCAATTGGTGTGTTTTGTGCGATAAGAATAGCTGTATCACCAACCGTATTATCAACTACTAAGTTCTGCCAATGACTTGAATTAGCTCCTGTGCCAAGAAGATTAATAAGATAAATTCCATGTTCGTTAATCTCATCGGATGTATTTTGAACGGTTACACCACTCATATCAAAATTAGTTACATTCAATCCATATATACCCAGTTCATCAGATGTGTCACCATTTCCGTCAACAAGTACATTATTCAGTACAATATTACTAACATTCTCAAACTCTATTGCCGCATTACAGTTCTCACCCGGGTCTATGACTCCTCCCACATCGGCAAAACATCCCGGTGATTCATTGGTGGCATTCACAAAGCTCATATTTGATAAGTTGATATTGCTTGAGTTTTGAACAACAATTCCATTTAGAGATTTGTTTTGGATAATACCACCACTATTATTCGTTGTACCTATCCCTGTTACATTGAACGAACCAGTTCCTCCAAGGAGAGATAGAATAATACCCCTATTCCCCCCGTTTGATTCTACTCTTTCAAATGTAACATTAGAAGTGCCAATATTTATATTGCTTAAGTTAACTGCGGTTGCTGTTGTGGTTACAATACTGTTGCTACTTCTCTGTCACATTCAAGGTTCCACCGCCAGTAGCTGTAAATGCATCATTTGTAGCAGTGGAAAGAGTCAGTTGTCCTGAAATATTTATGGTTGCGCCTGTATTATTATTTATATAAACGCCGGTACTGCTTCCACTAGTGCCAAGAATCGGGCCTGTCAAATTAATTGTCCCTCCGTCATTGTTAAGGACTTGCAAGGAACGACCTGACAGACTGACAATACTCGCAGCAAAATTTACGGTTCCCGAACCTGAAGATATACTGACATTAGGTCCGCTAGAATTGCTAACAGAACCTCCGTTGACATTAATTGTTGCTCCGTCATTGTTGGATAGAGCCATGCCTGCGCTGTTTGAAAGCTGATTATCAATTGAGACATTAGCTATAGTTATAGCACTTCCGGCAGTCACTATATTATCGATAGCAAAACCAGTTGTATTATTGGCAGCACCACTATTAATGATGGTAACATCACCAAATACTCCGGTTTGTACTCCACCGGTGAAAGCATTGATAACAATACCAGCCTTTTGTCTGCCGGTAATTTGTATATTGCCGAATGTATAAACTAAATTGGAATTTTCAATCAATATCCCTTCTTCAACAACTGAATTAATAAATGTTGAACCTGTAACTGTAAACACACCGGAAACACCAGACAAACGAATTCCATATCCGCTTGAACCATTGGCTGCAACTGAATCCAGAATTATATCCGCAGTTCCGTTCTGAAGATTAATGGCTTCTCCATTTAGTATCAAGTCAACATCTCTAACCTTTAAAGTCCCAAAATTTGAACCAACAATTTTCTGATGGGCATTGACGATTTCGAAACCTCGAATTGTGTTTCCGCTTGCGACATTTACACCTGTCGCACCAATCAATACTGGTTTCAACCCGCCTGTGGCAGGTAATGTATTACTAAACGGAGGGACTATAATTCCACATTCAGCAGCTAAACCTGTAACCGATCCTTCTCCAATTAGTTTTTGGTTATCAAGCAATGTAATCACACTTGAGTAATTAAATCCGCCTGCACGGGCGACATAGATACAATCACCGTTTCCATCTGCCGCTGTTGACATAAAGTCAGATGTGTTTACAAAAGGAGCAGCCAGACTTCCGTCACCTCCGGCGGCGGCAGTCCCATCTATAAACCAGATTTTGTTAGCGACGGTTAGAGTTACAACCGCTGAATCCGTGACAGTACCGTCTGATATTGTATAAGTAAAACTATCAGCTCCTGTGTATCCTGTTGGTGGAGAATAGATGAAACTACCATCACCATTAACAACAACAACTCCTCCTTGAACACTTGTCGCGTCATAAGCTGTTACTGTCAATACATCCATATTGGGATCAGTATCATTTGCAATAACACCGGATACTGCCGGAACAGTAATTCCAACATTACCTATGGAGTCATAAGCATCATTTACTGCAACCGGCGGTTGATTATCGTCATCGGTAATTGTTGCTGTATGTGTAGACTGTACTCCAATAGAAGATAAAACAGGTCCATTCAAGTTCTGTAATAACAAATTAACCGTTTCATCACCTTCGGTGTCAGGGTCATCAATAGGAATGAGAACCGCATTCAGTGTATTTCCGTTAACAGCTCCAAATGAGAAAGTGAATGTTTGTGTTCCAATTGCTGAATAATCTGTAGTGCTGGTTGCAGAACCACCTCCTGCATCAACCACATCTATTGATAAAGGAATTTCAAGTTGTCCGCCGACCGGGATTGTTAATTGGACGCCAATATTCAAAGGCGTAGATTCATCAACAGTGGCACTAGTCGCTGCAAAGAAACTCACACTTGCTGCATCATCCTCAGTGATAGTTGCAGTATGTGTCGATTGAGTTCCTATGGAACCAGTACCAACTAGATTTTGGAGTTGAAGATTGACACTTTCGTTATTCTCAACATTATTATCATTTATTGGAACAAGTGATGCATTCAGGGTTGTTCCATTTGTTGATCCGATTGGGAATGTTAAAGTTTGAGTTCCAAAAGAAATATAGTCAACCACACTCGTAGCTGATCCGGTTCCTGCATCTACCACATCCACACTCAACGGAGCTGTTAATGGTATTGGTGTAGTTAGTACCACGCCAACATCCAATGCAACCGCTTCATTCACAGTAGCACTGGAAGCTAAAGAAAACTCAACTGTTGCTTCATCATCCGTAATAGTTGCTGTATGAGTTGTTTGTAATCCCAAACTCACAGATGAATTCGCGACCAAATTCTGCAACGCCAAATTAACAGTTTCATTGCCTTCGTTACTAGCATCATCTAATGGAGTTAGAGTCGCAGTTTGTACAGTGCCATTGGTGGTACCAATAGGGAATGTGAGTGCTTGCACTCCAAACACATTGTAGTCCACACCACTGGTAGCACTTCCGCCACCGGCATCAACAACATCAACCGTAACCGCGGTATCCAGTTGACCACCACCCGGAATATTAATGACGACGTCTATATCTAATGGTGTCGCCTCATTGACCGTTGCACTGCTCGCCAATTGGAAACTGACCTCAGCGAAATCATCATCGGTAATGGTCGCAGTATGATTGGTTTGAACTCCTAAGGTTCCCGGACCGGAAACATTTTGCATCAATAAGTTTACAGTCTCATCACCTTCAACATTGGTATCGTTATTCGGAGTTAATGTTGCATTCAGAACTGCTCCTCCGGTAGCACCTATTGGGAATGTAATGGTTTGTGTTCCAATAGCAGTATAATCAGTACCACTTAAAGCCGAGCCACCGCCGGCATCAACCACATCAACACTCAGAGGAGCTGTCAAAGGCGCTAAAGCTGTTAGTTCAACTACAATATTCAACACCGTTGCTTCATCAGTAGAGCTACTTGATACACTTTGAAACTCAACGCTGGCATCATCATTGATATCATTGGTTACAGTAACAACAATATCTTGAACATCTGTTAAACCACCGGAATCAGTGACAGTCACTTGTATATCATAATTGTTATCAGCACCGGAGTCACTTGGTGCTTCAAAGTCCGGAGCCACTAAAAAGGTAACGACTCCAAAGTTCACATCTATTGAAAATAAAGAATCATCAATTGCACCTGTTAACGCATAAGTCAGTCCGGCGCCTTCAATATCTCCATTGACATCTGTTGATTCAACATCAATTGCAGATGTTTGGTTTTCCATCACACTGGCAGAATTTGCAGAAATAATTGTTGGCGCTTGGTTTTCAACATCAACCACATCCATTCGTGCAGTAAAATAATCTTGCTCCAGAATAGCAAAAACTTTGGTAATATCAGAAAAATTTGCCGGTGCGGAATTATCACCAACCGGATCATTGATTGGGTTAAAACTACTCCAATCGTTCGCCTCTCCATCAATGACAAACAGGAACATTCCCCAAACCATTGTTGAAAAAAGCATTACTGATGCCAAAATCAATGCTTTGTTTTTGTATGCCTTCTTGGCAACAATAAAAACAATCAAACATAAAAATAGTAGTGATATTGTTGATAAAGTAGGTATAGGAAAAGCCACGTTGACAAAAATTCCATTTCCTGAATTATTCACAGTCACAATATCTGAAGATATGTCAGACTCAACTGAGAAGTAAAGCTTGGCTGTCGAGCTGGAACGAATGCCTAAATCTGAAGTGCCGATTTGAAACTCAAATACATCATCGCCATTTGCCGCTGTGTTAAACCCTAATGCTGACGTAACAACTGCACTCCCGCCATCAAAACTACCACCAACACATTCGTGATAAAGTGAACTACTAATTACCACCGGAGATGCGCTCGTCGTTACAGAAATGTAACCGTCAATACCATCAAATTGCGTTGCAAAATCGGGTTGAACAACACTACAACCGGTAGTGGTTTTGTTGTCTTTATCGATGTAGATGTTATAGGTTCTATTTTGCGCGGATACAGAAAAACTGAATATGACTAATAAAGTCAATACAACATTAGTGCGTAGCATTAGTGCCCCCTCGGATTCTTATTAGGATTGTTAATTATTGTTAAATACTAGCAGAAATGTGAATACTTACGGAAGAAAAATTTGACTTTCAAAGATGCAAACTTAAAAAAAATATATGAATTGCTTCACATTTTGCACAATGATGGCATTTATTCTGACTCAAAATTGACTAAACCCATACGAGTCGCTTGCAAAGTTGCTTCAGCACGAGAGTTGATATTGAGTTTTTGATAGATCTCTTTAACATACCCATAGCAGGTTGAACTCTTTATTTCCAGAAGCTCAGCAACCTTAGGAACATTTATCCCTTTTGCAATCAGAGTCAATACATCCTGTTCTCTTTGGGTGAGTTGGTTTTCCTGCGGTTTAGGATTAAAAAAACCAAGAAGTTTATTAGCGATTTGCGGTGAAATTGGCAGTTGTCCTTTTTCAATATTCAATAACATTTGCGCCAATTGGTCTTTATCCTGGTCTTTTAGAATATAACCCTTGGCTCCTTTACGAAGTGCATTGAACACATTTTGGTCATCATCAAAAATTGTGGTCATAACTATCAGCGTTTCTTTTTGGTTTTTAACCAAATAATCAACCACATCCATACCACTTCCATCCGGCAAACCGATATCAACCAAAGCCATGTCAAAATCTCTTTCCTTTACCTGATTCATTGCTTCGGAAAGGTTTATCGCTTTGAAAATTTCAGCGTCCGGATAACTGAGACAGGCAGACTGCTCAACCCACTTCATTACAGCAGGAATATCTTCAATGATTAGAATGGATTGCATCATATTGGTGTTTCAAAGTGTATGAAGTTCCTTTATTTTTTTGTGATTCACATAAAATTTCAGCATTGATAGATTTAACTCTTTTCTCAATAGTTGATAGTCCTTTACCGTGATTGGTTTTCAAAATTCCTATGCCATTATCCTCTAAAACAATGGTTATGCCATCATTTGTTTCCGAAAAAATCAAACGAGCCATGGAGGCTTTGGAGTGTTTGATAACATTATTGACTAATTCCCGCACAATTCGGCTGATTGTTGCCGGAATTTGATTGGATAAACTGCGTTTATGGTTCTCAAAAATACTTTCAAACTCCAGCTTAATACCTGCTGATTCCAGTCGCAATTTTGTTTCGGCATGAAGCTCATTGGCTAATTGACTGACTGAGCATTGAATATTGGTTGTAGTAGCAACAGCATTGCGTATTTTTGACATGATTTCTTTTGCAGTCGATTTTGTTTCTTCATTCGGTGCCGAATAAATCAATTCCAGTAACTTTGCTCCTACATCATCATGCAAATTCGCATAAATACGGGAACGCTCTTGTTCTCTCGCCTGTTCGATTAACAAGGTATCATTGATTGATTTTTCTTGTATATCACTTTTTGGCTGTTTAATTATCAACAGCAAAACCAACACTAACATCGTTGAAATTACAAAAGTTTGAATTTCAAATGTTTTCAACATCTGCAATGTCAATAAGACCAGGATTGCAAAATTTAGCACCAATGAAGTCAAACTCAGTTTTTTACCTAAATAACTTCGCCAAATTTGAAGTAGCAATAAAGAGACCGCAAAAATGATATTTAGAATTGTGATAAGTTCAAATATCAGAACTTTATTCATAGATAGGTTTAGTTTTCAAGTCGAGTTGCGGAACGACTGTACTCAAATTTAATTTCAGGAGATTTAATCATCACTTTTCTGGAGTGAGATTCAATCAATTCAGCATATAAGGTATGCTCACCATCACCAACATCCGCAATCAATTGAGAGTTAGAACGAACCTTGCCTCGAGCCACGCCATCAAGATAGAACTTAATTCGGTATTTTGAGGGCAAGTTGCCATCAACATGCACGCTTGCCAATATATTACCGTTAGCACTCGTTATCCGCGTGTCAGGTTTGGGAGAAACGATATTAAACTCTTCAAATTGATTGGAAGCCTGCTTTTTTTTATGTTCATAACGCTTCCACGAAGAGTTCGGCTCTAACTCATCTTTCTCAATTATAGTTAGTGACTTCACTGCATCCGCTTTGCTTTTATTCAATTCAGGGTCTTTGTCAGTGTAGTGAACTTGACCGTTTTCATCAACGTACTTATAAATCTGAGCATAAACAAAAGTCGTTGATGAAAACATCAAAACCAACAAAAAGAGTTTAGTCATATAAACTTATCCGGAAAATAATAAACTTTCCCTTTTATACAATTTAATCGCAATAAGTGCAAGCACCAAGCCCACAAATAATGAACCAACAATAGCAGCAATGATTGAAATTGTCGAAACCGTCTCACCTCTCATGATTTGATTGATGATTAGATTCTGACTAAGAACCGGTGTTGCCATCATCCATAATTTTTCCTTAACCGGCATAAAAATCAGTGCCATACTTGGAATCATTGGGATAAACATCAACAAGTTTACATAGGTTTGTGCCTCTTTAAACGACTTGCTGTAAGTTGCAACGATTGTCTGTAAAGACGCTGCCATCACCGTTAATGGAGCTAAAACCAATACCAAAATACTAACATTTTTTAAACCAAAATCAACAGTCATACCCAAGTCAGCTAATGGCATAAAAGGCATCGCTACTTTAAATGCAGCGATTGTTGCAAACATGGTGATAATACCGAATGTGATGGTTGCGATGAGCTTTCCAATCAATAAATTGGATCTTTTAATCGGATTTAACAACAATGGCTCCAGTGAATTTCTCTCCTTCTCACCTGCCATTGTATCAATTGCCAGATACATACTTCCTAAAAACAACCCAATAATCAAGACATAAGGAAGAAACGTCATGACCATCGCACCTTTGGATTGAGCCGTTGAAACATCATGATCTTCAACCATGACCGCTCTTAACAACATCGGACTCACTCCGCGAAGTTGTAAACGAGTCATACCAATATTGCTTGAATACTCGGCCAACAATGCTGTAATTCGACTCTGAGTGACATTGGTTGCACCTTTTGCCGTTTTGTCATAATACAATTCCACTTTTGCCGGAACACCTTTTTCAAATTGTTCGGCAAATGTATCAGGAATAACCAAAACAGCTTCTTCATCTTTATCAATAATCGCTTGTCTGGCATCTCCGTTAAACTCTTTAATTTCGGCGCCTTTGCTTTTAAAGAATTTAACCAAGCTCATTGCATTCGCAGTTCCTTGAACTGAAACTTTCAATTGAGCTTCAGCTTTATCTTTTTGCATATTGGTTATGAAATTCATCAAAACAACAAACAGAACCGGCATAAATACCGCCCCCATGAATATCGAAGACATCACGGTTTTACGATCGCGCAAGTTATCCTTTATTTCTTTTTTTGCAACTGTAAAAATTTGATTACTCATGGCCTTCTCCATTTGTAACGATATGAACGAAAGCATCTTCAAGACTATTCATATTTGTTTGCTCCATGAGTTGTTTTTCGGTGCCTGATGCACAAACCCTGCCATCGTTAACAATCAAAATTTCATCACTAACAGCAGCAACCTCTTGCATCACATGAGATGAAAACAATATGCATTTTCCGCGAGCTTTTTCTTTCCGTAAAAAGGAGCGAACTCCACGAGTACTCATGACATCCAAGCCATTGGTCGGTTCATCGAGAATAATATTTTGCGGGTCATGGACTAATGCTCGTGCAATAGCAACCTTGACTCTTTGACCTTGGGAAAAACCATCAGTTTTACGGTCAATAAAGTCCTGCATTCGTAAATCCTCCACCAAACTTTCGATTCGTGAATTGATTTGAGATTCTGACATTCCATGTAATCTTCCGAAGTATTGAATATTTTCTCTCGCAGTCAAGCGTAAATAAAGACCTCTGGAATCAGGTAAAACACCTAATAGTTTTCTCGCTTTTTCAGGTTCTTTTTGGGGATTGATTCCATCAATCATCACTTCGCCCGATTCGGGAGTAATTAATGAATAAATCATTCGTAAACTGGTTGTCTTCCCGGCTCCGTTTGCTCCCAATAATGCTGTTACTTGGTTATCGGGTGCAACAAAACTCACCTCTTTCACAGCTTTGACTTTACCAAAACTTTTACTTAATGCTTTTACTTCTATCATTGTTTAGGTCCCATCATGTTAATAAAAAACGGCTCGTAATCGAAGTCACTCATACACTTAGTATCCAGTTCATCTTCCGGATTATTTATAAATTGAGTGATGATGTCAGGCATACAGCCTTTCGGGAAAACATTATGTCCCTGACCTTTTGCTACCAAATGCTGTGAATTAGATAGTGTTTGCATCGCCAGTTCAGCAAATTCAGGAGGAGTAACCGGATCGAGTTCCCCTGATAGCAATAAAACCGGCAAGTCTGAAACGACAGGCTCTTTAAAATCCGCATCAACTGTACTATGAGGCCAAACTTCACAGTTTCGCTTAATCTGCTCAATGGAATCTTCTCCAAATAAATTTTGTGATTCCACATTATACTCATCATAAAACGGCGCATCCTCTGCACAAATGATTGAAATCTCAACATTGCTCATATTCTCTGATAAAAGGCTTCCAATCAAATTCCCTTGTGATGCTATCGTTTCCAGTTGTCCATGATTTGCCTTGGCAATAATTAGTGGCAATAATCGCATTGAATCGGGTGTATAAGCAAACATCCTGATTGCTATCGCCACCATTTGTTTATTCACGGTAATTTCATCATATTCACCGGTCATAAAATTCTGCAAGCGAATTTTGGGTTGATTTTCTTCAACATTGTCTAGAACTTGCCACATTTGCTGTTCCACATCGCCAAAGGCTTCATTGCATGTCGGTTGATTTTTGCAAAGTTCAAACTGTTTTCTTAATGCATTGACAAGATTTTTCTCATGGCTTTGTGGCATCGCTTCTTGTTGTGGCATGACTCCATCAAGAATCACTGAACGAATTGATTCCGGAAACATTTTCATGTATGTTAGTGCTTTTCGAGTTCCATAGGAGATGCCTAACAAATTCCATTTCTCGATAGCTAATGCTTTGCGTACCTCTTCCAAATCTTTGATAGACTCAGGAGTTGTATAAAAACGAGTATCAGCATCCAGTTTATTGGCACAGTTTTGTAATTCCTGAGGAATAAGCTCAGGATTTTCATTTAACTGTTTTTGAGTCTCTTCATCGAATTCGCATTTCAATGGATTGGAATGACCTGTACCTCTTTGATCCACCAAAACCACATCACGATCTTTCAAAATTTTTCTAAATGCCGGATACATCTGTGGAAAACTTTCAACTGCTGATTGTCCTGGGCCTCCTGCCAACATTATTACCGGATCCAGTTGCTTTTTCTTTGAGACTGTACGAACAATTGCCACATTTAAGTCAATCATTCGTGATGGATTGGAACGATTTTCAGCGACTGATAGTTTGCCGCACTCGGCTTTAATTTTTGTACTGTATTCGGTACCAATTCTGCATTCTTTCAATTCAAGCGCGTAAGATGTTTGTACTGAAAAAAATGCGATACCGACAAATAATGTCTTTATCTTCATATTTTGTACTTGAAATTAGAATTATTATCCTTTATTCTAACAGAAGTTGAAGTGCCAATAGTCATAAATAGCTCTTTTGCATTTACAAATAAAAAAGGGTGACCAAAGCCACCCTTTTTTCCATTTAACTTTGAGGTTAAATTAGAACTCGATGCGAACACCCATTTGTGCTTGCCATTGAGATCTTGATTCACTAAAGTCAGGTTATCAAGAAACTCTTCTCTTCCAGTAAAATCTAATACCGCTCTTCCTTGTTCATCAAATCCATGATGCTCTACAACATTCTGAGCAGAATAATAACTGTAATACACATGTCCCCAATCTTTGTTATTCAATAAGTTACCTAGATTCTTAATCGTAAAGAAGACAGAAGCTTTAAACATTCCCATTTGTGGAAGTTCTTGACGAACTTTTAAATCCCACAAATTGATTCTAGGAGCTCTAAATGAATTTCTTACAGGAATTTGACCTCTGTATTGATCTAAACCTGTGTTTGCCAAGAAATTCTCAAACGCTTGTTCATATGCTGCTTACAGCTATCGTAATATCTACTATTGTAGTTTCCAAATACCTATTCCCCTTCATTTATGGCACATAAAGCAAATCATTGTAATTTTATCCCATCACCATTTACATCATTATCATAAGCATAAGAGAACGGCTCTCCATCACTTGATGTCCAGAATAAATTAATACTAGTTTCATTGTCTCCAAAGGAAATTATTATTATAAGCTACCTGAAGTGTAAATGCATTTGGTATATCATATGCTGAAACACCAACTTCCTCCGCATTCGGATTGATAGATGGTCTATTATTCCAGTTAGAGCTTGCCGAGAAGAGGTACCATTGCTCACTTCACTTGTGCTAGTATGTGTGTATGATGCCTTAATAAGTGTTCTGTTTTCTTCTCTAAACTAACGGTCGCACGTTTAGTATTGCCTTTACCAGAATTTGAAAGCAAATACACTCCGGCAAACCTTGGATCACTATTAGCAAGCCTGCCTGACATAATCCAGAGGATCTTCATAATAAGAAACCCTTCCATCTGCAAATACACCAGTTGGATCTCCTAGATTCTCATTTGTATAAAAAATACCATCTTTTTGTTTAGTATATTCATATTCAACTGTTGCCTGTAAACCATACCATGGTAATTCTGCATCTAAAGCAATGTTAGATTTCAAGACTGTAGGTAGTTTAAATCCTTCAGATAACAAATTAACTTCCATTTGTTGGTTACCAGTTGGTTCAATTTGACTATATCCATCAGAATATAATCTCCACTATAACCAAATATACGATAATTATTTACATTATCTCCAG
Organism: Gammaproteobacteria bacterium; assembly: GCA_041395445.1. Lineage (NCBI taxonomy): Bacteria > Pseudomonadati > Pseudomonadota > Gammaproteobacteria > Gammaproteobacteria bacterium. The sequence goes on along the minus strand of JAWLAO010000006.1, from coordinate 18,335 downwards.
GATTGGTATATGGATTAGACAACCATACATTTGGTGAACCACCTGAGAAAATACCTACACCACCACGCAATTGCATCGCATACTCATCGCTCATATCGCAATTGAAGCCTATTCTTGGTTGTAACACACCTGAATCAATAACACTATTATTAGGATAACCAAAAGCATCAAGAAAAGTTTGATTCAAAGAAGGCTCATCATCAGTTGAAGGGTTTATCCCAACGAAGTCCATACTGAACTGTTAACTTGTCATTTACTAACCAAGTATCTTGAATGAACAAACCTGTATTTCTCCAAGCCCAGTCTGCTGCTGGGTAAGGATTTGCAGGATCTGTACCAATTCTGTAACTTGGAATTCATTTATGTCTCCTTGAATATAATCATCTAAACTACTAAAAGTATAGTATCTAATGCTATGGCATTAAATACATTAAAAATATCCATATCCTGAATGTCTACACCTGCTTTAATTGTGTGATCTCCAACGAAATAGTTTCCTTCTAAATAGAAGTTATCTGTAGTTGTTGCAAGTGAGTTTGAGTGTCTATATATTTCTCTACCATAGTGAATTTGATCACGCCCAGTACCAAAACCTCAATTTCAACTGCTGCTAAATTAGACAATGGGCCATTGATACCTATTGGGTTTTATCAAATTGAGAAGTTGATAATCTTAGTTCGGTATTAAAGCTATCACTCCAGTCACTATATAAATTAATAGCATAAGTCTCTGTTTCAAAATGATTTACATACCAATGTGAACTCAAAGAATACTCATCAGAATCATAGTCAGGTAATATTGGGTTATTATCTTCATTGGTATTATACTTAAATGCCAATCTATGATTTTCATTAATAATCCAGTCTAGTTTAACTAAAAGATTTTCTTTAGTATCATCCAACTCTCCAGGTGCATTTGTTGTACCAATATCCAAACCATAAACATCTCTGGCTGCATCGATTACACTTTGAACCTCTGCTGATGATACTCTACTAAACGGGAATTTCCGTTCTTGAAGTATCTTCATAACCTATAAAAAAGAACAATTTATCTTTAATAATCGGACCGCCAAATGTTGCATAATTGTGTATTAGTAAATTCATCCAAATCTCGAGTTAATCCCTCATTACCATACTGATAATTCAAGAACCAGTAAACTCGTTTGTTCCACTCTTTGTGACACCATTGATATTTACACCAGTAAAGTTTGACAATGCCACATCATATGGAGACATTTCAACATTCAACTGTTCAATTGTGTCTAAGTTAAAGGGGTTGACCAAAACCAGCAAAACCACTCGCTTCTAAACCAAATGGATCATCTGATTTTACTCCGTCAATTGAAAATTTATTTGAGCGATTATTCACACCAGAAACCGAAAAACCACCATTTTCTCTCAAGTTAATTCTTGAATCCAACCTTAGAAATCTTGAACATCTCTAGAAATAGTTGGAGCATTTTCAAGAGTTCAGTACCAATAGCTGTACCTGAACCCATTGTGTCTGCACTGAAAATTGTTTGTGCAGCTGTACCAAATACAACCACTTCTTCAACATTTTTGATCGTCAGCTGCCAGAGTTACATTCACATCTTTGGTTTCACCCAATACGATATAAACATCTTCTTGCTTACCGCTGTTATAACCATCACTGCTGATTGATACAGTGTATGGACCACCCACACGCAAACCACGCGCTTGGTAGTTACCACTTGCATTGGTTGTCAAAGTTTTAGTTGCGCCTGTTGACTCATGTTTGACTGTCACAGTCGCACCTGAGATAGCATTTCCGCTGGAATCAGTCACAGTACCGCGAATCGCAGAAGCTGTGTCCTGAGCAAAAGAAACGCTAACAGCCAACATGCTCACTAACAGTGAAGCAACCAGCCAGTTAAATCGCTTAATATTTTTCATTTCTAAAGCACCTTTAAGTTAAGTTATTTATCAAATTATCATCCTGTAAGTTCTCACCCACAGAAACAACCGTCGTATTTTCGCATACAGTCGGGCAGTCTAAAAGTATTTTGTTAAGATTTCGTTACATTCATGGCGAAATACCCCTTACGGTTGCTAATTTGCTCGAATTATTTTATTGATGAATAACATTTGTCAATATGAAAAGTCTCTATACTCTGCTACAATTTCTGGCTTTAAACATAATTAGAAATAGCCCAAAATGAAATATTTATCAATTCTTCTTATCATAATCAGCGGAACGCTTTCCGCTGCCACTTTAAAATCCGGGCCGATGCTTGGTCACACTGCTTTGAGAGGTGCAAATATTTGGATAGAGACCAATGAGCCGACAGTTGTAAAAATCAAATACTGGCAAAAAGATGATGCTAAAAACTCATACGTTGTTTCAGCAAAAACATCCAAAGAAACTTACAATATGCATACATTTAAACTGGATAATTTGGAACCCGGATTGAGTTATGATTATCAAATTATCGTCGATGGAAAGGCTTTTCCGGAAAAAAAAGAAACTTACAGTTTTACAACTCAACAATTATGGATGTGGAGAACTGATCCGCCTGCATTTTCCGTACTGACCGGTTCTTGTAATTTTGAAAATGAAGAAGCTCATGACCGCGCAGGAACACCTTACGGCGGAGGCTATGAAATTTTTGATGCCATCGCCAAGCAAGATGCAGAAATGATGTTGTGGCTTGGCGACAATTGGTATTATCGCGAAGTTGATTTTGATGCCGAACAAAATTTAATTTATCGTGCCAGCAAGGATCACGGGCGTGATTTTCTACAGCCGATTTATCAGAAATTCTCCAACTATGCGATTTGGGATGATCATGATTTTGGACCGGATAACAGTGGTAGTTATTTCATTTTTAAAGAAAAAGCATTGGATATTTTCAAAAATATTTGGGCAAATCCCAGCTATGGCATGCCGGAAGCAGATGGAATATTTACAAAAGTCCGATACAACGATGTGGATTTTTTCCTCATGGACGGAAGATATCACAAAAGCAATGAGAATTTTCCGGATGGGCCTGAAAAACAAATGTTTGGACCGGAACAAATGCTATGGTTAAAAAACCAGCTTGTTGCGTCCAGACAACCTTTCAAAGTCATTGTTGGTGGGAGTCAAATGCTTAACGATTATCATCGTTGGGAAGGCTGGGATAAATATCGTTATGAACGTGATAGTTTTTTAAAATGGCTTGACGAAACCAAAATTGAAGGTGTTATTTTCCTCAGTGGCGATAAACATCATACAGAACTTCTTAAAATTCCTCGTGAGAATGCTTACCCTCTATACGAACTAACTTGCTCTCCATTTACAGCCGGAACTCATGAAAAATACATTGATTCAGAAAGAGAAAAGCCAATCTTAGTTCAGGATACGCTCGTCGGACAGAAAAACTTTTGCAAACTCAGTTTTGATGGTCCTCGCAAAGATAGGAACATCACCATTGAGTCTTTCGATGCCGATGGCAAAACGCTTTGGAGTAAAAAATTCAAACAAAGTGTTTTAACATACTCACAGCATGGAAATTAAACCGACACGAAACTTAAAAAACGACCTGAACAGTATCCGCTACCTCAATCTGTTCAGGTTGCTGTTGGGTGTTTTTTTTCTATTTGTTTACTTCAACAAAGCTGACAGCCTTGTCGGATTATCTTATATCCAAAAAAATAGTTTAACTCAGTTTCTTGTCGGCTTTTTCTTTATTTATTCCGTTCTGGTTTGGGTTGCATCATCGTATTTTAAGAAAAAAAACATACTCATAGGCTTGATTGCTCTGGCGATTGATTTGCCTGTAATTATTTTATTGACCCTATTATTCGATGGAGTTCATGCCGGCTGGGCAATATTGCCTGTTATTACCATTGGCTCATTTGCGATGCTCAGTCGCAGACCTTATGCCATTTTGGCAATGCCAATTGCTGCCTCGATTTTATTGTGGTCCTTATCTAAATTGCTTCTTTCAGATGTGCAAAGTTTTCCGTCATCTTCGATTCTTCTTTATTCACTCATATATTTCGCCATTGCATTAGTAGGAATCAGACAATCTCAGAATTACCACCAGACTTTACTCATCACACAAAGTCAAAAAAAGAAAATCATTGATTTATCACTGTTGAGCAAACAGGTTATCGACCAATTGCACTATGGTGTTATTGCTTTTGATAAAGATTATCAGGTTGTTCTCATTAATAACAAAGCACAGGAAATTACCAAAATTTCCCGAAAAAGTCTTTTGCCGACTTATATTATAAAAAAAATTATTGCAGCTCGTGACACTCAATCCAGAAACATGGTTATTCGGGGAGAAGATATTATTTATCATGTCGAAAGAGCCGTGGGGCAATCGGATTTGAGTTTGCTTTTTCTCGAGACACAACGACAAATCAATGAAAAATCCCAACAAAGCAATCTGGCAACGATTGGACAATTATCAGCAACTGTCGCCCATGAGTTACGAAATCCAATGGCTTCAATCTACTCAGCGGCTCAACTATTACAAGAGTCTGAAAATCTCGACGAGAGTGATAAAAGTTTAGCTGCAATCATCAGTAAACACATTGAGCGCTCCAATCAGATTATTGAAGACATCTTATTAATGTCCAAGCCCCACATTCCGCAAACTTCCAAAATTGTTTTATTTGATTTTTTAAATAAATTCAAGCAAGACTTCATCAACAAAGAACAAAAAGATAATGTTTTCGGTATCGTAATTGAACCAATCGACAAAAAGCTATCAGTTCATTTTGATAGCAATCATCTCAATCAGATTCTATGGAATCTCACAAATAATGCTATTAAGCACGGAAGCGATGGAAATGTAACCATAACTATTAGCAATTTAGCTGATTATGTTTTAATCGATGTAAAAAATAATGGCGACAAACTGGAACCTATTGTTGAAGAATCTTTGTTTATTCCTTTCTTCACAACACATACTCAAGGGACAGGATTAGGACTCTATATTTGTCGAGAAATGTGCAAATCAAACAATGCCAAGCTGGAATATCTCAGACTTGAATTCCAGCATGTTTTCAGGCTGCATATAAGTAAATAAAATTACTTTTGTGTGATTTTCGCAGTGAAAATCCTGCTTTCGTGCAAGATATGAACAAACAACCAATCATGCAACAAGGTGAAAACCTCATCTATTAAAGAGCCGTTTTGTTCAAAATCATCTTTCAATTTGAAAATATTATTGATGAATTTTTCATGAGCTTCAGCATGAATGTCTTTTTCTCTAATACTTTGTTTTTCAAGCAATTCTTCTTCGTAAGTAAAATGCGCTATCGTGTGATCAATAACCTTGTTAAATGCTTCTATCAAATCTTCTTTTTGAACGCCGGATTTATTTGATAAATCATAGAATTCATTGATTGACTCCACAATATCTTTATGTTGCTCATCAATCTCTTTGATACCTGTACTCAGCACATCTTTCCATGTTATAAATGACATTTTTATTTTTAGTATTTTTAAGATGTGGAGTCATTTTACTTGAATATATTTAAAGCAACAAAGTTAGCCCAATGATTTCCAAAGATAGAAGTTGAAATAGGACTTCCATCCTTCAAATGGTCTAAATATTTCGTCAATTGTGACAATATTTGGCTTTTTTTCAGTGCTAAAATACTTATGCAATACCGCACTTAAGCCAGTATCCCCATACGCGATGCAATTCATATTTCTTAAGCATTTCATCGCTGCGTAATTGGATGTCCACTTACCAATTCCTTTTATAGTTTGCATTTGTAAAAGTTGTTGTTCTGAGCTCTGATTCAGTAGCTTTTGCTTATCTAAAGCTCCGGAAACAAATGCTCCGGAAATATTTTTGAGATAAGATATTTTTTGTTTAGAAAGCTGCATTTCAGCCAGCATGGAACTATCAGCTGAGATAATTTTTTCAGGCTCAGGAAAACAATAGTAGGTGTTTTGGTCGTGATTAACACAATCTCCAAGTGAATGAACCAATCGTGTTTTGATTTTATGTGCAAAGGTCAAATTGATTTGCTGACCAATCACACACCAACAAAGAACTTCAAATAAATCCACAATCCCCATCAATCTCAAACCATGATACTCTTGAGAAAAATGTCTTGTTTCCGGTGTCTTTTCCAATAACCGGTAGAACTCTGATAAATCACGTTCTAAATCAAACCATTGAGTAACATAGCTAGTTAATTCCTCGTCATCAGAAACAGATAAACAATCTTTGAAAACCTTAACCACAAGTGAATCACTATAATCTGATACTTCAATCATAGCTGGCCCGGATTTTAAACGAATCAAACGAGTGATTTTATTGTCATTAACTTGATACAAGCACTCTTTGAAACCTCTATCAAGAAAATCATAGCACGCTTGAAAACTGAAAATTTCAGGCTTGGGGATTAAAATTTCAATATGAGAACTAATGAGTCTGCACCCAACTTAAAAAAGCATCGACAAACCTCTGTGGAGCACTTTCATCCAGATTAAAATATAGTGACGGTTCAATTAATTCAATCTCCATTATTTTGTAAGTTCCTTGAAAATCGACCAAGTCCACTCTTGCGTAAAGCACTTCTTCAGGAATGGTTTGTAAAGCTTTCTGACCGGCTGTCAACAATTCTTTACAAGGTTGAATGCTTTGTAAAATTCCACCATGTTCTTCCTGAACTCTGAAATCACCTTGTTTCGGCGTTTTAAGAATGCAATGGCTGTACTCGCCGGCAAAGTAAAAAAGCGAATATTCCCCATCTTCAATAATTGCCGGAACAAACGGTTGTACCATCAATTGACGATTCTTTAAACTCTGATTGAGTAGGTCTTTATACGTTAAGTAATTATCTTTCTTCAGCCAAAATGTATTATCTGAATTCGCACTGATTGTTGGTTTAATAATAATTTGATTGGTTTTAAACTTTTCAAAATATTCAGGAATTTTTTCAAACTGAAATTTTTCAAGCCAGATTGTCGGGATAATTTCAGCACCTTTACCTTCTACTTCTCTCAGGTAATTTTTATTGATATTCCATTTTGCAATGGCATAAGAATTATATAGCGGAACTCCTGATTGTTCAATATTCTTCAGGACTTGCATAAATTCATCTGCACGCTCCTGATAATCCCAAGTCGAACGAATAACCACAGCTTCATAATCCTCCCAGCTAACATTTCTCTGAGTCCATGGAATATGAAAAGTCTGCCAACCGGACTTTGAAAATGGCTCATCTAACAATTTGTCATAAATCACAAAATCATCAGGTGCATTCATTGTCAGGATAACGATTTTTCTCATGATTCTTTTAATCTCCAAATAATGGTCAGTAAAATACCCGCAATTACAACCAGCATTATCTGCAAACCGATTCTTTGATACAAAACAGCAATTGATGCCGCAAAGGTAATCGCTATGACCCATGTCGCTTTTTTCTTGGAGGATCGTGAAATGGTTTTGGTTTCTTCCCATTGACGAAGTCCGGGACCGAACCATTTATTTTCCAGTAACATTTTATGAAATCGGGGCGAACATTTGGAAAATATTCCCAAAGCAATGATTAAAAAAACTGTTGTCGGCATCAAAGGTAACACAGCTCCGATAGCACCAAGCAGGACGAAAAACCATCCCAAAGCAATCATCAGTTTTTGTCTTAAACCCTTATTCATTGTTTTATTATCCATAATTTCTTACGAACACACAAAGAATATCAATCCCTTTCAAAATACTTCACAAAAAGATGTTTAAGAGCATTGTGATCCAATTCAAAAACTAACGCTAATTGTCGCCCTAATTTGTTACTTGGAAATCCTTGCCGGTTAAACCAAGCCAGATAATGTCCGGGAAGCTGATAAAGCCTGTGACCTTTGTATTTGCCATAGGGCATAATTTGATTAAGAGCAGCTATAAATTCCTGCTTTTGTTCAATACTGAAGTAACTCACTTAACCTTGAATTTGATAAACTCAAGTATGATAACGAGAAAGATAGTTTCAGTGAACTAACAACTGAAAAAATATCAGATTATTTACTTGCAGACTCCACGTTGAATCTGACCTCCACTCACTTCAATATTTGTTGCATTGATTGCCTTGTTTTTCCAGATAAACCAAAGAGTCTCTACGATTTCTTCTCTAGTAATTAATCTCTTTGCGGCAATGTCATCAATGATTGCCTGTTTAATTTCCGGTCTTATTTTATCAAGAATAGGTGTTTCAACATAACCCGGTGAAATACTCACAACTCTAATATTGTTGATATTTTGCTTATGAAATTCACCAACAAGAATTTTAGGCCATTGTGCCAATGCGTGCTTTGTGGAACAGTAATTCAACTGACCCAATTGTCCGGTGTGATTAATTGATGAAACCAAATAAATCACTCCTTCTGAGTTATTATTTATCATACGAATTGCTGCTTGCTGAATCGTATTGAATGTTCCGGTCAAATTGACATCAACCACTTTTCGGAACTGTTCTTCAGACATACAGCTTTTAACTTTATTAGTCTCTCTATCTACTTTGATGAATAGAGAATCACTGACAATGCCTGCCGCCGGCAGTACGGCATTGATAGAACCAAAGGTTCTTATACATTCATCCATTGCATTAGAAACATCTTGAGAGTTGGTAATATCGCAATGTTTTGTTTTTAAACTGTCAATATATGCAATTTGTGAAGATTCCAGTTCTTCAAGTAGCACTTGGTTATTATCAAGAACAAAAACATTGAATCCTTTAGTTAGAAATTTTTTCACCGCGGCCAAGCCTATTCCGCTTGCTCCGCCACTTATAACGATTGTATTTTTCATATTTCAATCTGTTTCATTAAATCCAAAAAAAGAACCAGCAATCTAAAATCGAGAAAGATTGCTGGCTAAATATACTCAAAAAAGAGTCGAGACTTAAATTAATTATTTGAAGTTATAACTAAAACTGGCAATAAACTGCCTTGGGTTTCCGTAGAAAGCTGATTTAACACCCTCCAAACCCAAAGTTGGAAAGTCGTAAGATGCTACTTTATATTCTTTATCTGTCAGATTTTTACCATGAAGACCGATTTCTATTTTCCACTTTCTTCAGTCCAAATCAGACTGGAGTCAACCAATGAATATGCTTTCTGATCAAGCAAAGGATCAGGAATCTCAAATTGATAAACATCATCCTGATAGGCAATACTACCAGTCCAAACCAATGTTCCTGACTTACTGAACAAAGACATGTCCCATTCGTTTCTTAAACTGAGACTCGCAGTCCACTCAGGAGTATTTTGGAAAACGCGATCATCGGAAACATCAGTTCCATTAACCATCCATTCAACATAATCGGCATTGATATATCCCAAAGAAAAATTTGCTGACATCGAATCAGATAACTGAGCGACAGACTCTAACTCTGCTCCCCAGATATCGGCCTTACCGGCGTTTGTTGTCGTTCCTGCAAAACTATCGTTGACTCCATCATTATCTGTATCAATTGGAATTGAACCGGGAATTTGGACATTGGTGAAATCCATAAAGAACAAGGCAAAATTGGTAGAAACTCGACCATCCTTCCACACAGATTTTGCACCAAATTCAAGTGAAGAAACTTCTTCTGGTTCATATCCGCGTTGGACTTCAGGATACTGATAAGCTCCCCTTGGATCAAATCCTCCGCCTTTAAATCCTTCACTATAGGTCGCATAAAAATTATGCTCATCCACCGGAGAATAACTGATACCGGCACGCATAGTAAACGCATTATCCTTGCGACTTCCTGTAAAAGTTGGGACCAAACCCTCGACAGGTACTGTAATTGATAATGCGCTACTATTTCCAAAATATGGAGAACCTCTGCCAAGAAAAGACTCACGTGTTACCTGTACGTCATCAAATCATTTTAGACCACGGCCCTCATAAATTAAGAGACACTTTGATTCATTTTGTTTAAGCTATCATAATGTAATTTTCGCCTCAAGGCGATTGTATTCTGTTTAATTAATTTTCTCTGCTCAGTATCTGCTGTCCTCTGCCATAATAGACATCAGCTGGTGTTAAGTTGTCCAGAGACTCATGATACCTCTGGTAGTTATAATAGCTGACAAAGCGATGAAGCTGCTCTTTGAGATCACCCGGCATGTAATAATTGTCCAACAATATCTGGTTCTTCATTGACCTGTGCCACCGTTCAATCTTGCCCTGTGTTTGAGGATGATAAGGACGGCCACGAGTGGAGACATTCGTTCTTGTTGTAAATAATCAGCCAACTGGACCGGATATGTAGCATGGGCCATTATCACTGAGCAGTCTCGGTTTATGATCCACATGAGCCCGATTCAGCCGGTAAATGCCAAAGCATCATCTAGTGTATCTGTAACATCTGATGCACTCATGGTTGTGCATAATCGCCATGATATAATGAACCTCGAATAATCATCCAGCACAGTGACAGGGTAGCACTAACCCCAACCAATGATTTTAAAATAGGTAAAGTCTGTTTGCCAAAGCTCATTAACTCTTGTGCTGGGTTGTTGGAATTTATCTCTGACCTGCATAAGAATATAAGCAGGGATGTAATCAGATCCTGAGACTTCAAAAGCCTGTACATGCTTGATTCTGAAACATACTCTTTTTGTTTCAGTGTATTTAACAGCCAGTTCTCTGGGAGAAAGTTCTGTCTCATTCAGAGCCATTTCAAGCATGGCTTGTTGATGCTCTTGGCTAATTTTGTTCAATGTGCTCTTGTTTAGCAGGTTTGTCAGACAAACCTGCTAAACCGTCAGTCTCATCTTTTGAGCCAACCATAAAAGTGACCGATTTATTGATAATCGATCTAATGTTTGGCGAACCGAAAGGTCTGAGTTCTGAACTAACTGTATGAGCTCATTTCTCTGAAGCTGAAAACCTCATATATCGTCTCCAGAGTTCCCAATCATGCTTTTTTAGCAATCGGTTCTCCAAAATGGTTTCTCCAAGGCTTCTTTCAGTGTTTGTGCTTCGGCACGCAGAGTTTGACTTCATCTGTACTGGCTTCACGAACAGTATCACCGGCAAGGCGTTTCTTACCTGCTTCCAGAAAGTCTTTGACCAGCGATAATACAGATTGGCGTTAATGCCTTCAGCAAGATAACGTTATAGTGTCCGCCACGTAAGCCTTCAATGACTATCCGGATTTTGTCTTCTGCCGAGAAGCGTCTGCGTGTATTGCGACGAATGCCTCTAACGGTTTTTTCGCTTCTTTCTTTTTCGTTTTCTCCTGTGTTTAGAGTTTACAATGAACCAAAACTATCTCTTAGTAATTTGGGCTAAATGGTCCACATAGTGCTGACGGGATACATGTGTAATAAACCCCAGGTTTTGAATGATTTAAGGTTTTTTCTTTGGTGATTATTTTTTTAAATGCATTTTGAGAAAATGGTTCAATAACTGAGGAAAACGTGCCATACCTTCATATTTGCAATGCTTTACAGACACAACCTAAAATTTTAACTGATTTGGGTTTTGAATACAGAATGTAAGTTCATCATTAGTTCCAAACATTACAAATGAAACTATTTCTTGATGGATCGTTGTCAAGGTTGTACGATTAGTGTGTTTTGGTTGTAGTTAGATGGATCATATACGAGCATTAAATTCATTAAGAGGCTTGCGGCAATGGTTGTTGTCATTGCTCATTATGAACGCTCAATTAATGCCTTTGAGGATTTTCAGGAAGAGGTTCAGGGTAAATCGGTGTAATGATATTTTTTGTCTTAAGTGATTCTTAATGTCATATCTCTATTACAAGAAAACTTTAATAAAACTCAATTATATAAATACTTTGTCGCACGATTAGCAAGAGTTGCACCATTATTTATTGTAGTCGTGGTATCCTATTTTTCCAGATCACAAATATTAAAGGTGTTTTTTATAATATATCCAGTTTAGAGGAAGTCGCATCACATGTACTACTGCTTAGTGGAAAGTCTGTTTTATGGACTATTCCTCCGGAAATACACTTTTATATTTTATTTGTTTTTTTATGGTGTGTATATTCAAAATCACCAAAGCTGATGTTGGTGATAATTGCAGCTTTTGTATTTCTAAATTATCTAGACTATCCGGTCATAAGTGGAGAACGAGCTGGGTCTACTAATTGATTTCAGGTTGCCAAAGCTATTATCATATTTTCTTTTAGGTGTTCTCATTGGAGCGATTTATAACAGTTGGCACACCTCTGAAAAAATAAAAGCAATTATTATGCTGTTATACTAGTTATTATTCCTTTACTTTACCCCAAAGTTTTTACTGCTGTTTTTGGCTTTACTCATGAAATGTGGAAAGATCTTATTGTATTATTTGGGCTGGGAATAATGTTTGTTTCAATTCTTTTCTTAATTCCTGCTCGCAATTTTATATTATCCAATAAATTAGGAGACTTTCTTGGAAAAATTTCATATTCATTGTATTTGTTACATTTACCGACTCGTAAGCTGTTGCAAGAACACGCTGTAAATGCACCGGTTTTCTTTTTTGTTATATATATTTTGTCATCAATAATGATAGCTTACTTATCCTACTTGATAATAGAAAATCCCTTAAGAAAAGCTATTCGGAAAAAGCTAAAAATTAACTAAAGAATATTGTGAAAAGGGCTAAAACGATAATTGTTTTGGAGCTCAATAAGTAATTCGGAATTAATAATACCGCTTGACCCTTGCAGTCTCCAAGAGTTTTCAAGGCCTGTTATTCTTAAGTGGGTTAAAAACTTTCCTTGTTTTAGTTTTTTGAAGCTGTACGTCGTCAAATCATTTTGGACCACAGCCCTCATAAATTAAGAGACACTTTGATTCATTTTGTTTAAGTTATCATAATGTAATTTTCGCCTCAAGGCGATTGTATTCTGTTTAATTAATTTTTCTGTTTCAGTATCTGGTCCTCTGCCATAATAGACATCAGCTGGGTTAAGTTGTCCAGAGACTCATGATCTCTGGTAGTTATAATAGCTGACAGCGATGAAGTCTCTTGAGATCACCCGCATGTAATAATTGTCCAACAATATCTGGTTCTTCATTGACCTGTGCCACCGTTCAATCTTGCCCTGTGTTTGAGGATGATAAGGACGGCCACGAGTGTGAGACATCGTTCTGTTAAATAATCAGCCAACTGACCGGATATGTAGCATGGGCTATTATCACTGAGCAGTCTGGCTTATGATCCACATGAGCCTGATCGCCGGTAAATGCCAAAGCATCATCTAGTGTATCTGTAACATCTGATGCACTCATGGTTGCATAATCGCCATGATATAATTACGTCGTCAAATCATTTTGGACCACCGCCTCATAAATTAAGAGACACTTTGATTCATTTTGTTTAAGTTATCATAATGTAATTTTCGCCTCAAGGCGATTGTGTTCTGTTTAATTAATTTTTCTGTTTCAGTATCTGCTGTCCTCTGCCATAATAGACATCAGCTGGTGTTGTTGTCCAGAGACTCATGATACCTCTGGTGTTATAATAGCTGACAAAGGGATGAAGTGCTCTTTGAGATCACCCGGCATAATTGTCCAACAATATTGGTCTTCATTGACCTGTGCCACCGTTCAATCTGCCCTGTGTTTGTGGATGATAAGGACGGCCACGAGTGTGAGACATTCGTTCTTGTTGTAAATAATCAGCCAACGGACGGATATGTAGCATGGGCCATTATACTGAGCAGTCTCGGTTTATGATCCACATGAGCCTGATTTAAGCCGCTAAATGCCAAAGCATCATCCAGGGTATCAGTGACATCAGATGCGTTCATAGTTGTACACAATCGCCATGATATAATGAACCTCGAATAATCATCCAGCACAGTGGACAGGTAGTACCAACCCCAACCAATGATTTTAAAATAGAAGTCGTTTGCCAAAGCTCATTAACTCTTGTGCTGGGTTGTTGGAATTTATCTCTGACCTGCATAAGAATATAACAGGATGTAATCAGATCCTGAGACTTCAAAAGCCTGTACATGCTTGATTCTGAAACATAATACTCTTTTGTTTCAGTGTATTTAACAGCCAGTTCTTGGGAGAAAGTTCGTCTATTAGAGCCATTTCAAGCATGGCTTGTTGATGCTCTTGGCTAATTTTGTTCCAAATGCTCAAGTTTAGCAGTTTGTCAGACAAACCTGCTAAACCGTCAGTCTCATATCTTTTGAGCCAACCATAAAAGTGGACCGATTTATTGATAATCGATCTAATGTTTGCGAACCGAAAGGTCTGAGTTCTGAACTAACTGTATGAGTCATATTTCTGAAGCTGAAAACTCATATATCGTCTCCAGAGTTCCCAATCATGCTTTTTAGCAATCGGTTCTCCAAAATGGTTTCTGCCAAGGCTTCTTTCAGTGTTTGTGCTTCGGCACGCAGAGTTTTACTTCATCTGTACTGGCTTCACGAACAGTATCACCGGCAAGGCGTTTCTTACCTGCTTCCAGAAAGTCTTTGGACCAGCGATAATACAGATTGGCGTTAATGCCTTCAGATAAGGCTGTTATAAGTGTTTCGCCACGTAAGCCTTCAATGACTATCCGAATTTTGTCTTCTGCTGAGAAATGTCTGCGTGTATTGCGACGAATGTCTCTAACGGTTTTTTCTGCTTCTTTCTTTTTCATTGTTTTCTCCCGTGTTTAGAGTTTACAATGAACCGAAATTATCTCTTAGTAATTTGGGCTAAATGGTCCACATAGTGCTGACGGGATACAATCACTTGTCTGTATAGTTGTAATTTCCAAAAGGAAAAAAATCTAATGCTGCTTATTTAATAATTCGTTTAATGCGATTCATTCCTTGCCAATAACATAAATCAGCCGGATTTTGACAGTTCCAGAGGACTAAATTGGCTTTTTTCCCAACTTCGATACTACCGACTTCATCTTCGATTCCAAGCGCCATTGCTGCATGAATAGTCACTCCAGCCAACACTTCAACCGGTGTTAATGAGAACTCTACACAGGCTTTATTCATAGTCGTTAGCAGAGAGCTGCTTGGGGCTGTTCCCGGATTGCAATCCGTCGATACTGCCATTGGAACATTATACTTTCGGAAATCTTCAATCGGTGGTAACTTTGTTTCTTTCAGGATATAAAAGGCATAAGGAAGCAATACCGCTACAGTTCCTGATTTAGACATTGCTTTCACACTTTTGCTATTGGTGTATTCCACATGATCCGCGGATAAGCCAGAAAATTCGGCAACCAAAGCGGCGCCGTTTAAATCGCTGAGTTGGTCGGCATGGAGTTTTACAGGTAGTCCCCAACGAACTGCGGCATCGAAGACTTTCTTTGTCTGTTCATAACTAAAGCCAATACCTTCACAAAAAGCATCCACACAGTCGGCTAGTTTCAGCGATGCCACTTTGGGAATGATTTCTGAACAAATCAAATCAATATAGCCATCAGCATTTCCTTTATATTCTGACGGAACTGCATGAGCTGCCAGAAGTGTGGTTTTAACCTGAACCTGAAAATCTTCGCCGAGTTTTTTTGCCACTTGAAGCATTTTTATTTCAGAATCAAGATTTAATCCATATCCGGATTTGATTTCGATAGTTGTTACACCTTCATTCAATAATGCCTGAAATCTGGGAAATGATTGCTGATACAATTCTTCAAATGAGGATTCCCGAGTGGATTTTACGGTTGAAAGAATACCTCCACCTTGCTGAGCAATTTCTTCGTAACTCACTCCATTAAGTCTTTGCTCGAATTCATCAGAGCGGTTGCCGGTAAAAACCAGATGCGTGTGGCAATCTATCAATCCGGGAGTTAATAAATTCCCATGAGCATTAATGACTTCTTTTGCCAGCTCATCAGGTAATTTATTCAGGGATTTTGACGAGCCAACCCATTGAATTTCTCCACTTGCAATTGCAACTGCTCCATTTTCAATCATTCCATAGGAGTTCGCTCCATCACTCATGGTTGCCAGTTTGGCATTGATAATTAATATATCCCACTTAAACATTAGTCAATATCTGTATTTTGCATTGCAGCGATTTTTGCCAGAAATTTTTCAGGAACTTTAACTTTCTCATGCGTGGTATAATCAAGCATAACGATTCTGCCGGTTCCGATGGAAGTCACTCTAGAGTGCTTTTCACTATAAACAGCATATTCCATCAAAAATCCAAACTCTTGATTTTCTATAACTCTCGCACCAACTTTAATAGTATCGGGATAAGTCAAAGGAAACTTATAACGACAGCTAGTTTCAGCTAGAATTGGAGCGACTTTATCCGGTTTCATCTCCATATCACCAATTTGCTCAAAGAAAGCTATTCTTGCCGATTCAAAATAACGGAAATACATGATGTTATTCACATGATTGAAAGCATCCATATCTCCCCATTGAACTTTTAAATCAATAATAACGGGGTATTTTTTTTCAAAATTTTTTAAGTGATTCATTTCCAGATTTTCTTTATTTCATCATCAATCGGCATCCAGTCAACGTGGGTACTGAAGTAAGCATTTGCTTGTGGCTTTTTATCCAACTCTGTATCAA
Source organism: Gammaproteobacteria bacterium (assembly GCA_041395445.1). Taxonomy (NCBI): domain Bacteria; kingdom Pseudomonadati; phylum Pseudomonadota; class Gammaproteobacteria; species Gammaproteobacteria bacterium. The sequence continues at coordinate 1,863 of JAWLAO010000006.1, read as the reverse complement.
AATTTGCCAAGGTAATATGCATTTCATCCGGCCATTGTTGCGATTGAAATAAAAAATTACTTCCACACATTGAACAACTTCCTCTTTGTGCTTCTTTAGATGAATGATACCAGGTTATTAAATCTGCACCCTTGGTAAATCGAATATTTTTATTCTCAACACCAACCCATGTCACATAACCGGCGCCATGAAATTTACGGCACATGGAGCAATGACAATGTGCCACCCATTTAGTAGGGAGCTTTATTTCAAAACGAACTTTTTTACACAGACAACTACCTTTGGCCAACTGATTCATAATTATTTGTGATTATAACCAAAATTTCCTTTGTATTCTGCTGCCAATGAAACAAAAACAATCCATGCTGCGACATTTTGTGCCATCTCTTCAGGAGCAATTTTGTCAAATGTATCATCAGCTGTATGGTGCAAATCAAAATAGTTTGTTCCATCTTGTCTCAATCCCATTGTAGCAATTCCATTTTTCTTTAACGGAATAATATCCGGGCCATATTTGCCGGTGTTGCCTTCATATATAATTCCAAGCGGTTCTAGCAACTTTGCCATTATTTTAACAACCGCGAGAGAATCTACTGAGACTCCGGAAGATAATGCATAAATCGGTGCTGCTCCAAAGTCGGATTCAGCAGCTATTATATGGTTTTGCATATCATTTTCATGTGCCTGCGCGTAGGCTTTGGCTCCATCCAATCCATATTCTTCATTCGCCCACAAAACCACTCTGATTGTTCGGTATGGTTTAATTCCTGCATCTTTAATTAGCTTGGCTGTTGCCATTGTTATGGCACAACCTGAAGCATCATCAATGGCGCCTGTTCCTAAATCCCAGGAATCTAGATGTCCGCCAATGACAACAACCTCTTCCGGTTTTTCTCTACCTGTAATTTCACCAATCACATTTTGCGATGTGTACTCTTCACCCCAATGAGATAATAATGTCATTTTTATCTTTATTGGCTTATTCCGTTTTAACATGTTTACCAATAAATCTGCATCCGGATTTGAAATCGCACCTGCGGGTACCAATTCATGCTCCGTTAAATTATGAATTTCACCAGTTAATTCGTCAGTTATTGAAGCCATCATTGCACCGGTATGAGGGTTTCTTGAATGATAATCAGTACCTATGGAGCGAATAATTGTTCCAACTCCGCCTTTTTGTGCTGTCACATAGGCTGATTTATAACGAGCTGTATTTGCTTTGCCATACCCACTGCCATCTTTATGTCTTTCCATTCTATTACTGATAAAAACAATTTTATCTTTGACTTTTGAATCTTCCGCTTTTTCTAAGTCTTCAAACGTTAGGAAATGAACAATTTCAGCAGTAATTCCTTCATCCGGTGTTGGGAAAGACCGACCCAGTGCTGTGATTTTCAATGGTTGAGGAAACGGAGAAACGACTTCAGCTAGTTCTAATCCCCTAACCCATCTTTTGAATGTAACCGGTTCGGTATAAACTTTATCAAAACCGAGTTCTTTAAATTTATTAACAGCCCAATTAACCCCTTTTCTATCATTCAAACTACCGCCTAGTCTGTGACCCACTTCAGTCGTTAAGGACTCAGTAAGGTTATATGCAGTATTATCTGTTTTTGCAAAATCTCGTAATTGCTCAACTTTCTTAATATAGTCTTGAGTAAATAAATCTTCGCTAAAACTTATAGTTGAAGTAAAAATGAATATTAGAGTAAATATAAATTTGGACATTAATTTCACTGAATTTTTGGTACAGTGATTATCTAACAAAATAAGAATGATGTATAGAAAGAACTACAAAATTATGTTTTGATAAATTCCACACATAAAAAAAGCCCCTGTACGAAGTACAGAGGCTTTGGT
>JAWLAO010000005.1 GCA_041395445.1 Gammaproteobacteria bacterium | reverse complement strand
AATGGTGCGACCACTATCAGGGTTATAAATCAAAGCGATTCTTCGTCCTGATGGATACTGACCACCACTGTAAATAGTACCACCATAATATTCAACATAAGGACGATCCGTAGAGACATAATAAACTGAATTTTCGGTATATAAAACAGTACCTTCAAACTGTTTACTATCCATTTTTTCAAATTGAACAACTCCTTTGTAATCTGAATAATAAGTTGCCTGACCACTTTCTGAATTACCACTATCATATTGCCAATAAACCTGCCACCAACCTTGTGTTACAAAATCAATATTGCGTTTATGTAAACCATCATGAAAACGCATTCTTGAGACTGTTAAAGTGGTATTGTTAACCGTAATCTCAGCACGAATTGGAGTCAGCCATTTCATCACAACTGTTCCTTTTTGAGTAGTAACCGCACCACTATTAGGAGTATTGCCACAAGGAATACAAGGTGCACCTGCGGTGTGGTACAAAGGTGATGTCAAAGTACCCATTAATCCCCTACCCTCACGCCAGGCATAAACATCTTCATTGGGGATATACTCACCTGAGAAAGTGTACCAAACCGGAACACCGGTGGAATCATGTGTATAAAGCGAGCAAAACATGAAAGTACCCGATGCATTAAAGTTTACAATCTGATTCTCACAGTTCACACCCCAAGCCCCCTGATATGTTTCTTCAAAACCATCAAAATACCAACCGGTGTCAGGCATATCTGGATTGAGAACCCAAAGCGGAGCAATGCCACTTGCAAAAGAGTTAAAGGAAAGGACTAATAGAAAGAAAATTAAGTTTTTCATGGGATTTAATATAATTCAATGAACAATAACTTTAAAAGTATAACAAAAAATCTTCAAAGTTGTAAATCTACAAATCTGAAATATTAACCTGTATATTTTGAACCTTTCCGTTACGTTTAAAAGTAATCGTAGCGTTTGGGTTTTGTTGCAAGGTTTGGCGAATGGTTGTCAGGTTACTGCCTGATATGCGATTGCCGTTGATTGCGGTGATGATGTCATTCGATTGCAAACCGTGTTTTTTGAGCAGGTTTCCATCAGCTAAATTCGACACTCTCAAGCCCTGAATCTGACCCGCTTGGTTGGTAACCAAGTTGATATTGCCGACAACGGATGAGATTTTGTTCGGGTCGAATTTTTGTTGATCGAGCATTTCCTGCCAGTTTCGTTGCTGTGCTCCGTTCAAATGCTTCATGTAACTGGGTGTTGCCGGTTTGTTCTGAATCAATGATTTAGTGGCAGAACCAGATGAGGAACTTGTGGAGTTGGTATTTTCTGACAAAGATAATCTTTCCAGTTTACCGTTATGGCGAAAGGAGACGTAGGATTTATGCACTTCTTCAAGAGTTGCGACATCAAAAACTTTATCGCCAATATTGAATTTTTGCTGTATTCCTTGTGAGTTGCTGATGTATGCCACGCCTTGATTGCCCTCACCACCACTCATGGTGCCATTGAGCGTCCAGTTTAAAGATGTTTGATTTTGCGCGATTGGCACATCATATAAAACTTCTGTTGACCCAAAAACATGATATTTTGCAATTGGATCATTCAACTGGCTGAATGATTGAAATGATGAATTAGCAACTTGTACACCATTGGTTTGAAGATTGGACTTATCATCTTTGAAAAGTGCAAATTTAATCCACAACAATACAATCAGACCAATAATTGTCCAATTGATAATTTCCAGAATCAGATTTTTATTACTTTGTGAGATCATCTATGGCTTTCTTCTGTTTCTCAGCGTCTTCCAGAATTTTCTTTTCCATGTCCTTGGCTTTTTGCATTTGATCTTGGTAACCTTTTAAAACATTATCTTCAGATAGTTGTTTTGGTTGACTTTCAGGTTGTTTTATTTCTTCTTTTGGTTCTTCGGTGCACGCCGAAAATAATGCTACAATAAGCAATGTAAACAGGCATTTGATGCAATTCTTTTTAGTAAAATTCTTCATCTTTAATATCCATCAGGCTTTCGGCTCCGCTGAGCATGGTATTTACATGAGTTTGAGCTCTAGGCAAAATACGTTTGAAATAAAACTCACAAGTCTTCATCTTACCATTATAAAACGATTGTCCGAATCTTCCACCTTTTTCTGCTTCCTGATAGGTTTGTGACCAGAAATAGGCTAACAAAACATAACCGGAATACATCAGGAAATCAACAGATGCTGCACCCATTTCATCCATATTTTTCATGGATTTACCAGTGAGTTCGACAATTAATTCCTGCCATTGTTTCATCAGTCCAGATAATTCTTCGGAATAAGGATTCTGAGGATTGTTCTCAACAAATTCATTCACAATATCTGCCAGTGGTCCTAACGAACCTTTGTTGAATTGCATGATTTTACGTCCTAACAAGTCCAGTGCCTGAATACCGGTTGTACCTTCATAAAGTGTGAATATCTTGGCATCACGGTAAAGCTGTTCCATTCCGTGTTCAGAAATGTAACCATGACCACCAAAAACCTGAATACCGTAATTAGTGGCTTCTAAAGCCGTTTCCGTCATAAAAGCTTTCACAATTGGAGTTAAAATCGCAACCACCTGATCGGCTTTTTGTCTTTCTTCTTCATTGTCCGAAAAGCGTGATATTTCAATTTGTTGAGTGGTGAAATAAGTTAAAGCTCTATTTCCTTCGGAAATAGCTTTTTGTGTTAATAACATTTTACGAACATCGGGATGAACGATAATCGGATCAGCTGATTTCTCAGGAAATTTCGCTCCGGTCAGTGACCGCATTTGCAATCTTTCGCGAGCATATTCCAAAGCTCCCAAGAACGATGCACTGGAAACCGCCATACCCTGAATACCGGTATTCAAACGCGCACCATTCATCATTGTGAACATGATATTCAGACCTTTATTGGCTTCGCCAATTAAATATCCGGTTGCTCCATCAAAATTCATTACGCAGGTTGCCGAGCCATTCAGACCCATTTTATGCTCAATACTGGCAGGTCCAACAGGATTTCTCTCGCCATTTAATAATTTTGGAACTAAAAATAGTGAAATACCTTTAGTTCCTTTGGGTGCATCCGGCATTCTTGCCAAAACCAGATGGATGATATTTTCAGTTAAATTATGATCCCCGGATGTGATAAAAATTTTCGTGCCGTTAATTTTATAAGTCCCATCGTCTTGAGGTGACGCTGCTGTTTTTAACATTCCCAAGTCGGTTCCACTATGTGGTTCTGTCAAACACATTGTTCCTGTCCACACGCCTGTGGTTAAGTTCGGTAAATATTTAGATTTGATTTCGTCGCTGGCAAAATGCTCTAACAATTCACGAACACCATGAGTTAAACCCGGATAATTCGACCAGCCGGGACAATAATAGGTATTGAGTTCTCCGACAATTGTTTGTAACCAATAGGACAAACCTTGTCCGCCATATTCAGGATTTCCGTCCAAACTCGACCAGCCGGATTCACAATAAGCCTTATAAAGTTCAACAAAGCCATCAGGAGGTGTGACTTTTCCATCCTTAATTCGACATCCTTGCTCATCGGAATTTCGATTCAACGGAGCTGCATATTCAAACAAAAATTTAGAAGCCTCATCGACAATCGTTTCAAAGGTTTCAGCATCTATCTCGCTGAATTCCGGTAATTTTTTATAATGTTCTTCCAAATTGAATAATTGTTCGGCTACAAATTGAATATCTTTAACTGGAGCAGGAATCATTGGCATATTAGTCTCGCATAATGGTAAATTACAAGTTTATATTATAATCAAACAAACGTATGAATTAAATAATTACTGAACTTTTATTGAGAAACTCGAGTCACAATGATTGAAGGGTTGTTGTAAGGGAAATATTTACAATAATTTGAGAGAGAGATTATGAGATATTCAACATCATCATTGGCAGCAGTATTTTTTTCGTTATTTACGTTTTTGTTAATGGCTGTGCTTATCGCCCAACCAACCAAATTCAATAGTTCAAATATTGAAATGGTCGATTTCAGTATGATTCAGGAAATGAAAGCACCAGAGACCAAAGCAACTCCCCCAAGAGTGGTGCCGGAACGAGAAGTTACAGAACAACCGCCAGCTCCTCCAACCATAGATCTCACTGTTGATGGGGATGGTCCGGGAATTGAAGTCAACCCCAATGATAATAACAGGTCCACTTTTGATAACATCTTTAATAAACCAGTATTGGAAGGTCCTGTCGGCACAGAACCCGGAGATGTGGCTCAGTCAAATTCACTCACAGAAATTCTACCGGTACAACCTAAATATCCAGTAATTGCAATGCAGGATAAGATTGAAGGCTGGGTTAAAGTTGAATTTACCGTAAACGAATTTGGAGGCGTTGAAAATATTCATATCCTAGACTCTCAACCTAAAAGAGTATTCGACCAATCGATTAAACAAGCTTTATTAAAATCAAAATTTAAACCGATGAAAGTTGATGGACAAGCCATCTCACAGCAGGCTGTGAAAACTTATGAATTTAAGTTGGATGAGTAATTAAATAAATCTATGTCATCCTGAGTAATAACGAAAATCAATAGGGTCAGACACTCAAGTGTCTGACCCTATTGATTCAACTCAAAACCTTCTTGATTCTAGCAATGGCTTTTTGCAGATTATCCATTGAAGTCGCAAAAGATAAACGCACATGACCGGGTGCACCGAACGGAGTCCCTGGTACAACAGCCACCTCAGCGTTTTCCAATAACCAAGTCGAAAAATCCACATCATTATTGATTCCATCAATTTTTGACATAGCTTCTTCAACATTCGGGAAAGCGTAAAACGCCCCCTCACCTTCGATGCAAGAAAAACCCGGAATATCATTCAATGCTGCAATTAACCAATCATGTCTTTCTTTAAAAGCCTTTTTCATTGGCTCAAGGCAGTTTTGGTCACCATTTAATGCGGCAACTGAAGCTGCTTGAGAAATCGAACACGGATTGGAGGTGCTTTGAGATTGGATTTTACGCATCGCTGTTATCACATCAACCGGTCCGGCAGCATAACCAATACGCCAACCGGTCATTGCATAGGCTTTTGAAACACCATTGATAAAGACCATTCGATCCATCATTTCAGGGAACAAAATCCCCAAATTGGTGATTTCTTCTTCGCCCCAATAAATATGCTCATAAATATCATCGGTGGCAATCATGACCTGTGGATATTTCAGCAAAACTTCGCCCAAAGCCTGAAGCTCTTCCTTGCGATAGGCTTTTCCTGTTGGGTTGCTTGGTGTGTTGAGAATTATCAACCTCGTTTTATCTGTAATGGTTTTTTCTAACTGTTGAGGTGAGATTTTAAAGTTTTGTTCTTGTTTGGTTGGAACAATAACAGACACACCACCTGCGAGCAGAGTCATATCGGGATAAGAAACCCAATACGGAGCCGGAATTATGACTTCATCACCCGGATTTAGAACTGCTGAGAGTAAGTTGGAAATGCTGTGTTTAGCTCCACAAGAGACCAGTATTTGGTTTGCGGCAAAATCAAGACCATTCTCTCGGTTAAATTTACCGATAATCGCTTGTTTCAGTTCCGGCGTTCCATCAACTGCCGTATATTTGGTTTGACCATTATTAATAGCTTCAATGGCAGCTTGTTTGATGTGATCAGGCGTGTCGAAATCGGGTTCCCCTGCTCCCAAGCCAATAACATCTTTACCTGCTCTGCGTAATTCAGCAGCTTTCATACTCACTGCAATCGTTGCTGAAGGTTTAACCTTTTTTACTAAGTCTGAAACAAAATCTGTCATTGTCTATCCCAAAGTTTGATTATATGCGTATCTTACAAGCATAGAATTGAAACTCAAGAACATTAGAAAAAGTAACTCGAATTATACTGGAGTGGCTATTCTTTTGGCTCAAAAATAAACGTCGCAGTACGACTAAATACTTTCTCAAAACCTTTATAGGGTAACGGTTCCGCTTTTTTGATAGCAGCAATTATTGATTGTTTGACAACAGAGTTAGCATTACAGGGCGAGCTTATGGTTGCATCAACAACAAAACCTCCGGGGGTTTGTCTGACCTTGACATGACAGAGCAGGTTTTTGTTTTCTGACGGCGGGATACTCCATTGCCTTTGTACAGCTGAAATCACAGCAAGCTGGTACTGAACCATCAGTTGATTCAATTGTTCATCATCTGTTTGACCTTTTTGATGGGCAACAGGTGTTGATTGCTCTTCGGGTTGTTCGACTTTGGCTTCTTGTTCAATCAGCTTTTTCAGATTTTCCTCTTCTTTTTTACGTCTTTCCTCGGCTTCTTTCCGTTTTTGTCGAATCTCTTCTAGTTTCTTTTCACGTTCCAGACGTTTTTTACGTTCTAATTCCTGTGCTTTCGTGTCAACAACCGGTTCTATTTTCTTTTCTACCGGGGGATCTTTTTTAACTGGTGGGGGTTCTTTGGTTTTTTCCTTTGGAGGTTCGGATTTTTTGACCTCAGGCTGCGTTTTTTTTATTTCCAGGTCTTTCTTTTTTGGAGGTGTATTTTTAACTTTTTTAGGTTGTAACTGAGATATATCAACTACCGTGGCTTGTATAACTTTGCCTTTGATAACCGGAGATTTGAACCTGAATCCACCAAACAACAACAATGCAACGATACTGCCAAGCAATGCAATCGTGTATAAACTTGCAAGCAATTTGATTTTAGCAGTTATCATTCTCGTTTAATTATTTTTCCATGGAAACAGGGTCAGAAATCAAACCAACTTTATCCGCACCGGCTTGTTGAGCCACGACCATCGCTTCATAGGCACGACCATAATCCACTTTTCTATCTGCTCCAATCAGTATTGGCATATCTTTATTGGCACGAATAAAAGCAGCCAGCTTGATTTGGAGTTGCTCCTCATCAATGCTTTCGAATTCACCGCCAATGCTTAAGTACATTTTACCTTGTTCGTCAATATTGATAATAACAGGCTCAGTTTCAATAGTAACAGTATTGGCATTGGATTCCGGTAAACTGACATCAACCCCGAGATTAAGTAACGGTGTCGTAATCATGAAAATGATCAATAGCACCAGCGTCACATCAATATAGGGAACCACATTGATTTCAGCAACGGCTTTTCTTTTTCTACGCATCGTTAACTTCCGGTTTGTCGATGAAGAATGCTGGAGAATTCTTCCTTGAAAATATCGTATTGATTGTATAAACGCTCAACTCTTGCATTGAATTTATTATAGAAAACAACCGCCGGAATTGCTGCAAACAAGCCCATAGCTGTTGCAATCAGTGCCTCTGAAATCCCTGGTGCAACCAATGCAATCGTTGCTTGCGTGACATTTGAAAGTGCATGAAATGATATCATTATGCCTATAACTGTTCCGAACAAGCCTATATATGGACTGATTGAACCAATTGTTGCCAAAAAAGGCAAATGGCTTTCGAGTACATCAATTTCACGATTTAAAGCAATTCGCATGGAACGATCGGCTGACTCTGTTGCTTTGGCATCTGATTGCGACATTTTTCTGGTGCGTAAAAACTCACGAAAACCGGATTCGAAGATTTGCTCCATCCCAGAGGATTTGCCTTTTTCTTTGCTTAACTTTTCATACAAACGATGCAAGTCCACACCGGACCAAAATGTTTCTTCGAACTTTTTTGCAGAAATACTGGCTTGTTTCAAACTCATCCATTTGGCAAAAATAATCCACCACGATGCTACTACGGCCATCACCAGCAATAACATCACGCCTTTTACCGGTAAACTGGCATTCATTACAAGTTCGATAAAATTAAAATCTTGATTCACTGACTTAAATCCTCTGTTAATTGTTGTGGAATACTTCTGACAGCAAAGCTATCCGCATAAAGACAAGCTGCGGTTAACCTAACAGTTGCAAGTAATACTCCATCCTGATTATGCATTTCCTGATAAAACTCCACACTGGCTCTTCGTAATTTTGTCATTTCACAACTCACTGTTAACGAATCATCCATGCGAGCGGGTTTTTTAAATTGAATTTCTGCTTTTGTTACCACATAGACTAAATTATGTTCTTTCTGCCATACTGACTGGATAATTCCACGTTCTCTTAACCAATCAGTCCGCGCACGCTCAAAAAAGTTCAAATATCTGGAGTGATAAACCACACCACCACCATCGGTGTGTTCGTAATAAACGCGGTATCTGAAATTGTTTTCATATGTTTTTTTCATAAAAATTAACCAATATCCTCCAAATCATCAATCATGTCATCAAATGATTTTTGCCTTTTATAATTCAGCAACTCATCAAGTTTTATTGGCTGAATGCCAATATTATCAAATGTGTAGCTATAATAGCTAAATAACCCATCTAACATTTTTTCTCGATTTGAATTCAGAAATGTCTTTAACTTCTCAAGTCTGTTTTCATAAATCACCACTGGAGAATTTGTGTTAATATTTTTTTTAAACCAGTTTTGTATGCCTTGTTTTTTAATTTCATCAATAGAAACAAACTCTCCTGAGAACTTCAATGACTGGAAAAAATATCTTTGCTCAAATTCTTCAAAATATCTGGAGTCAATATAAATAACTGAGTTTCTTTCTTTAATCTCTTTTACAGGTATATCTTCATTCTCATTTATATCCAATAATTGATAAACCGGTGATATTTCAGGCATGAAACGACTAAAGGCTACTGATGCTGATGAAACTTGTTGCAAACTGTCAATCGCATATTTCAATGCGATTAAAAAAAACAATAAATGTCCCCAGTCAACTCTTTCCGCTGAGTTTAGATATACAAAATATATGACAATAGCTGCGACACCTAAAATCAAAAAAATAGAATTTAACCAAACCACATGCATATCAACAAGGCGCCTTTGGTATTTTAATTTCGCCATTTTCATATATTGAGAATCATGAAACTTATTTTCAAAATCACCGTCACTCAAGTGAATTTTGTCATTCAATAAATTTTCAATTAGTTGTCTGAATTTATTGATAAAATCAGGCTGTAAATGATTCATCTCAGTAGAAACTCGTGATGCATGTCGGTTGATATAATAGAGAACTATCAAATATATTATTGACAATGGGAATAACAACAACAATAACTGAAAATCCAATATCCATAGAAAAACAATTGCAGCAAAGAAAATCAACAGCGAAATAAATGCACGACTGACTCTTCTTAAAACCAAACCTGACAATTGAACTCCTTGCCTTAAAATTCTTTGCAAGTTTTGACGATGCATTCCTTGAAATGTATTTATCCAATGTTGATGGTTTTTATCTGAAATTATATTTAAACAACGGAATGCTAAATACTTTTGATACTTGAGAGAGGAATTAACCCCAACTTTGATGGATGCGATAAATGTGAAAGCTGACAACAAACCACTAATTACTAGAATCAATAACCACTGCCAGACATCAAGGCTAAATAGCCATGAAAGCAATTGTTGTTTAATTGATAGTTCTTCAATAATATTTTGATAGCTACTTAACCCAACTATCAATCCGCTGATCCAGAATATTCCGGAGATGGTGGATATCGCCATCAGAAATTGAACAAGCCAAAAATTATACTTTTCCTGTTGATAGTAATCACTAAACATTTGCTTAAATAAATTACTATAATTCAAAAATTGTTTTCTGACGGAAATTAAGTGCATTTTAGGCAATTGTACTCTGAACTTGTGTGTTCAATAAGTCAGTATATTTTTTGTTATTTTCTCTATAAGTTTCAACCATTTTTTCGGTCAAGCCCATTTGCTCAAATCTCTTCATAAACAACTGTTTAGCAAAATCATACAATTCAACATCAACTCTGTTCTGTTTTTTAATCAATTGAATAGTATCATCAGAAACTGTGGATTTATCTGTTTTGACTTTGGAAGAGTTCATTCTCTTGTAAAATATATCTTTCCAACCCAAACCTCTTTGTGCCATCAACAAGAAATGATCATACATTTCTGTTAGTCCAAACAACGTGAATCTTTTTTCAAGCTGAAATTTAGATTCATCTATCAACTGTTGTTCAGATTTTTTTACTTTTTTCCAAGTGCTGTCTCTCAGAAGCCCAAGAATGCGAAACGATTGACCATTTGGCATTTCATCAATTTCAGGATTGATTACAAATTCCTCTAAGCTCAAATCCTTTGCAATATTATATTTTGGATGATTTGGCGAAGTGCGTAAGTAATCATAATAGGAAATTACTCGACTAACCGGCTCACGCAGCATAGTAAATTGAGCCATTTTAGGTCTATCAAAAAGTTGGTAAAAATAATCATTCAACTCATAATGACCCATCAAAACTCTAAACATCTGATTGTTTTTATAAACTCCGGCAACATGTTGATCGAATGCGGGAGCATTAACCTGATACACATAATCAATTCGATAATTTTTTGCCGTTAGGTAATCTAAAGTAGTTCCACCGGTCTTTGGAATATGGAAGAACACTAAATGAAACCCTGCCAGACCAGGCAAAGGATGTTTTTTTGAACGTCGAACCATCACCCTCCAAGGTAATATGACTTCATCAATTATTTCATTATTGAGACGATTTCTCTCTTCTATTGGGAGAGCAAACCAATTTTCAATGTCAACAGAATTAATTTCATACTGTTTTGGTTTAGAATTCATTAACTAATTATTATTTTTGAAATTTAGCGTATTTTAACTGATTCTTATTTGTTTTATAAGAACAACCTCATGTTCAATCCTATAATTGATTATGCAATTATGATAATTAGATTCACAACTTAAAATAAAATAGTGTACGATACACTCCGCAATTAATTATTTATCATAACAACCATCATCAAACAAAATCCTATGGAAAACATGTTTAACTTTAATAGAGACGTCGTCAATTATGCCTATTTAGGTAATTTCAGAGCCGTGACCGTGACTAATTATGGTTGCCGAATTTTAATTGATACCAGAAATAACCAGCACTTAAAAATAATCTCCCATGGAGTCTATGAAAAAGCAGTTGCGTGGGCAATAAATGAGCATCTTAACTCTGATGAAGTATTTGTTGATGTAGGAGCTAACATTGGTTACTTCACACTCTTAGGATGCAAGATTGTTGGTCCTAAAGGCAAAGTTTACGCATTGGAGCCCAATCCTGTCATTTATGACATGATGCAGACTTCTGTATCAGTTAACTCTTTTGGAAAACGATGTGAAACCATCAACATTGCTGCTTTTAATTCAGATGGAGAGCTGGAACTAACATGGGATACAGCTGAACACGGAGGCGGACGTCTAGTAACGCATGAAAAAGTAAATTTAAACGATAACAAAACTGTAGTCAAACTCCAAAAACTCGATAAAATTCTGGAAAATAACAATGAAAAAATATCAGTCATTAAAATAGATACGGAAGGATCAGAACCTTTTATACTAGAAGGTGCAACCCATATTTTAGAAAATAACCCTTATTGCACTATCATTGCCGAATGGTCACCAAGATTCGTCAAAAGCAGAGGCTATGATTTTGACAAATATGTTGACTATTTGTATGACTCCTTTGAATCCATTGAGTTGTTAGCTAAAGTAGGTGTTGCCAATAAAATAGATAAACAAAAATTAATAAATACTCGTCATGGGAACATTATTTTAAAAGGTTATAAGAAATAAAAGGGTAATTATGTCAGAAATTAAACAATTAGACTCAAAAATCAACATCACTCATAACTGGCAAAAAACATGCGCCGCTGAAGATTGGTCAAAACAGGAGTTTAAATATGTATTGGAAAACATTTTTTCCGGCAATGCTTCATATCATCGCAAACAATGGGAATTTGTAGCGATATTTATAAATTTAATCCAACAAGGGAAATTGGATGGTAATTCTGTAGGAGCATCATTTGGAGCAGGTAAAGAGCCATTAATTTACCATGTTTTACCCTATGTAAAATCATTTCTTGCGACTGATTTGTATTCATGGAATACCGGCTGGGATACCGCCAAAATGAATCCGAATGAGCAGCCAATTGACTTTTTAAAAAGAAATGCACCGAAAAATTCCAGACTTGACAATCTAAAAGCTCAAGAAATGGATATGAGAGACTTATCGAAATCGAGTCAAATTCTCTCGACTTTTGTTACTCCTCATGTGCAGTCGAACACATCGGGCACAAAGAAGATTTCATTAAGCATTTAACAGAAGTTAAAAGAGTTCTCAAAAAAGATGGTGTCTATGTTATGACAACCGAATTCCTGTATAACCATAGCACCATACCAAACAAAGGAAACTATAAGTTTGATATTGATTATCTTAAACAGTTGTTTATTGAATCAGGTCTCAACACTCTGCCAATATTTGATGCCGGGTGTGAAGAAAACAGACTTAATGTCCCCAGAGCCTTCGTAAGGCCGCTTGTCGGTGGCAAAAATATGGAGAAATTGTTAGCTTCGGCCGCAATTCTGGATATAGAAGGTGTCCCTTATACTTCTTGTTGTTTTGTATTATCACCATCAGAAGAATCAACACCCTCCTCTTTTCAAGTGAATGGTCTGGAACAATCAGCAGAATTTATAAAAAAACGCTTATTGAATAATGTTAAAAATTTATACAGCAGTCGAAGAAACCTCGATCCTTTTTATTCACTGAACAAAAACACTAGACTTTATCTGGATGATCATATTACTTTTCGGACCAATGAAAGCAATAAAAATCCAATAAAACTCGATAGAGCCAACTTCTGTTTTACTGATTTTGTGTACTTTGGTGCCGGCAATGTTTCAATTTCAATCAATTACAAATTGGAGAAACACAAAGGCAGAATCAACTGGAAAGTTGTCGGAAAATATCCAATGGAAATAAAACAAAAGACGGAATTATTTACAAAATTCATCAAACATAGTGTGAAAACAGATAGTCAAACTATACAGTTCAACTTTAAAGCAGACCCAGAAAAAGTTTATGCAATCATCGGACAAATTGCACCGAAAGAAATGAGAAAAAACGATATCAAGCTCAATCTCACATCACTGAGTGTTACAGCATTAATGAAACCAGTTGATTAACAAATAGAATCAGATGGTTCCAAATGATTGAGCGGAGTTATTATTATTGACGCTTACCGGTGCGTTTTTTAAATTCTTCGCTCTTGTACAAATAACTGAAATCTAATTCTTTTTCCTTTGTCATCGGTTCGTTGTTCAAAGTGACATTTGCAGGAATTAAGTTTGATTTATCATCAACTGGACTCAGTTGAATCTTGTTGACATGCAATGATCTGGCAAATTTTTTCCCACGTTGATTCACTCTTCCCCAAACACCATAAGCCATTGTTACATGATTTATCTGAGAAACATTGACAGATTCTCCAAACTCCTTAAATAAACTGCTCAGATTGATATCAAGTTCATTTACTTTTTTAAAATCCGGATTGATTTTAAAACTGAGCATTTCTTTCAATTTTAGCTTTTGGTCAAGCCATAGATGCCCTAATCTATCCCCGGAAGCATTATATGCCCAAGACTGTGGCATAAATCTCACCTTGTATTCCTGAGTTCCCCAGTGAATCAGCAATACTCCCAATAAATCACCGGCTTTACTATATGCAAAAACTCTGAAATATCCACCGGATCCCTTATGCTTACTATCAGAAACAGTGAACTGAATGTTTAACAATTGATTTTCAATATATTTAACGGATTGGTAGTTTTCAAGATACTCATCAGTAGTCCAGGAACCATAAGGTGCCTGATAATTCAGGATGCTTTTTCCGTCTTCAACATAATTGTTAAATGCCGGTTTCTTGTCCTTTTGGTAACGCCAACTTGACTTCCAATGATTTAAACCATCTGAGAAGTCACCATTTAACAATTTCTCGTTATACTCCAGTTGACCTTCCGGGACAAAAGCTCTGATATCTTCGTTTTCGTCAAATTTTTTAAACTTTTTCGGATATTTCACTTTCTGAGTTTTGTAGATTTTTCTACCAACAATTTCTACTTCATCGCCATTCACATGCACTTCAGAATAAAATCCCATTTTGTCATATCTGCTGCCTTTTTCATCAAATTTGGGATACTCTTCTCCAAATGGTCTGGCAAAAACCGGTGTTGGAGCCAAGATAAAATTTGTTCCTTTGTAAGTTCTTGCAGTTTTTATGGAAGCTTTGATACCAATATGCACATGACCTGAAAACACATATTTGACATTTTGATATTTTGTAATAGTGTCCAAAAGTTTATTTTTAAAACTCACCGGAAAATAGGTATAAAACTCCATTTGACTGAGTCCGGTAGGCAAAATATGATAATGCATGAACATCATCGTCTGTTTATCCTTGTTCTTTCTTAAGTCATCATCAAGCCAATCAAGCAACTCTTTTTTTTGTTCATCCTTATTATATTTTTCCTGAGCAGAAATCACTACAAAGTGCCATTTTCCATAATCAAAAGAATAATTGAGTTGTCGATAACCAGATATATTCTCTTGCAAATTAAGAAACTTAGGATCATCGTCATACCCATCATGATTGCCATGAACCAAAACGGAAGGGATTTTCATTTTTGCAACAATCCTTTGGAAATTATCAAAAGCATTTTGATAGGCATCCCACACCAAATCACCATTCCAGACCACAAAATCGGGTTTATCTTTTAACTTTCGTGAATTAGTCTCATAAACAAACATTTCCAATAACTCATTCAAAACCTGCAGACCTGATTTCTCAGTAAATTGATCACCCATCTGCGGATCTGAATTAATCAGAAACATAAATTTGTCTTTATACGGTTTACTAATTGGAGCATCGGATTTGATTCCATCAGCAAGCAGATAAAAAGGGAATAAAACAAGAATTGAAAATAACTTAAAATTGTTCATGGTCATTGGTTTAAAAATGTCAGCTAATTCTAATGCAAAATTAGAAATAATAACAATAATAGTAACGCTCATTTAAAAAAAATATCTGAAAATCATCACCCAACAAATAAATTTTAAAACGAACATAGCTAAAAACCATTTTGTAAATTAATGAGGAATAAGGTATATTATTGGAAAGACAAAAAGTTAAGTAACCCATGACCGAAGACCAGAAAAAAAACCTCGAAACCCAGCTTTGGGGCATTGCCAATTTGCTGCGGGGCAAAATCAGTGCCGATGATTACCGGGATTACATTCTTGGCTTCATCTTTTTCAAATACCTTTCTGAGAAACAACATCTTTACGCCAATGATCTGCTGAAAGGCGAAGACATCACCGAATACACCCAAATCACCGATACAGACACGCTCAAAGTGATAGAAGAAGAATCAGTTCTCACACTCGGTTATTCTCTTGCTCCTGCGGAATTGTTTCAGGTTCTGGTTGCCAAAGGTCAGTCCCGGGTCGAGGGTGAATCCAACTACATCCTGGACGATTTGCAAGCGGTTTTAAATCACATCGAGAACAGCACCCGCAACACCGAATCCGAAGAGGATTTCAACGCTTTATTCGAAGACCTCGATTTGCAGTCCAATAAAATCGGTCGCACCGTCGCGCGGCGCAACGACATCGTGGTGGAAATTCTCGGTTTCCTCAGCAAGATAGATTTCAAACTGGAAGACGTCGAATCCGATGTACTGGGTGATGCTTACGAATATTTAATCGCTAAATTCGCAGCCGGAGCCGGCAAATCCGCCGGAGAGTTTTATACACCACAAAAGGTTTCCAAAATTCTTGCCAAACTGGTCACCACCGGCAAACAGCGTTTGCGTTCGGTTTATGATCCGACCTGCGGTTCCGGTTCGTTATTACTACGGGTGGCACGCGAGGCAAAAGTGGAAGAATTCTGCGGTCAGGAGCTCAACCGCACCACCTACAATCTGGCACGCATGAACATGATACTGCACGGCGTGCATTACCGTAATTTTGATATTCAGCAAGCCGACACACTGGAAGAACCTAAACACATCGAACAAAAGTTCGAAGCCGTAGTTGCCAATCCGCCATTCTCGGCTCATTGGAAAAGCAGCGCCAATCCGCTCAACGACTCCGACGACCGTTTCAGCCCTTATGGACGACTGGCACCGAAAACCAAAGCTGACTACGCCTTTCTCACCCACATGCTGTATCAGCTGGATGACAACGGCATCATGGCATCCGTATTTCCGCATGGCGTGTTATTTCACGGAGCGGCAGAGAGCGAGATTCGTGAGTACCTGATTAAGGAAATGAACGCACTGGATGCAGTTATTGGATTACCTGCCAATATCTTTTACGGCACCTCCATACCGACTTGTATTCTGGTACTGAAAAAGAACCGTCAGCCAGATGATAAAGTGGTGTTTATCGATGCCAGTGGTGATGATCACTTTATCAAAGAAGGCAACCAAAACGTCCTGCGTGACGACGATGTCGATTTGATTATTGACACCTACCGCAACCGCAAAATCATAGACAAATACAGTTATGTCGCCAGCTTGGAAGAGATCGCCGAAAACGACTACAACCTCAACATCCCACGCTATGTTGATACCTTTGAGGAAGAAGAACCGGTGGACTTAAAAGCCGTTTCAATGGAGTTAAAGCAATTGGACAAAGAACTGGATGAAATCAATAAGGACATTCAAAAGTTTTGTGATGAATTGGGGATTGGGACGCCGTTTTAGCAATTAACAATGAACAATGTGCAATTAACAATAAGGAATAAAAACTCGACATCTCGACTAAGCGAAGTGTACACTCCCCCGTCATCTCGACTAAGCGAAGCGCTCACCCCCTTGTCATATCGACTAAGCGAAGCGCATGGAGGGATCAATGGATAATGTAAAATTGGTGCCAGAGTTGAGGTTTCCGGGATTTGATGATGATTGGAAAAAGGTAAATTTAAGTAAGGTATTTAATATTACAGCGGGGGGCGATATAAAAAAATCGCATGTAAGCCACATTAAAACAAGTGAGTTTCCCTATCCAATTTATGCTAATGCTGAAAAAGCAAAGGGATTGTATGGTTTTTCAAATATTTTTAAGGTTAATGAAAATGTTATTACTGTAACAGGTAGAGGGGTTAATATTGGAATAGCTCATGCAAGAGATCATAAATTTTACCCAATTGTTAGATTGCTTATTCTAAAACCGAAACATGATATTGATATTGTATTTTTTGAATATTTGATAAATCAAATCAACTTATTTATTGAAAGTACAGGTGTGCCCCAACTAACAGCCCCTCAATTATCAACTTATTCAGTCAATGAACCAACTTTAAGAGAACAACAAAAAATCGCCAACTTCCTCACCGCTGTGGATAAACGCATCGGCTTGCTCAAACAAAAAAAAACCGCCCTAGAAACCTACAAAAAAGGCCTGATGCAAAAGATATTTAACCAAGAAATCCGCTTTAAACCGGACTCCAACAGTCCCCTCTCGAGAGGGGTCAGGGGTGTGTCAACAGGGGTGTGTTCCATTCAAAACTCAAACAATTATCCTGACTGGGAAGAGAAGTCTTTCATTAGCTCTTTCCCTGTTGTTACAAATGGTTTTGTTGGTACTGCGACGCCACACTATAGAGAAACAGGAATTTGCTATATTCAAGGCAAAAATATTAAAAAAAACAGCATTAATAATAAGGGAATGATTTTTATTAATGATGAATTTCATACAAAGCAAAAAAATTCACAACTAAAAGAAAATGATATTTTGATGGTTCAGTCAGGTCATGTTGGAGAATGTGCAGTTGTATCCAAAGATTATGAAGATTCTAATTGTCATGCTCTTCAATTGCTAAACCAATAACAGTTCTATTCAAAATTTATAACTTATTATTTTTATAGCTTTTTGGGTAGAAAATCAATTTGGAAGATATCTATAGGTAATACTGTTAAGCATATTCTTGCAAGTGATCTAAAAAAGATTCAATTATCATTTCCTTCTTTGCAAGAACAACAAAAAATAGCCGATTGCCTATCCGCAATCGATCAATCCATTAACCAACTAACCAAACAAATCAACCAAACCACCCAATTTAAAAAAGGGCTACTGCAGAGGATGTTTGTGTGAGTCGAAAGTTTGATAAAAGTTAAGGGGTCAGCCCCCTTTTTATTTTTATCAACAAAATTAGAGAGGAAAATATAAATGCAAAATGATACCTTTAATCAGTTCTCAGGACTGAATCTAGTGATAATTTTAGTTATCTCAATTGTTATGGTTGTTCTTACAATAATTGATGTGGCCTCTATGGGAAAGAATAACCACAAAGACTTTAAAAGTACTTTGGTGAGTATTGGGATTACAGGGACTTTTGTGGGTATTTTTTTAGGACTTTGGGAATTTAACACTATTGATATTAAAGGTAGTGTACCAAAGCTTTTAGAAGGAATGAAAATAGCTTTTCTTACAAGTATTTTGGGTATGATTATTGCCATTATATTGACCATATGGCAAAAATTGAAATTCAGTAATATAGCTTCTGATGAAAACCCTATGGCAGGAATGGAAAGTAAGTTGGATAAACTGTCTTCTTTACCTGAGTTATTTACTGAAAATATTGATCAAATTAAAAACTTCAGAATGGAAAGTAGGGATGAACAACTGAAGTTAAGAGAGATTATGACGGATGAGTTCAAAAAGTCCAATGAAACTCTAGAAAAGGCATTAGACAAACTTTCTGAAGGTGCTACAAAGGAAATCATTACAGCATTAGAAAATGTTATCAAGGATTTTAATAATAACCTGACTGAACAATTTGGAGAAAACTTCAAAGAATTGAATCAAGCAGTAAAGGAACTTGTACAATGGCAAGATAATTACAAGGAACATGTGGTTCAAACTGAGAAAAGAGTTAATGGTTTGATGGTGGAAGTTGAGCTGTATAACAATCAAATAGCCAAAGTTACCCAACATGCCGAGACCTTCAAACAAATTAACTCAGACCTTGCTCAAATATTAACTGCCAACAAAGAAAGCAGTGAAGAATTACAAAAAGTCTTTGCTAAAAAGTGGGAAATCATTAGTAAGCTCAATGACAGTATTAGTAGTTTTGATAAAGGCATTGAAGATGCTTATAAAGGTATCGATAAATTAAGCAAAAACATTAAAGAATCAGTTACTGAACAATCTAAATCATTGACTGAAATCAATGAAGCATTGAAATCTCAATTACCTGAGTCGTTAGGTCAATTGGAAAAGACTTTAGTTGGATTAACCGAGAAGTTTGGAAAAGATTATGGCGCTTTTTTGGAAAAAGTAAGCCAGTTAACTAAGGTAGCATAATCATGCAGGCAAACAGAGAGTGGATCAGTATTTCTGACCTCATGGCTGGTTTGATGATGGTGTTTTTATTTATTGCAATTATTTTTATGATTCAAGCTGAGTCAGAAAAAGAAGCCATTGAGAATATAGCTTTGACTTATGAAAAATCAAAACAAGAACTTCACCAGGCCCTAAAAGATGAATTTGAAAAGGACTTGGAAAAATGGGGAGCTGAGTTACTTCCAGACAGTACCATTCAATTTCAAGAACCAGAGGTTTTATTTGACAGATCAAGCGCTTCGATAAAAGTTAAGTTCAAAGAAATACTGGATGACTTTTTCCCTAGGTATATCGAAATTTTAAGTTCTGAACAATTTAAAGAAGAGATAGATGAAATCAGGATTGAAGGACACACGTCAAGCCTTTGGCGAGAGGGCACTGAATTCGAGGATTCATATTTACTCAATGCGCAGTTATCTCAACGCAGAAGTTACAGTGTATTAGATTATGTCTTTAGGTTAGAAGCTACTAAATCTAAACAGAATTGGATGAAATCAGTGTTAAGAGCCAATGGTTTGTCTTTTGCTAAATTAATTTTTGATGATAATAAACAGGAAGACTTTAATAAATCAAGGCGAGTAGAGTTTAGGGTTGCCACAAAAGCAGAAGAGAAAATCTATACTATCTTAAAAGGGGTTGGTGCATCAAATTGAAAATTACTAAATTCCTAAAATTAACTGAGATTGTATTGTCACTGGGAGCCGACCCAGGTATTACAAAGCTTGATGCTCAATTAAAAGCTGGTGAAGTAGATGTAGATCATGAACGTTTAATTTATGGTGATAATGGTGTTTATTATTTACGTGAAGACGGCGTTCTTACTAAAGTTTTGGTCCATATAGTAGATAAAAGTATTCGTTATGTACCTGAATACTTGTTGTTCGTAGCTGAAAAGAACAATGATTATAACTCTGTTGAATTGATTCAAAATTTTCACAAGTATCATATATTAGGCTGCTCAACATTAGAACAAGCGAAGTCCCAAGGTTGGAGAGACAAGTACAAAATGTCTAACAACACAAATGGTATATTCATGTATAGACTACTGGAAAATAACCTGGTAAAAATAAAACTTGATAATCAAAAATTAAACTGTTGTAAAAACTGTATTAAAAAATACGAATTAACAACAAATAAAAAGTTTTCACTTGAAGAATTTATGTCTGAAGGTTTAACTATGGCATTAAATGCAAATGAGTTTCAGTCAAGTAAATATGCTAAACCTAATATTTACTCAAACGATTGGGATCAAATTTCGAATAAATATAAAAATGATCAAAACTGGATTTGTGAAGGGTGTGGTATTGATTGTAGTTTAAGTGAATTGAAAAGATATTTGCATTGTCACCATAAAAATATGGATAAATCTAACAATAGGTATGCTAATTTAGAAGCTCTGTGTATTAAATGTCATTCTGAACAACCTGGCCATTCACAATTAAACAACAACCCTGATTTATTGAGATTTGAAAAATTAACAAAGGTATATAAAGAAGGTTAATTTAATTCAATTAAATTAATCCATTTTTGAGGCAAATACATGATAATTCAGAAATTTAAAAAAAGGAATCAATGTGGTCAGAGAAGTTGATTTTGAATAAGGTAATCATCCCCTTTAAAGATAAACAAACAAAGAGAAAAATAATTGAACAACATAACCGCCATAGAAAACCTCATCAAAGACCCAAATCTGCGCAAATTGGAGTCTCAATTTGGTGGTTTTAATGAAAGTGAAGGCAGACAACGGTTTAGCATTCAATTTAATTGGGGTATTACCGAATGATTATTAATTTGAGAATCTGATGTTAAAAAGAATAGAGCTAAAAGGTGAGCAAAAGAAAGTGTTGTTCCTTCCTGCTGAAAATCCAATTCAAATTAAAGGAGTAGCAGGAAGCGGTAAAACTACGGTAGCATTATATCGAGCGATGCATTTGTATGAAACTGGTGCAAATATGTTTAAGGATACCAATATTGCTATCTTTACTTATAACAAAACACTGTCAGCTTATATTGAAGCATTATTGCCCGAAATACAAAGCGACAGCCAAAAAACAAGAAATGATTTTAAAATAAATGTTACTAACTTTCATAAATGGGCATTTCATTTTATTGGTTTAAAGGGCAATCAAACCTTAGATCATTGGACTCGAATAAAATACATAAATGATATTCGCGTTCTCTTAACGTCAAGTGAGAGTAATGTATTAAATAAAAGCCCTGAGTTTTTTTTAGATGAAATTTCATGGATAAAAGGTAAATTGTTTAGTGATTCTACTGAATACTTTGAGGCGCCAAGAGTTGGAAGAGGAACATCAGACCGAGTAACTAGGAAAGATAAAATAGTTATTTGGAATGTATTTGAACGTTATCAAAGTAAATTGAAAACTTTAAATAAAGTTGACTATGATGACTATGCTATTCTAGCAATCAAAAAAATTGAAAATGACCCTGATTTCAATCCACCATTTACACATATTGTAATTGATGAAGCTCAAGATCTAAATAAAGCACAAATCATTGTAATCTCAAAGTTGGTGGATAGTTTTACCAACAGCCTTTCAATCATTGCTGATGCAGCTCAACAAATATATAAAAGTGGATTTGTATGGAGTGAGGTTGGGATTAATGTCAAAGGTGGCAGAACCATTGAATTCAAAAAAAATTATCGAAATTCTATTCATATAGCTAAGGCAGCCCTATCTCTTTTAGAACATGAGCCAGACCAGTCCGAATTTACAGTTGCGGAATCTGCATTAAATGGAGGGGAAAAACCAAAAATTGCATACTATTCATCTGTGGATGAACAATATAGTTGTTTAGTTGAACAACTTAATTATTTGAAAAATATTAATAGCATTGAAAGTACTGTAGTTCTTCACCGAACAGTTAATGGGGTAAATCATATTAATAATTATTTAATTGATTGTGGATTCAAGACTGAACTTATTAAGACAAGCTTGCCAGTCAACTATAACAGTGAAAGTATAAAGGTTTGTACTATGTCATCAATTAAAGGTCTCGAATTTAATAATGTGTTTGTAGTTGATTTAAATGACAATGTGATACCATGTTTACAAGGATTTAATGAAGAAGACGATGAATACCATATTTCAACAGAAAGAAGGCTGCTTTACACTTGTATGACAAGGGCTAGAAAACAATTATATCTGTTTTCCAGTGACTATAACCCATCACGGTATTTGAATGAAATTGATGCTGATTTGTTAGTTAATATAGGACCAATACAATCTTAATACGATTAGGAATGTGAGTTTTTTAAATGATGAATAAAAAAAACGAATATAAAAAATTTAAAGTTGAGATTGAAGATAGAGGTATTGAATATCTTATTCATTTTACGCCAACTATTAACTTATACAGCATCCTTGAACAAAAAGAGATTCTTTGTAGAGCAAAGTTAGAAAGCTTAGACATTGAAAAGTATGATGTCATGGACTTTGTGAAATTTACTGATGACAACAGGTTTGATGATACAAATTATATAAACTTATCAATTTCCGGTCCAAATGACTTTTTATTTTCAAAATTTAGAGAAAAAACTTTAGAAGATCCTACAATCAGTTGGTGTATCCTAAAAATTGATTCTAAATACATTTATGCTAAGGACACTTTGTTTTCTGTAACCAATGCTGCATCTAATGCCGCTAAAAAGCAATATGGAATATCAGGGGATTTTGAAAAATTCCAGGCAATGTTTCAAAATCAAATAAACATTGAATCCAACAATAGTTCTAGATTTGTAATCAGAAAACAAACAAAAGACATGTTTACGACTGATCCTCAAGCAGAGGTGTTAGTGAAAAACTCAATTTCAACAGATGACATTTTAAAAGTTTGTTTTGAAACACAAGAGCAATTAGCGAATGCTATGGCTGCGATGTCTTCCTTTGATACAGGCAACTTTTTAGTTGATAAGGATATTTTTTCACCTATTCGATCAAAATGAATACTGAAAGTAAATATATAGCCAGTCTTAAACTAGCGGCAATTGGAGATGCTTTAGGCTGGATGACAGAATT
Organism: Gammaproteobacteria bacterium; assembly: GCA_041395445.1. Lineage (NCBI taxonomy): Bacteria > Pseudomonadati > Pseudomonadota > Gammaproteobacteria > Gammaproteobacteria bacterium. The sequence goes on along the minus strand of JAWLAO010000005.1, from coordinate 196,979 downwards.
TGAAAAATCTAAGCAGTCACTTGAAAATAAGTTTAAAACTGATTTTATTGATACATTTAACTACTGGGAAAAGAACGTTGGAGGCCGTTTTCATGGATACGTGGATAAGTTAGAAGCTGGTTCATATTCGGATGATACTCAGCTTCTTCTATCTGTGGCTCGTTCTATAAAAAATGACGGCACTGTTAATCAAAATTATTTTGCTAAAAATGAACTTCCTGATTGGTTATTGTATTCTCGAGGGGCTGGTAGAACCATTAAGAATGCAGCACGGAAAATACAAAGAAAATCTGCAGATTGGAATAATAATTTTTTCACTTTTAAGGTGGGGAAAACAACTATAGATTACCGCGAAAGCGGTGCAAATGGTGCAGCTATGCGGATTTTACCCATAGCTTTGGCCAATTTTGATAAATCTGAAGTAATCAAAGAAGAAATATTTTGTAACAGTATTGTAACTCACGGACACCCAAGAGCTATTTTAGGTGCAATGCTTTATGGATATTCAATAGATTGTATTTTAAAAATTATTCCAGAAAACTTTAATTTTACTTCTTTCTTAACAGAATTAGGTAAAGACATGCATGATAAGTTTTCAATAGATTTTATAGAAAATAAACGACTTCAAAATTGGGAGGCTGAGTGGAACAAAAAATCGAAATTATCATTTAAGGAGTTGTTTAAAGCTGTGATTAATGAAACTCAAGAGTTTCTAAGAAAAATTTATAAAATGTTAGCAAACAATGTTTCAGATTTTGAAGTTTTAAAGTCAATTGGGTGCTATCAAAATGAAACCAAAGGTTCTGGTACTTCAACTGTATTGGCTGGTATTTATTTTGTTTGTAGGTATGCAAATAATCCAATTAAAAGTATTGAAAAAGCTGTAAATTCAATTGGTACTGATACCGATAGTATTGCTGCGTTCGCAGAGGAGTTTAATGGGCGCTCACATGGAGAGTCTGTTATTCCATCTAAATGGAAAAGTGTACAGGATTCTGATTACATTAATCATGTGGCAATTCGTTTATTAGAAATATCTGAACGGCGAGCAAATTTGCAGAAACAAACGGAGAAAGAGAATGCAAAAAATATTTCTGAGGTTGACAGTGACTCTTATATTGTAAATGAGAGGGTTTTTCTTGAAACTTTAGGTGGTGGTATCGTGAAGTCTATTGATAGACAGAAACCACTTACTAAAGGTAAATACAACCTTATTTTGGATGTTGAGTTTGATATTGGACAGTTCTGCAGATTTGCTAAATTATTAAATATTGAAGAAATTAAAAATGATGTTTATTTTGAGGCTTCAAATAAAGAATTTGCCTCAATAAATAATTTAAATTTAGATGAAAACACCAAGAAGCAAGTTGAAAATTTTATGCGGACAATAAATACAGAGCAACAAAAAGAATTGTACGAAATATTAAGTCTATTAAAGAAGTAGATGTACCAGTACCCTTTAAAAGGTAAATCAACAAACAAAGAGAATTTAATTGGAAGACAAAACCGCCATAGAAAACCTCATCAAAGACCCAAACCTGCGTAAATTGGAGTCTCAATTTGGTGGTTTTAATATCTTTGAATCCATAGGCGCTGTTCGCAGGGAATTACGCCATTCAGACTTTTTAGCTTTTTTACTCGACCCTTCTGCCAATCATCAACTTTTTGATCGTTTTATTAAGCCGTTTTTATTTCGAGTCGCAGAGAAGACTGATGCTGTCTCAGTCATTGATATAGACCTGTTGAACTATGATGACATTCAAATTCGCAGGGAGTGGAAGAACATTGATATATTGATTGTATCTGAGCAGTCTGAGTTTGTTTGTGCCATTGAAAATAAAATTGATGTGGCGAGTCCAAGGATCAGTTGGGAGATTATTTTAAGGCAGTTAAGAGTCACTTTCCCAAATGTAAAAAGCAACTGTTCGTATTTTTAACAAAAGAAGGTATAGATGCTTCTGATGATAATGCTGACACCTGGATTTCATTTTCCTATTCAGAGGTGTTCGATACCCTGAAACAATTATTAAATGAACACAAAGAAACAATAGGCCAGGACATCCACTTTGCCATCAGTCAATACAAAGAAATCATAGAAAGGCACATCATGACACACACTACAATCACAAAACTTTGCCAAGCCATTTACAAAGAACATAAACAAGCACTGGATTTAATCTTTGAGAACAAACCTGATGCATTATTAGAAATAAAAGATCATTTGGAAAATCACTTAAAGGATAAGTCAGCTTATTATGGTATTGAGGTTGATCACAGCACCAAAACTTATGTTCGGTTTTCTGCAAAAGACTGGAATCAAAGTAAATATCCTTTTTTAAGATGCAAAGACAGTAAATGGACAGACTCCAGGCATGTTTTATTGTTCGAAATAGTTAATAGGTCTCAAAGGATTGTGGTCGATTTAGTCATTGGACCAACTGATAAAGCACATGTAGGCTTCAGACAGGCCGTTTTCGATGCCATAAATAAAGCCGGAATCAAAAACAAAAACATAAAATCCTTAGCAAAAAGGCACAGTCATGTGACACAGTTTGATCTGATAAACAAAGAAATCGACTTTGATAATATCGAAGAGGTTAAAAAGGAGTTGGATAAGAAACTAAAAGATTTTTTTACGGTAACTGGTGATAAGCATTTCCAAAACATTGTGAAAATAGTTAATGGTGTTATTGAAAGTTTTGGTTAATGATATATGAGTGAAATAAATAATTTTTATCAATGTATTGATGATTTGAAATCGAAAATAGGGGTTTATCAACTTTCCGAGGTGAATGGTCGCATGAACTGGCCAACAAGAGGTGTTTATTTCTTTTTTGATGATTATGAAGCATCAAATAGTTTACGTGTAACCAGAGTTGGTACTCATGCTCTGAAAGAAAACTCAAAATCGACATTATGGAAGCGATTATCACAACATAAGGGTGTTGTAAGTACAGGAGGAGGTAATCATAGGGGGTCGATTTTCAGATTATTAGTGGGAGATGCTATTTGTAAACAACAGGGATTGGACTTCCCGAAGTGGAGTATTGGTAGCTCAAGCACAAAGGAAATTAGAGATTCTGAAATTGAACTGGAGAGGCAGGTAACATCCTATATTGAAAAATCCCCTTCACTTTCTTACCTGTAAATGATGAGGCCAGTCCAAACAGCTTTAGAAATTATGTTGAAAAAAATTCTATTGCATTACTTAGTGGTAGCAGTACCGATGGTTTTTATGGTGCATCAAAAAAATGGCTTGGTTTGTACTCAAGTCGCCCAAAAGTAATCCAATCAGGTCTTTGGAATCAAGTTCATGTTGATAAGCAACCTGAGTCAAATTTTGTTGATATTCTTGAGAATTACATTAAAAAAGTTGATAAAGGGAGAATCAGATGAAAATAGTTATTCAATGTGCAGGGACTAAACACAATTGTGGATCTTTTGTTAATGATAAAGGAAAAGAAGTTGTATTTGTGGCTCAGCCTACTCTATGTGAAGATAGTGAATTTTATAGCTTTCAAAAACCGGATGATTTGACATCAAATGGTAAATCTTGGCGAGACAAATTGTTTGATTATAACCTTAATGAATACAACACAAATCCGCTTAATTTTTTAAAGGCATATGAACTCTATAGACCTTCAGCATATAAAAAACTAATTGATTTTTTGGGAGAAGAAAATGTTTATATCTTGTCTGCTGGTTGGGGATTGGTGAGATCAGATTACTTATTGCCTGGCTATGACATTACTTTTTCCGGGAGCGCTGAAAAGTCGAAAAGAAGGAAGCAGTCAGACAAATACAAAGATTTTGTTTTTTTGGAGGAAGACTATTCTGGAGAACTGTATTTTCTGGGAGGAAAAGACTATCAAAAGCTTTTCGTTAAATTGACTAATCATATTCCTGCTAAACGAACATTAATTTACAATTCGGAGAAACCATCTAGTTTCAAAGGTATAGAAACAATAAGTTACAAAGTCAAACAAAAAACAAATTGGCACTACACATGCGTGGATTCAATAATCACTGGTAGTTTTGTTTTGTGAATAAACGCGGTCAGAGTCAATTGACTAAAGTTATTGAGATATATGCGTATCGTCCATGATACTTACCCTCGTCCCTGAGGGCTTGCGTGAAAATTCTTTCCAGAAGAATTTTTCTCCATGCGCTTCGCTTTGTCGATATGACGAGACCAATTAAGAATGGACAGTGATAATTACTAAATGCAAATTGTTAATTGAAAAACACACCCCTGCCCCCTCTCGAGAGGGGAAAAATAAGAAGTGTACTCGTACAAATTATTAATTACACATTACTCATCATTCATTGCACATTGTTGATTGTTAATTGATAATATACAACCTATGACCACCCAACCCGAACACATCCTTGAAAACAATCTCATCACGCAGTTGGTGAAGTTGGGCTATGAGCGGGTGAGTGTCACTGACCTTCCCCCCAAAAAAAGAACCATGACAAGGATGAGATTTCCAATTAAACTACAACGCAGGAGATCTCAAAATGAAGAAAAAACGATTTACAGAAGAACAAATAATCAGAGCTATCAAGCAGCATGAATCCGGAGTGAAGGTTGATGACATTTGTCGCCAGCTTGGAATTTCCAACGGCACTTTCTACAACTGGCGAAGCAAGTATGCGGGATTGGAAGTTTCAGAAGCCAAAAGGCTCAAAGAATTGGAACATGAAAATGCTAAATTGAAAAAGCTACTGGCTGAAAAGCTTCTTGAGAATGAAGCAATGAGGGATGTTCTCTCAAAAAAGTGGTAAAGCCTGCTGGTAAAAGGCAGATAGCCAAACACATGAAGAAAACCTTTCATCTTAGTGAAAGGTCATCATGTAAATTGGCAGGCATCAGTCGGAGCGGTTTCAGATATCATCATAAATCTGACAAGGATAAAAGTATCAGATTACGTTTGCTGGAATTAGCTAAAAGGCATCCCAGTTATGGCTATTTGTTTTTACACAGTATTCTAAAAACAGAGGGTTTGGTTTGCAATCGCAAGCGGACTTATCGTATATACAAAGAGCTTGGCTTGCAAGTACGGACACGAAAACGAAAAAAACTGGTTCGGCCAAGGTTGCCAATGGTGATGCCTTCATCAGTGGATATGAGATGGTCTATGGATTTTGTCAGTGATCAACTGGCAAATGGAAGACGGTTCAGGGTACTTAATGTCATAGATGATTATTCTCGTCAGGTTATCGGTCAGCTGGTTTCATTCTCAATAAATGGCCGTCAAGTAGCGGATTTTTTAGACAGACTGATTGATCAGAGAAAGAAACCGAATCAGATAACATGTGATAACGGCACAGAATTTACATGCAAGACCATGTATTACTGGCAACAACAAACAGGAGTAAAGTTGGGCTTTATTCAGCCTGGAAAACCAATTCAGAATGCATTTGTTGAAAGTCTGAACGGTAAATTCAGAAGTGAATGCCTGAACCAATATTGGTTCAAAAATATAGAAGAAGCCAAAGAATTAATCATGCAATGGAGGAATCATTACAATACAAAAAGACCACATAGTTCACTAAATTATTTATCACCGGTGGACTTTGCAAAACAGGCAGCATAAGATGAAATTCTCATCCAAAATCTGGTATTAATTCGGGGGGAAGGTCATCACCAATGATGCGGAGTTGGTGGCGAATTTCAAAGTTCAATTAGAACGCTTGAATGAGGTCAAATTATCTGACCATGAGTTCAAGCAGATTCTGAACAATATCAATAAGGGCAGTATTTTCAATCGTGCCAAAATCCTGCGGGATCGGGTGACTTATACCGATAGCGAGGGTGAGACACGCACGGTGCAGTTGCTGGATGGGTTTCATCCTCAGAAGAACATCTTTCAGGTCACGCAACAGGTGCGCATGCAGGGGCGTTATGACAACCGTTATGATGTGACTTTGCTCATCAACGGTTTGCCTTTGGTGCAGGTGGAACTGAAACGCCGCGGATTGGAGGTGAAGGAGGCGTTCAATCAAATCAATCGTTATGAGAAGCATTCTTACTGGTCGGGGCATGGTTTGTTTCAGTTTGTGCAGTTGTTTGTTATCAGTAACGGAGTCAACAGCAAGTATTTTGCCAACAATGCGATAGCTTCACGATCTTTTAAGCAGACCTTTTACTGGACCTCCCAGGACAATAAGCTCATCACGAATCTCACTGACTTTGCAGCTGAGTTTATGCAACCGCATCATCTGCTCAAAATGATCAGTCAGTATATTGTTCTCAATGAGACCGAAAAGATGCTGATGGTGTTGCGACCTTATCAGTATTACGCCACCGAAGCGATTGTCAATCAGGTGAAAAATTCTGATGATTACGGTTATATCTGGCACACCACCGGATCAGGTAAGACACTGACCTCTTTTAAAACGGCGCAAATTCTGACCGCCCTGCCCGCAGTTCATAAAGTGGTGTTTGTGGTGGATCGCAAAGATCTGGATTATCAGACCAGCAAGGAGTTTAATAATTTTGCCAAAGGCAGTATTGATGCCACAGAAAACACAGGCACTTTGGTCGGACAATTGGCAGATGATACCCGCCTGATTGTCACGACCATTCAAAAGCTGAATAATGCCATCTCCAAATTTCAATTTTTGAATCAATTGCAGCATTTGCAAAAGGAAAAGTTGGTGTTTATCTTTGATGAGTGTCATCGCAGTCAATTTGGTGCGACTCACGGCAAGATTAAAGAGTTTTTTGAGGCTTCTCAGATGTTTGGCTTTACCGGAACGCCCATTTTTGAAGAAAACGCCATGACCAATGAGATGGGCAAGCGCACCACGGGAATGCTGTTTGGTCAATGTCTGCACAAGTATGTCATCACCGATGCGATTCGGGATGAGAATGTTTTGAAGTTTTCCATCGAGTACATCAATACCTTCAAACAAAAACAGGATATCTTTGACGAAAAGGTCGAGGACATAAATGAAGAGGAAGTGTTTAACTCCCATGCCCGGTTGAATCTGGTCACCGATTACATCATCGAAAATCATCACCGCAAAACACACAATAAAACCTTCACTGCGATTTTCTGTGTGTCCAGTGTAGAGATTTTGATTGAATATTATCAGCTGTTTTTACAGAAAAAAGCCCGGGGGGAACACAGTCTCAGACTGGCAACCATTTATTCCTATCAAGCCAATGAAGAAGACAAAAATGCTTTGGGTTTGGGTGAATCCGATGTGGATTTTCAGGCTCTGAAAGCGGCTGAAGAAAGCGGCAGTTATTTTTCTCACAGCCGTGACCATCTGGAGCAATTTATTGGTGAGTATAACAATCAGTTTAGCACCAATTTCACCACCAAAGATTCCAAATCGTTTTACAACTATTACAACGATATTGCTAAGCGTGTCAAAGACAAGCAGATTGATGTTTTGCTGGTGGTGAATATGTTTCTCACCGGTTTTGACAGCAAGCATTTGAATACACTTTATGTCGATAAAAACCTGAAATATCACGGTTTGATTCAGGCGTTTTCACGCACCAACCGTATTTTGGATGAACTCAAATCCCAGGGCAATATCGTTTGTTTCCGTAATCTTAAGGGAGCCACTAATGATGCCATTCGGCTGTTCTCATCTCTGGATAACAAGGATGAAATCATTATGCCGCCATATGAAGATTTTATCGATGAATTTAACAAGGCGTATGCGAATTTAAGAGCTACAGTCAGCGATGTGGATGATGTCAATGAGTTGCTTACTGAAGAGGAAGAATTTGAGTTTATCAAGGCCTTTCGTGAGCTGATGCGCATCAGGAATGTGCTTGCCAGTTTTACGGATTTCAGTTTTGATGATTTGCAGATGAGTGAACAGACTTTTGAGGATTTCAAGAGCAAATATCTGGATTTATACGACAAAGTTAGAGGTCATAAGAGCAAGGACAAAGTCTCAATACTGGATGATATCGACTTTGAACTGGAACTCATTCACCGTGATGAAATCAATGTCACTTACATTGTGAATCTGCTGAAAGGCCTCAAAGACACACCGGAAAACGACAAGGAAACTGAGATAAATAAAATTCTGGATGCCACGATGGGTGAATTGGAATTGCGCAGTAAAAGAGAGCTGATTGAAAAGTTTATCAACAAACACCTGCCCCTGATCTCCGATGCCGAATCAGTACCCGATGCCTTTCAGGAGTTCTGGGAATCTGAAAAGCAACGCGCCATCAAAGTCTTCTCCGAAACCGAACACCTTGACCCGAACAAGTTGGAGTCAGTTATCGGAGATTTTCTCTACACCCAACGCGAACCCCTGCGCGATGATGTCATCGCCATGATGAAACAACGCCCCAAACTGTCCGAACGCAAAACCACCGCCGAACGCCTGATCCAAAAAGTCACCGACTATGTTGATACTTTTATTAATGGGATAGGGATGTGAGATTGAATTATACAAACCTCAAACAATTGCATAAAATCTCTCTCAAGTGGATCCCTGATACCGATTCAACGGCTGTGTTTTACTCATCTGATCAGGGTTTAGTGAAATGCTTTGAGGTTGAGGGTCAGGTGTACTGGACAGAACCGGGTGATGTTGTGAGGATAACTCTTGAAAATGGCAAACCGTACACTTTGGAGTTTACTGTATTTGAGGCTGAAGAGTTTGGCTTTCTGATTCCATGTGGTTTTAGCAAACACATCTCCAGATATGAAGGCTTGCGCTGTGATCCGAAGAATCTGGAAAAGCTTGAGGAAATTGAAGGATTTTATGCTGCCGGATATGAAGACAGCAAAGTTATTTATCAATGCAAAAGTTGCCGGCAGAAATGGTTGGTGCACAGGCAATATGATTCACAAAGCTACAATAAGCACTCTTGTACTGCTGTGGATGAATAGTGTGGGTTTTGTCAATCTGTTATAGAAAAAGCACAGTCGCTCTGTTAAAGTACGCCTCCCACCACTACTGGTGGAATAAAACATTGAGAACATTATGAAATTTTCCGAATTGGGTTTATCTGACCCTCTACAAAAAGCAGTTTCAGATCAAGGATACACCACTCCTTCACCGATTCAGGCAAAGGCAATTCCTGCTATTTTGAAAGGCAAAGATGTGATGGCGGCTGCACAAACCGGGACAGGTAAAACTGCCGGTTTTACATTACCCATTTTGGAATTATTAAGTCAAGGTTCAAGAGCCAAGGCTAATAATGCAAGAACACTGATTCTAACCCCGACACGCGAGCTAGCAGCACAAGTTGAATCCAGCATTATCACTTACGGTAAATACATGGAGCTGAGCTCAGCAGTAGTTTATGGTGGTGTCAAAATTAACCCTCAGATGCAAAGGCTATGCAAAGGTGTTGATATTTTGGTCGCGACTCCGGGGCGTTTGCTGGATTTGTACACTCAGAATGCAGTGCGCTTTGATGATTTGCAAGTCCTGGTTCTGGATGAAGCCGACCGTATGTTGGATATGGGCTTTATTCATGACCTCAAACGCATCATAAAATTATTGCCTGAGAAACGCCAAAACCTACTGTTTTCAGCCACTTTTTCCAAAGATATCCGAAAGCTGGCTCAGGATTTTACTCATAACCCTACAGAAATTTCAGTAAATCCACCCAACAGTACTGCAGAAAAAGTCTCTCAAGTCGTTCATCCGGTGGATAAAATACGCAAACCCGAACTGCTGATGCATTTGATTTCGCAAGGACGATGGCAACAGGTTCTCGTGTTTTGCCGAACCAAACACGGAGCCAATCGTCTGACAAAATATCTTGAACAATATGGTATCAATGCAGCAGCTATTCATGGAAATAAGTCTCAGGGTGCCAGAACCCGTGCACTGGCTGGATTTAAGGAAGGAAAAATACGAGTCTTAGTGGCAACTGATATTGCCGCCCGTGGAATTGATATTGATCAGTTACCACACGTTGTTAATATGGATTTACCCAATGTTCCTGAAGATTATGTGCATCGCATTGGTCGTACCGGTCGTGCCGGTGAAGAAGGTGAAGCTGTGTCATTGGTCAGCGCCGATGAATTTCAGCAATTGTTTGATATTGAAAGACTAATTGGCAGAAAGCTGAAAAGAGAGTATGTTGATGATTTTGAACCCAGTCATGATGTGCCACAATCTAAAGAAGTTGTAAAAAAGACAACGACTCAACCCAAAAAGATAAAACGTCCTAAGCCAAAGAACTTTGTCAAAGCTTCCGTCAAAGCCAAATGGGCGAATCGGTCGGAAGAAGAAAAAAAATCCACAAAGGATAGTAGCAAGAAAGCTAAAAAGAAAACTCCGAACCCCTGGAAAAAGTCCAAATCTGAAAATGATGCCGGGCGCAAGACGACTAAGAAAAAAACCTATAAATCAAAGCGAAATTCGCCAGCAAAGCCTTCTTTTACTAAGCATAGAACTTCCAAGCCTAAAACTAAGATTAAAAAACCTTAACTGGCAAAGGAGGAAATCAGTGCAATCTGGAACAATGGATTTTCTCTTATATTTATACCAGTCCTTTAAGAACTGAATCTGTATCCTATTATTCATTGCAGATTAGTAATTATTAATTGATAATGGATGTTATATGATGAAGCATGCCATAAAACTCAATGATTTCCTCTTCGAATCCGCCCCCAGTTTCAATATAAATATTGTAGTCAAGAGTCTGAAATGCTAGGAATATTGTTAATCTTATTGCTGTCATGGGCGTTATTACATTTCATTGCAGAAAAAAATTTAATGGTTTTGGGGTCAACTCCTGTGCCGTTGAGATTGTTGCAGTTTGTTTTAGGTTTTGTACTTTTATTTGTATTGAGCCTGATTACGGTAATGACGGACACTTTGGTTTATTCCATTCAATGGCAGCAGGTTATCATTAACCCTAATGCTCTTTTTCAATCGTTCTGGTATTATTTGAAATCAGCTCTTACCGAAGATTTAGTTTTCAGAGGGGCTATATTGTATCTCTTGATTAGAAAATTGGGAGCAATCAAAGCCATTGTGATTTCTTCAATAATTTTTGGGGCTTATCATTGGTTTTCCTATGGAATGTTCAATGGAGAAGTCAAAATCATTGCTTTGATTTATGTACTTTTACTGACTGGTTTGATTGGAGCTTCGTGGGCATATACTTATCACAAAACTCAATCCATCATCATGCCATTAGGTATGCATACCGGTTCAAATTTTGCAATGAGCCTATTTTTTCAAAACAATCCTTATGGCGAAATGATTTTCTCACAGGTTTCTCGTGTTGAAATCAATGAATGGATGAACCTTTTTTATTTATTAACGAAAGCAGTTCTATTACCATTGTTGGTCGTTGTCATAGTCACTCATTACACCAAATTTGAAGATAAAACGTAAACTTAATTTATGTCAGAAAAACCCCAAAACTCCCCTGCTCTTTTGCAAGATATCAAAGTTCTCGATCTCAGCCGAATTCTTGCCGGTCCTTGGGCAAGTCAGGTTTTGGCAGACTTTGGGGCGACGGTGTGGAAAATTGAGAAGCCCAATGTAGGTGATGATACCCGTCATTGGGGACCTCCCTATTTGGACGGAAAGTCGAAAGATGAATCACTTTCAGCCTATTTTATTGCCACAAATCGTGGAAAGCATTCCGTTTGTATTGATTTCACCCAAAAAAAAGGACAAAGTTTAATTATGGAATTGGCTAAGAAAGCTGATGTTCTAATCGAAAATTTCAAAGTTGATGGTTTGAAGAATTATGGACTGGATTATCAAAGCCTTTACGAAATCAATCCGCGTCTAATTTATTGTTCCATTACTGGTTTTGGTCAGAACGGGCCGAAAGCAAGTGAAGCAGGTTATGATGCCATGATTCAAGCAACCGGTGGTTTGATGAGTATCACGGGTGAGTCTGAAAAGATTGGAGGAAAACCCCAAAAAGTTGGCGTCGCCGTGACCGATTTAATGACCGGAATGTATGCAGCAACAGGAATTCTGGCAGCTTTGAATTATCGCAATCTGACCGGATTGGGACAACATATTGATTTGGCATTATTGGATACTCAGATTGCTATGCTTGCCAATCAAGGCATAAATTATCTAGTGAGCGGAAAGATTCCGCAAAGACATGGAAACGGACATCCCAACATCGTGCCTTATCAAACCTTTAGTTGTAGTGATGGTGATATTTTATTAGCTGTTGGCAACGACCAGCAGTTTAAAAAGACCTGTGATGTTTTAAAAAGAGATGACTTGGCTCAGGATAACCGATTCCAAACAAATAGCGGACGAGTCATTCACAGGAATATTTTAGTCTCTGAACTGGAACAATCCTTTCTCACCCAAAGCTGTGAATACTGGCTCAAGTTATTAAAACAAGCAGGCGTTCCCTGCGGACCTGTGAATAATATTGAGCAAGCTATGAACGACCCCCAAGTCAAACACCGAAACATATTGTTTGAATTTACAGATAACAACCAAACAATTCCGCAAATCGCCAATCCACTGAAGTTCTCAAAACAGGAATTGTCATATCAAATGCCACCGCCGATATTGGGAAGCTCGACCAAAGATATTCTTACTCAAGAACTAAAATTGTCTGAAGCAGAAATTGATGAATTGAGAGGTAATGGAGTAATTGGGTGAATCAAATGAAAAAAGTCTTTTACATATTAATCACTCTATTACTCATTTATTCCAAAAGCGGCTCAGGACAACCATGTGTTTGTACATTATTAGGTTGTACCAATGGAATAGTCATTCAATTAAAAATTAATATGCTCAAAGAAGAAAGTGGAATTTAGGTTATTTTTTGATAAAAATAAGTTATGGATTCAACAACGAAGTGCAACAAAATTTTTATCGAAGTTGAAAAGTAAGATGTGATGTGTTGCACTTGCAGTTGAACTTCCAAAAAAGAGATTGCAAATGTCACACTATTCACATCTTACTGAAGCAGAAAGATATCAGATATCAGCTCTGCTGAAAACTAATTGTAGCAAAACTGAAATAGCAAACATCTAAATCGTCATAAAAGCACTGTAATTCGTGAAATTAAACGCAATACCGGACTTCGAGGATACAGACCCAAACAAGCCAATGTAATTTGCGGTTAAACGGAAATCTGATAATGCCAATAAAATAACCATTCTGTTGGGCTTATGTGACTCACTTTAAAGAAAAATTCTCCCCGAACAAATCAATGGTCGTTTAAAACTCGATGGTTGGGATGGTGTACCCAGCATCGAAAGAATCTATCAATTCATTTATGCTAACAAAGAGAACAAAGCCTCATTGCTTAAACACCTGAGATGCCAAAACAAAGAAGAAAACGATACAACTCCGGTCAAACCAGACGTGGGATAAGCAACCGCGTAGATATTGATAAACGTCCTATGGTTGCAAATAATCGTTCACCTTGGAGACTATGAAGGTGATACAATTATTGGCAGCAAGCACAGAGGAGCACTACTGACTCTTGTTGACAGAAAATCCTCGAAGTCAAAATCAAACCATTGAACCGAAAACTGGCAACCGATGTCAGTCAAGCCTGTATTGAAAAGCAAGGATGAAATCCTGCCCTGACTTTGGATAACGGTTTGGAATTCGCAAAACACGAAATGATTAGTGATACTATCGGAATAAACAGCTATTTTGCCAAACCTTATCATTCCTGAAGAGAGGCAGAATGAATGAAAATACTAACGGTTTAATCAGACAGTATTTCCCTAAAAACAAGACTCTTGATCAGTTATCAGAAAACGAAGTTCAGGCTGTTGAAGACGCTTTGAACAACAGACCCAGAAAAAATTAGGCTTTGTAACTCCCCTTGAAATGCAAATCTAGAAACTGGAGTGTTGCACTTCGTTGTTGAATCCAGCAGTTATTGATAGAATTTTGATACTGTTCAAGAGTATAAATTAGTGAGTAATAATATTTATCTTGATGATTATTTCATAAATAGTACTGTTGATTTTAACATAAGAGATGGTGATTTAATTTCATCAAGGCCAAAAAAGCGAGCATAAAGATTTACTACGATGGTGAATTAGTAAATGAAATGAAAGAAGCCAACTTAGAATGGAAAACAGAAGTGTGTAATCACTGTGGTGGCAGTCCAGATTGTCATGATGACATGTGGAACGCAGCGTTTTTGGAGATTGAGGCTCCAATTTTAATAAACAAACAAAATTTGTGGTTGTCAATTGATAACTTGGAATCAGTTTTCTAATGGAATCACGACATGTTTGGCCTAATATACAATTACTCATTACACATTACTAATTACTAATTACTAATTACTAATTACTAATTGACATTTATGCTCCCCATCCTCTACCAAGACGAACATATTGTTGTCATCGACAAGCCTTCTGGATTGTTGGTTCATCGATCGTTGATTGATAAACGCGAAACACGGTTTGCTTTGCAAATGACACGAGATCAGATTGGTCAGTATGTTTATCCGGTCCATCGTTTGGATAAGCCCACTTCAGGAGTTCTGGTAATGGCCTTATCTTCGGAAGTTGCAGCTCAATTGACCGAACAATTCACTCAAAAACAAGTGAGTAAAAAATATGTCGCTTTAGTCAGAGGTTATACAGATGATAATGGAACAATTGATTATCCTCTGCAAGAACAACTGGACAAAATAGCGGATAAAAATACTAAACCAGATAAACCGGCACAGGATGCAGTAACACACTACAAAACTTTATGGAAAGGTGAAGTCCCTATACCTGTTGGAAGATACTCGAGTGCTCGTTATTCTCTGGTTTCCTTAACTCCTGAAACCGGTCGCAAGCATCAAATCAGAAGACACATGAAGCATATCTTTCACCCGATTGTTGGAGATACCACACATGGTGATGGCAAACACAATAACATGTTTAGAGAACAATTCGCTTTGAGTCGTTTACTTCTGGTTGCCAAAGAAATCAGTTTTAATCATCCTGAGAGTGGTGAATCTATTACCATTTCAGTCCCATTAGGAGACGAGTTTGAAAGAATCCTGGCTGAGCTGAACTGTTCTATTCGATTGAGCTAAAGATATTGCTCAATACTTATTTCTCTGGCTGAATTATTCGCTTTCTTGATTTGGGAAAGAATGTCATCCAAAATTTCTCTCGTCATGAGTTTGCCATTGAGTATGACCGCGTTGATAGAACGGGTGTTTTTGATATCAAGTAGTGGATTTTTATTAAGAATCACTAAATCTGCCCGCATTCCTTCAGCAATTTGACCTGAATTAAACCCCATCCATTGTGAAGGAGCTAATGTCGCAGAGTGTAATATTTGAGAATTGCTGAGCCCGGCATTTGATAAAGACTGAAACTCATCATGCATGGAAAAACCGGCAATTGTTCCAGCCGTATTTGAATCAGAACCCGCCAAAAGAGTCACATCATTATCAACCAATGCTTTGGTCATGATATAAATTGCTTGAACATAATCATCAGTAAATTGCCTGGAGATTTCTCTGTCCTCAGCTGATAAATCACGAACTTGTGACTCATAACGATTGGAATCGGGCAACCATCCGGATGCAAAAACAGAACCTTCAATCACTCTTGGGTTTTCATACTCCAATTCGATTGTCTTTAAAAAATTTTCCAAATCAAATCGTTGTTGTGGTAACGATTCCATGAGCCAAACAGTTGTTGATATACTGATATTTGCGGCTTTTACTTTTTTTGCAATATCATCCGTATTGATATTCAGATATTGCAGATAAGAAAGATTCTTTCTATCATCCAGGGCGTTATATTGACGCATGGAACCCTTGACCAGTTCTTCCAGATGAGCAAGATGAGACTGTCCGGAATGGAAGATTTCATCGAGTGTAACCTCTTCAGGGATATGACCACTAACGGAAAACTGTTGTTTTGTTGCTTCTTCAACCATGGCAAAATAACTTTCCCTGTTCAGATATTCATAGGCTTTAATAACATCAAAGCCTTGTTCCTTATAATCATTAACTGCTTCACGGGCTTGTTCAGCTGCATTGATTCCCGGATGCGAACCAAACCAGCTACGAACTACTGACATGAATCCATATTTTGAATTCAATCCACCGTTTGAGAGAAATATTTGCGGACTGATTGCACCGTTTTTTGCATCTTTTCTCCATTCCAGCATTTCAGGGTGCGAACTGAGTATGGCAATTTGTGTGACTCCGTTAACAACATATAACAATAAATCGTTTTTACTATTATAAGTATGTGAATGAGTGTCAGCTAATCCGGGGATTAAGAATTTCCCGCTTCCATCAACTTTAGTGTAATTACCTTGGACTTGTAGTTCACTTCCAATTTTACTAATCAGTCCATTTTTTATAAGTACCGTCTGGTTATCCAGCATTTCACTGGAATCATTTGAGAGCACCGAAATATTGGTGATAGCAACAGGAGCATCTGAAATATTAAATTGGGATACATCAACAACTGAAGTGTTTAAGCCATTTTGATGTTTAACCTGTGAGTCGATAAAAACCTTTGTCCCAAAATATGCCAAAACCAGAAAAATGATGATGTATAACAAGGTTTTTTTAAAAGTTGTAAATTTCATAAGATATAGCTTTCAATAATTCAAAAAGCGCAAATATTACGAAAATTGGTATTTCATACCTCCCAAATCATGTTTTGAGAGTAGAATTTTAAGAATAAAATTATTTTTTGGAGTCCAAATAAGCTTTGGGAGTCATTCCTTCAAATTTTTTAAAGGCACGATAAAAACTCGCCTGTGAGTTAAAACCACAATCCAAAGCAATATCTAGAATAGTTAGATTATCCGATTCCTGCAATTTCGATTTAACCGCATCAATGCGAATCGACGATGTATCCAGTTTATAACCTTTAATACCAATATAATAAATTGAAGCAGCTAGCTAGAGACTGAAAATTTTCCAATGATTAAAACCCTGTACGGGGTTTTCAATAGTCAAATCAATGATTTCGTTGATTGTAAGAAAAAGTGCCGCCAACCCCATAGCAATAATAACTGTTTTCAACCATTGGAAAATCATTTCAACCTGTTTGAGTTTCAATTTATTGGTTTTGGTTCTGAATCGTAAAATGACCTTCAATCCTAAAAATGCATAAGCAATACTTGATAGGATTATCAGGTAATCCTCTATTTCATTGACCTGATGATAATAAAAAGTGGCAACAAGCTGGCTCTGTTCATTGATAGTCTCAATCTGGAATGAAATAAAATAGATGAACAAGTTATAAACCAAGTAAACTCCAGGAAGGATGAAATGAACCAGAGAGCTATTTTGCCACTTAAACCCGGCTTCAGTAAGAGACCTGATATAAAGATAAAAAAAAGGGGGAACAAATAGCTCCCAACCCAAAGGAATATATCTAATATGAGGAAAATTGGATAAGCCAACATTATGGAAAATGATACGAAAACTGACTATGCAAAGAAGAATCAGGGCAAGCCCGAGCAAAATATTGCTTAAATTAGCATGCTTGGATTTTAACAATAAGATACTCGTAATTAGTCCTTGGGCGATACAAGCTAATATGACTAAATCAAATACCGAAAAAATTGGGGACATTTATCAAAGACAGTTTTTAACTAATTTGAACTGACTACTTTAACAAGAAAAACATAGAATACAAGATGTACCAGAATATTCAATAATAGCAAGTTAGCTCTGCAATGTACATTGAATACTAAAATAACAATTGAACCATTTAAATATTATTTCAAAAGTAACGCACCATCAATTGAAACAAACTCGCTAGCAGCATTAACAAGTGACAAGGCCGTCAAACTTTCAACTCCATAAACTTCAACTCGTTTGTCGTTATCAAGTTTGAGTTTATTGACTAACAAATCAAAATCACCGTCTCCAGAAACCAAAATCACAACATCAGCATCTTTTGAGTATTCCAGCGCATCTATGGTGATGCCGACATCCCAGTCGCCTTTAGCAGTTCCATCGGATCGTTGGATAAAGGGTTTGAGTTTGACTTCAAAGCCGATGGCGCGAAGTATGTTCTGAAATTCTTTTTGTTTTGCATCACCGCGATTAATCGCATAGGCAATGGCTTTAACGACTTGACGATTTGAGGTTGCCTGTTGCCAGAATTTGTTATAATCAAAGTTTCTACCAAAAGCCTGCTTCGTTGTGTAATACACATTCTGAACATCAACAAATAAAACAACCTTTTCCATCAACGATTACAGAAAATTAGTCTAATAATCAAATCCGTTTGCAAATATCAAATCAAATTCACCTATTGTTACTGGTTGCGACATTTCTGAGGTGTTACCATTGGCGTCGGTAACAGTCATGGCTACATACATTCCATCGTCGTAATCACTGGTTTGGTAAAAATATAAAAGATTGTGAGTGGCTGCTGGAGTCATTATCGCCTCACCACCAAGATATTTTCGCCCTTGCATGGATTCGCTGACATCCGTCGAATAAAATGTTATCCACAATGGATAGGCTGCATTGGTATCACTGGCATCAATGGAGGCAGATATTTCCAAAATATAGGTCATCAAAAATTCATCATAGGATGTCTGATAATCAAGAATTTCAGCTGTATTCATCAACAAATTGGCACCTGAATCCGCATCATCGGTATCGTTAGGGTTTTGTCCGTCATTATTGGTTGAACCATCACGAATGATTTCAATGGCCAGATTCCTGTTTCCATACATGCTGTTTCTTTCGATAATATTGTTTGCTGCTAATGCCCCTGTCAGCATCACTCCATTATCATTATAAGCTATGGTATTTATGTATGATGCCGAATCGGCATCTCCAACCCTGTTTGCTGAACCATGTTCAATGATGATTCCACTATTTGTATTTCCCAATCTTACAGTTCCCGTTAAATCGGTTCCGATAAAATTACCCAGAACTTCATTATTATCAGAGAGATATATACGAATACCTGTTGCATTTGCTGAAATCACATTGGGACTAATGGTATTGTTTCCGTTGATATCTCCGATTCAGCTATTACCGGCTGATTCGCCTAAAAAAGCGATGCCTGATGCAAAATTACCTCCATCAGAAACTCCATCTTTAAAAGTTCCTATAAAATTTCCAACAATAGAATTCGAGTGTGGTTTCGTTAAATTACGCCGGATTACACGCTGGAAAATCACCTCCATAAAACAGAATACCATCCATTTGCATAATGTACCGGAAATTAAATTTCCTTGATTGCTGATGTTCCTCCATATTATATTGTGGCTGTACAACCCAAAACATAAATTCCATTGGCCCAATTATTATTTAACCAGCTAACTTGCATTCCAGTTTCGTCTGTTCCGATAAAGTTACACTGGATTCAATCGTATTATTGCTACTGTTGTATAATTGCAAGATTATTAAAAACTTCGATATTCAATCCTTTAATCGACAGAACCATCTAGAACCAGTTGCCAGTTTCAAACCGCAGCGATGCAATATCTACACCATCGCCTTGAATAACGACATGATAGTTGCTGAACGAGTTTAAGGAATATCCTAGATTGCATAGTGAACTATTTCCAGGTTGAGTTAAACCATCAATATACACTTGTGAAGTGATATCAGGAAGTGCCGACTTGTCTGCTGTATTTATATTGATAGTACAGATATTATTGACCATCACATCCATTTGTGATGTTGAAAGTCAGATTAATGATCCAGTCGTATTATTAGCTTTCTTGAATCGCTGCTCTGAGCGTGCATTCCGGTTGTCCTCCAATGGTTGAACCTGTATCTACATACATTGCCATTAAGCACAGATGCATCCGGACTATCACCGGTAGAATTTACGGTAAACACAGTACTTCCGGCAAAGACTAACATTTGAAATTAATAACAAAAAGTGACAGTCGTTTCATAGCTTTTGGATTGGTTATTATTAGAGTTAGAGAATAAATATACATGAAATACATTTTCCCAATGCATTATATATTTACTACTTTTAAAATTGCTGCTATTTGATTGTGTCAAAAATGCCTGATGTGCAAGACGTCCAACTGTGATTGCATTCACAAGCCATATCAAACTGAATCTTACTCCAAAGACTGCAAAAACTCGTAAACTTTTAGTGAAATAACTAACCGCATTAATAAACACAAGCTGAGTAAAGACATCACCACCACGGTATATTACCGTGTCCATAAAATTCTTGAATTTGTATTTGATATTTTTATCCAATCCGGTGAAAAGCCAGTCTGTTGGTGGTTTCATCAAGCCATAGGCTCCGCTTCGTTGCAATATAATTCCTGCCAAAACAATTTGTAAAACAGGAACCGCACCAAAAACAATGAAAGCGAAAATCATTATGGTCGGATAAATACCGAGGATTTTATGAATTTTAATTTTCTGTAATAAAAACGGCGTTAATATCAACTGAAAAAACAATGTCAGCATATTGGTAAACGTATTTACGTTGGCAAAAATTGCAGTCTGAGTGTCTTTATCAGCATAATTTTGACGAATATACTCACCTTGTAATGTATAGAAAATTCCTCCAATCAACACTGCCATCACTGTCATAATTGCCATTTGAGTCAATAGCTTAGAACTAAATGTTAATTTCAATCCTTCTAGCGGACTTCCTCCCAAAGGAGCTTCTTTATTGACAGTTGATTCATTGGCGTATTTTCGGATTTTAATCACAATCAAAATACAAACAATCAAAAATCCGGCTGATACCAGCATCATGTTGATAGTGCCTATTCTTTCCACAAGAACTGAGGTGATAATTCCTCCACTAATTCCTCCGGTACTGCCACCGGCGGCAATCACTCCGAATAGCCTTTTACCCTGCTCCTTGTTATAAACATCGGCCATAAAACTCCAAAACACAGAGACAACGAACAAGTTGAACACGCTGACAAATACAAAATAGACTTTTGCCAATGTGATATTTTCCGTACCAAATTTCTGAAATGTCGCCCAAAATATAATCATCAGAACGGTGAAAAAACCGTAAATAATCGGAATGAACTGCTTTCTCGAATATTTAGAAACGATCTTTCCATAAACAGGTTGCAATAACAGCATGACAATGAATGTTGCCGAAAACAATACATCATAGATTTCACGCCCACCGGCAGTAACACCCATCGTTTCGCGAATCGGTCGAACCACAAAATAACTGGTAAGAAGGAAATAAAAGTACAAAAACGACCAGATTAATGGAGCCCACTCCTCTTTTTTAACCTGAGATTTGAAATAATTGGCAATATTATTGATTGACATATTGATAATGCACCCTCGAAGTTATCTGACATAGTAGCACATAAGGAATGGTATTGGCATTTTCTGCGACGATTTCAATCGGTAAAGAAGCTGTATCTTCATCACCCCAAATCAAAACCGAATCACCAATTTTGACATCTTTCATTTCACTGATATCAATCGCCATCATATCCATAGACACACGACCGACAATTGGAGCTTTTTGATTATTGATTTTAACATAAGCTGATTTTGATAACGACCACGGGTATCCATCACCATAACCAATTCCGATGATTGCCACTTTCATATCGAATTCGGCAATATAGGTTTGTGAATAACCGATACTCTCGCCGGATTTGATGTCTTTAACAGCAATGACATTGGTTTGTAATCTCATTACCGACTTTAAATCGTAATCCTCTGCCATGGTTGTCTCAATCGGTGAGACGCCAAACAAGGCCAACCCGACTCTGCACCATTCATCTTTTAAATGATTGCCATGCAATAAAGCGGAAGAGTTCGATAAGGATAATTGCTGATTGGTATGAAATTTAAGAAATTTCTCAGCTTGCATTTCAGTAAAATTGCTTTGCCTCAGATTAGCCGATGCCAAATGACTCATTAAAATCAACTCATCAACCGCCTCATGGGATTCCATTAATTGAATGGCTTCTTGAAATTCCTTTTCGCTAAATCCCAGTCGGTTCATACCGGAATCAAACTTTAACCAGATATTTAATTTTTTTCCTTTGCAATCAATTTGTTGCAATAAATCAATCTGCTGTTGCTGATGAATCACACAGTCAAAATGATTCTCAATTGCAACTTTCAGTTCATTTTCATCCAGATAACCTTCCAAGAGCAAAATTCTGACATTCTTTCTTACTTTTCGAACCAAAAGAGCTTCATCAATGGTTGCCACACCAAAGCATTCCGCTTTATCCAGTGCTTTGACAATCTGTTGAAGTCCATGACCATAGGCATCAGCTTTAACCACCAAAACCAACTTTCCGGGCGCCATTTCGCTGAGAACATCAAAATTATGACGCAGATTATCGAAATTGATGATTGCTGTTGTCCCCCTGCTCATGTGTATTTAATCCTTGTTTAGACTATCGTTAGTGATGGGTAACATCATCAATACCAATATCGTTGACAAAATTCTCGAAACGTGTGAACTCGCCCCTGAATGTCAATGGAACCATACCCGTCGAACCATGTCTGTGCTTGCCGATGATAATTTCCGCCTTGCCTTTATGCGGAGAGTCTTCATGATAAACCTCATCCCGATAAATAAAGACAATCAAGTCAGCATCTTGCTCAATCGCACCGGATTCACGCAAATCCGACATCACAGGTCGCTTATTGGGACGTTGTTCTAACGAACGATTCAACTGTGACAAAGCAATTACAGGCACATCCAACTCTTTTGCCATTGCTTTTAAAGATCGTGAAATTTCTGAGATTTCATTCACACGATTTTCGGAGCCTTTGATTTGCATTAATTGCAGGTAATCGATTACGATTAAATCCAAACCTTTTTGGGTGCGTTTCAGACGTCGGCAACGAGCGCGAACCTCCATCGGTGAGAGTGCCGGCGTATCGTCAATGAACAGTTCTGCACCGGATAACAGCATTTGTTGTTGAACAATTCGTGGCCATTCATCATCTTTTAAATCACCAACTCTTAATCTTCCCGAAGGAATTCGTGACAATGACGACAAAATCCTCATCGCCAATTGAACCGATGACATTTCCATACTAAAAACAGCAACTTTTTTATTGTGTTTAATCGCCGCTCTTTCGACAATATTCATAGCAAAAGAGGTTTTACCCATTGCCGGACGACCGGCAATAATCACTAAGTCAGATTTTTGTAAGCCATTGGTTTTTTTATCAAAATCGGTGAAACCGGTAGGAATTCCAGTCATTTCGCCATCTGATTCTGACATTTCATGTATGTTTTCAATGGTTTGCTTCAACAAAGTTTTAATATCAGTCAAACCACTTTTTGACTTTAAGGTTTGCTCGCGAATACCAAAGACCTCTTTTTCAGCTTCTTCAAGCAATTCATCGCTGGTTTTACCTTCCGGGTTAAATGCATTCTCGGTCAAATCGTTGCCAATTTGAACCAACTTCCGCATCACTGATTTTTCCCTAACAATTTCCGCATAGGCTTTGATGTTGGCAGCGCCGGGAACATTACTGGCAACTTCAATTAAATAATCTTTGCCTCCGGCTTCTTCCGTCAGTTGGTGTAAATCCAACCACTCACCAACTGTCACCACATCACAAGGTTTGTTTTCACTGCTAAGTGCATGAATCGCTTTGAAAATAATTGCGTGATCCTGACGATAAAAATCATCACTCGACAATAAATCTGCAACTTTATCCCATGCGTCACTGACCAGCATCAATCCGCCGAGAACAGAGCGTTCTGCATCATCGGATTGAGGAGGAAGTTTGAGATTATTTACTTTTTTGTTTTTATCTTTACGAAAATCAGCCATGGCGGTATTGTAACTAAATTTCTCTGAAATGCTGAAAAGAATTTGTCTATTTCAAAGAATCAACATCTTTATTTCGACCATTCAGAATTTTGTATAACAATTCGATTTCCGTCGATGTCTTTGTAGGTTTGACCTTTTTCATCCCAGTAAGGATTAAATGATGATACTCTAATAAAACCTGCTAATTTCATTGAATTGCACACATTTTCCCATTGTTCTGTGTTTTCGACATAAAACACCAACAAATTATCAGGGTGTGGTTTTTCCAATAATTGTGAATCATGATGATACGTAAATTCAAGATGATAACAATGATTTTTGTGACCAATCATCCTACCGTCAAAACCATTATGATTATTAAACTCTCCAAGTAGTTCAAAACCCAAACCCTCAATATACATCCGGGTTATTTCACTAAGGTTATTTGTCGGCTTTGCAATTCTGATGATTGATAATTTTGGCAAGATAACTCATAAATATAGATTCAATAAATGGCATTATATCAGCCAAAAAGAATTTAATACCTTCGGTTTTCACAATTGACTCAATCTTTCAGCAACAAAAGATAGACTCAAGATAAATACGCCAACGATAAAAACAAGCATCAACAGTTGTGAGATGAAACTTATCAAATATTTATAGTCTAACTGATAGTTACGAACAAAATATATAGCAGAAATGGATATTAAACTAAACACAATCATGCTTAATGTCACAAATAAAGGAATAGCAAAGAGTATTAGCAATAAAAGTGAACTGCTAATAAAAAATAAAATCTGTTTATTTAGGTAATTCATGTTTCTTTCTCAGTTTTAATGTTAGTGTGTAATTTACGAGTGCTGATTCTCAAAACTTGAGAATGAATTATAAAATAATGTAAAACAAATGAATTTACATATAAATTGAATGGGCTTTTTACTACAATAAGGAGCGAATCAGAAATTAGAATTTTCATGAGAAAACTGTTAAAAATATTTTGGTTTTTTACCAAATTGGGGATTTTTTTCTTTATTTTAGGAATTGCAACACTGTTTGTAACCTACAAAATAATGGAAAAGGATTTGCCATCTGTGGAATCCATCAGAGAGTATAAATTACAGGTTCCTTTGAGAATTCAGTCTAAAGACGGTAAATTGATTGCGGTTTTTGGTTCCAAAAGGCGTTCTCCGATAGCTATTGATAAAATTCCAAAACATTTGATAAATGCTTATATTGCAGGTGAAGACGCTAATTTCTATGATCATTATGGTATTGATCCTAAAGGAATTTTCAGAGCTGTTTGGGAAGTTGTCACTACCGGAGAAAAAAAATCCGGTGGTTCAACCATTACCATGCAACTCACCAGAAATGTTTTTCTATCATTGGAACAGACCTATACCCGAAAACTGAAAGAAATATTTCTAGCAATAAAACTGGAACAAACCATTAGCAAAGATGAAATACTGGAACTTTATCTGAATAAAAACTTCCTCGGGCATCGTTCCTACGGAATTGTTGCTGCAGCAGACACCTATTACGGAAAAACATTAGATGAACTTACATTAGCGGAATGTGCCATGCTGGCAGCTCCTCCAAAAGCGCCGTCGCGGATTAATCCGGTGACCAGTCCGGAAAGGGCATTGTTGCGAAGAAACTATATCTTGCGCCGGATGCTGGAGCTCAATTACATCACTCAAACAGAACATGACCAAGCAGTCGCCGAACCGGATAATGCCAGAATTCATGAGCCTGCAATAGAGCTCAGCGCGCCTTGGATTGCAGAAATGGTGCGTGCAGAAATGCTGGACAAATATGGTGACAGTGCTTATTCCGACGGTTTTGTTGTGACAACTACGGTCGATTCCAAACTCCAGCAAGCTGCTGAAATTGCAGTTCAAAACGGTTTGCAATCTTATGATAAAAGACATGGATTCAGAGGCCCTTTGAAACACTTCGATATTCTTGAAGAAACAAATAATGATATGGAAGTTCATCAAGTTGACAATGTCATATCTCAGGAAAAACTTCAACAAGCCATTGAATACATCGAAAAACTTCCGGATGCTGCAGGCTTACAATCAAGTATAGTCACTTTTGTTGAGGAACAATCAGCCATCGTCCGATTGATTGATGGTCAGGATGCAGTTATTAGTTTTGAAACATCAAACTGGGCAGCTCCGTATATTGATAATGAACGTGTCGGTAATCGACCCAAAACCATGCATGATATTGTAAAAATTGGTGATGTCATTATGGTCAAGCGCGATAACTTAGGTCAATTTGTACTGACGCAAATTCCAAGAGTGCAAGGAGCTTTAATTTCATTAAATCCCGATAATGGTGCTGTTAATTCCTTGATTGGTGGTTTTGCATACAACTTAAGCAAATTCAATCGAGTCACTCAGGCAAAAAGACAACCGGGTTCGGGTTTCAAACCCATTCTCTACTCAGGAGCAATTGAGGCTGGATTGACTGCTTCTACTCTTATCAACGATGCTCCAATCGTTTTTGATGACAGCAAACTGGAAAAAGCATGGAGACCGCAAAATTATAGTGAAAAATTCTTTGGACCAACCCGTTTAAGAGAAGGAATTGTTCACTCCAGAAATTTGGTCTCAATTCGAGTTCTCGATCGAATTGGTATCAATACCGGCAGAAACCACATGCTTAAATTTGGTTTTGAACCGGAAGCTATTCCCAGAGACTTATCAATTTCTCTGGGCAGTCCAAACATTCCACCAATTGATATGGCAAGAGCATTTTCGGTGTTTGCCAACGGTGGTTACTTAATTGATCCTTACCTGATTGAAACTATTACCAATCAAGAAGGTGAGGTACTGTATCAACATGAAAAAGTAGTGCTTTGTGACGATTGCGAAGGAAAACTCAAACAGCAACAGATTGCTGAAACAATAGCAGAAAACACTGATAATATTGTTATTCAATCTGAATCTCAAACAACACAGTCAGGTTCTGAATCGGAGGAAGATATTCTTGAAGAACATATCATTTACCCTCCTCGTGTGATTTCTGCTGCCAATCAGTTCATTATCGAATCATTCATGAAAGATGTCATCAATCGTGGTACAGGCGCTAAAGCAAAAGCCTTGGGTCGAAATGATTTGGCAGGCAAAACTGGAACAGCCAATGAGCAACGTGATGCCTGGTTTAATGGATATCAACGCATTAACGTGACCAACGTCTGGGTTGGATTCGATACACCCGAACCAATGGGACGTGGTGAAACCGGTGGACGTGCTGCATTACCAATCTGGATTGAATTTATGCAAACCGCATTGGAACAAGTTCCGGAATATAACAGGCCGGTTCCCGCTGGAATTATCCGCAGTAAAATCAATCCAAAAACAGGTAAATTAGCAAGCAGAAATAATCCGAATACATTACCGGAGTATTTTATTGCAGGAAATTTACCTGAAGAAGAATCTGAGGAAATACAAGCCACTGATATTGAAACAGAAGCCGAATTACTGGATGATTTATTCTAAAAAAATCATACTGGCTTCATCCTCAAAATACCGAAAACAGCTTCTTGAGCGGTTAGATATTCAATTTGATTGTGTTTCACCAAATATTGATGAAAATACAGACCCCAATATTTCGCCAAAGAAAAACGCTGTCGAATTGTCGATCAAAAAAGCTAAGGAAGTTGCTAAAACCAATCCGGATTCGATAATTATTGCCAGTGACCAAATTTGTAGTCTGAATGGTAAAATTCTCGGAAAACCCGGTAATTTTGATAACGCATTTAAACAACTCAAGGACTCTTCAGGTCAAAAAGTAAAGTTTTATACCGGTTTATGTGTTTTACATCAAGAATCTGAAAAAATGATGACTCACTGCGACACAACAACAGTTTATTTTCGCGAATTAGCAGACCAACAAATTACGCAATACTTACACAAAGACAAACCCTACGACTGTGCCGGCAGTTTCAAAGCCGAATCTCTGGGAATCTGCCTGTTCAAAAAAATTAAAAACACAGATCCTACTGCACTTATTGGCTTGCCTTTGATTAAGCTCTGTCAAATTCTAAACAGCAATTTCGCTAATTGAATACGCCAGCATTAGTTGTGCGATATAATAAATTGGCAATCCTATAATTCGATTGATGCTTTCTGCTTTAACAAAACGATTGCGAGCGACAAATAAGTCTGAAATTGCAAATAAAGTCGCTCCGGAAACAATCCAGTAATTGATTTCTCCACCACTCCAAGCGAACAATAGCATCGCTCCAATAGCCAGCAAGTACATTGGAACGGCTATTTTGAAAACTCCTGCCAAATGATTTTTCAGCCATATCAATACCAAAATTAAAAATGCAACTAGAATTGGCGATATCAAAGCTAATCGACTTGATGTAAAACCAGTTCGATAAAATGCTATTGCATAAAATACATGAGCCAGCAAAAAAGCACCAATTCCTAAAAGAAACCACAACTTTTTGCCCTTTAGACCCAATAGCACGTCTCCAAATAAGGAAAAAATCAAACCTATAAACAACCATTTTCCATAGTCGGAATTAAATGCTGCAAGATACAATGCCAAGCCAACAAATGCCAAACTGGCGATGAATTTGAACATTAACATTAAATTAGCTTGGTTATTGACTTCACTTCTAATTGAAATTCCGCATGCAAGCAGACACAAAACCGGAAAAATATATATAGCCATAGAGTTTTATTGAATTGGAACTGGAAGAATTATAATTCAATTACCATTACAAAATGTGCTGCACTACGATTTTAATCAATTTTTAGTCACAGAATCATGTACATTCCTTTTTTTCAAAAAACACCATCTATTTTTATGCGAATAGCCTTAATTGTTACTAATCACCAAACTAAATCAGGTATAATACGGCACTCTTTTTTAATGGCTTGATTACAAGATTAGTACATTGACATCCTGGATTAAATCACAACAAAAATCTTCTCCTTTTTTTGGCACCAATTCCAGTTGGCTGGAATCGTTTTATGATGATTATCTGGTCGACAGAAATAGTGTTTCTGATGAATTGCGGGCTTTATTTGATGAAATAACAGACAATTCAGCACAAGACGTTCGACATCTGCCGATTATTGAGAAATTTGAAGCAGCGGCTCAATATCCGTCTTATGCTGAACCAGCAGGCAGCTCAGCGGAAATGATGAAAAAAGAAGCTGCTGTATTACGTCTGATCAACTCTTACCGAGTGACCGGTCATAAACAAGCTGATGTTGATCCAATAAAATATCGCCCTCGTCCGGATGCAATGGATTTGAATATCAACTTTCACGGTCTGACAGAAAGTGATTTGGAAACAACATTTTCGACAGGCTCACTGGTGGCTCCGGATCGGATGAAGCTGAAAGATATTATCGAACTTCTGAAAAAAACATACACTCATCATATCGGTTGTGAATACATGCACATCACCGATATTAATCAAAGAATTTGGTTGCAACAAAGGCTGGAAACTGTTGCTGATAAATATCCGGTTTCTGAACCACAGAAGCACAGACTTTTGGAAGAACTGACCAAAGCCGAAGGCATGGAGCGTTATTTGCATAGCAAATATGTTGGGCAGAAAAGATTTTCGTTAGAAGGCGGTGATGCATTAATTCCTCAACTTTATGAATTGATTTTACACTTAGGCACACAAGGAATTAAGGAAGTTGTCATCGGTATGGCTCATCGTGGTCGCTTGAATGTATTGGTCAACTTGCTTGGAAAATCTGCAAGCGAATTATTTAAGGAATTTGAAGGCAAGTCCGATAAAGAGTACGATCACATCAATTCCGGTGATGTAAAGTATCACATGGGGTTTTCTTCAGATATACCAACACCAAACGGTGATGTTCATGTGGCATTAGCATTCAATCCATCACATCTGGAAATTATCAATCCGGTTGTTTTAGGTTCTGCCAAAGCACGACAATTCAGGCGGGATAATGATTCGCATGGCGAGCATGTTTTCCCTGTTTTGATCCATGGTGATGCAGCTATCGAAGGTCAAGGTGTCAACATGGAATTGTTCAACATGTCTCAGGAAGAAGGCTATTTTGTTGGTGGAACGCTACATATTGTTATCAACAACCAAATTGGTTTCACAACCACACACGCTTTGGATCAAACGATGCCCGGATATTGCACGGAAGTAGCAAAAATGGTTCAGGCACCTATTTTCCATGTGAATGGTGATGACCCCGAAGCTGTTGCTTTTATCACAACTTTGGCTGCTGATTTCCGCAAAGAGTTCCGGAAAGATGTGGTGATTGATTTGGTTTGCTACCGTCGTCATGGTCACAATGAAGCAGATGAGCCTTCAGCCACTCAGCCTCACATGTACAAACTCATAAAGTCTCACCCAACACCTCGTCAAATTTATGCAGATAAATTGATTGCTGAGGAAGTTGTTTATCATGAACACGTTGATATGCTGATTGAGGGTTATCGTGATGCTTTGGATGAGGGTCGTGAAGTTGTTGAGTTGAGCAAAGAGTCTCATAAAGACGAATTACAAGTGGATTGGTCTCCGCATATAGATGGTGATATTAAAGAGAAAGTCGATACCAGTATTTCACAAGAAACTTTTGATTCATTATCGAAAACAATTACAACTCTTCCTGAAAATTTCAAACCCCATAATCGTATTAGCAAAATTTATCAGGACAGAGTTAAAATGATGAATGGCGAGCTCAAAATGGATTGGGGGTTTGCTGAAACAATGGCTTATGCCAGTTTATTGAAAGACGGTTATCAAATTCGTATTGATGGTCAGGATTCCCAACGCGGAACATTCTTCCACAGACATGCGGTGATTCACAATGTCACTCAGGATGAAAACTACACACCACTCAAACAATTGGAAAACGGCAAAGCTCGTATTTCAGTAATCAATTCAGTATTATCTGAAGAAGCTGTGTTGGCTTTTGAATATGGTTACGCAACCAGCGAACCCAATGCTTTGATTATCTGGGAAGCTCAATTCGGTGATTTTGCCAATGGTGCACAAGTGGTGATTGACCAGTTTATCTCATCTGGCGAAGCCAAATGGGGAAGAATGAGTGGTTTGGTGATGTTTTTACCACACGGTTTTGAAGGTCAGGGACCGGAACACTCCTCTGCTCGATTGGAACGCTATTTGCAATTATGTGCAGTGAATAACATGCAAGTCTGTATGCCATCAACACCGGCACAGATGTTCCACATGTTGCGTCGCCAAATGTTGAGAAAAGTTCGTAAGCCGTTGATTGTGATGACACCAAAGAGTTTATTGCGTTACAAAGGCTCAACCTCAACCATTGAACAATTAACAAACGGCGAATTCCAGAATGTCATTCCTGACCGTCGAGTTCAAGATGAAAAAACTGAAAGAGTGATTTTGTGTTCAGGAAAAGTTTATTTCGACATCATCAACGAACTGGAAAGCAACCCGAATGAAAAAGTAGCAGTGATTCGCGTGGAACAACTTTATCCGTTCCCAAGAAAATTACTGATAGAAAATCTGGATAAATACGCTAACTGTAAAGTATTTATCTGGTGTCAGGAAGAACCGATTAACCAAGGTGCATGGTATCAAATCAGACATCACCTGAAATATTGCATAAAAAATCACCAGCATGGAAATAAATTCCTGCATTTTGCCGGCAGACATCAATCACCATCTCCGGCAGTTGGTTCATCCTATGCACACATCAAACAACAAAACCAATTAGTTCACGAAGCCATCAACGGCGAACGTGGCTCAAACATTGACGCGGAGTAACAAATGAGTATTGAAGTTAAAGTTCCTGTATTACCGGAATCTGTAACCGATGCAACAGTAGCAAGCTGGCATAAAAAAGTTGGGGACTTTGTTGCCAGAGATGACAACATGGTTGACTTGGAAACCGATAAAGTTGTGTTGGAAGTCCCGGCACCGGTTGACGGCTATATCAAAGAAATTATCAAACCGGAGGGCGAAACTGTTGGCTCAGATGAAGTCTTAGCTATTTTTGAAGAAGGTGAAGCACCGACAGCAACAGAGGAAAAAACTGAAGCTCCTCAAACTCTGGCAAAACCGGCAACACCTCCTCCGGCTGCTGCTCCTGCACCACAATCAACAAATACCACAGGTGCAAGTCCATCAGCTCGAAAAATCATGGCAGAAAATGACATTGATGCTTCGCAAGTGAAAGGAACAGGTCGTGGTGGTCGTATCACCAAACCGGATGCTGTTGCTGTAGCCAACACTCCAACGGAAGAAAGAGTTCCAATGAGTCGTTTGCGCCAGAAAATTGCTCAACGCATGGTCGATGCTCAGTCCACAGCAGCAATGCTGACTTCTTTTAATGAAGTCGATTTACAAGCAGTGATGGATATTCGTTCCAAATACAAAGAAGAATTTATCGCCAAACACGGTGTTAAGTTGGGCTTAATGTCATTCTTTGTCAAAGCAGTGACAGAATCATTGAAGAAATTCCCAATCATCAATGCCTCAACTGAAGGTACGGACATCATTTACCACAAAATGCACAACATCGGAATTGCTGTTGCTTCTCCAAGAGGACTTGTTGTTCCTGTTTTGAAAAATGCCGCATCCATGTCCCTGGCTGATATTGACGGCGGAATTCGCGATTTTGCTATTGCTGCCAAAGATGGTAAGTTAGCAATGGAAGACCTTCAAGGAGGAACATTCACAATCACTAATGGCGGAACTTTTGGATCATTGATGTCTACACCGATTCTCAACACTCCGCAAAGTGCAATCTTAGGTATGCACACAATTAAACAACGTCCTGTTGTTGTTGATGGTGAAATTGTTGCTCGTCCGATGATGTATCTAGCATTGACTTATGATCACCGAATTATTGACGGCAAAGATGCGGTTCAATTCCTGGTTGCTGTTAAAGAAGCTCTGGAAGATCCGGCGCGTATGTTACTCAATCTGTAAGTTAAAAGGAGAAGAAAATGTCAGAACAAGAACAATATGATGTCGTAGTTATTGGTGGTGGTCCCGGCGGATATGTGGCTGCTATTCGAGCTGCTCAATTAGGAATGAGTACGTTATGTGTCGATAACAACATCGGAAAAGACGGAAAACCGGCTTTGGGCGGAACTTGTCTCAATGTAGGCTGTATTCCCTCAAAAGCCTTATTGGATTCCAGTAAAAACTTCGCACACATGCAACATGACTACAAAAATCACGGAATCACTTTTGAAAATGCTCAAATAGATGTCAAAACCATGATTGACCGCAAAGACAAAATCGTTAAGCAATTCACCGGTGGTATTGCCGGATTGTTTAAGGCGAATAAAGTCCAAGCGGTTCACGCCACAGGTACAATCCTTGCGGACAATCAAGTCAAACTCACTCAAGGCGATAAAGTCAAAACAGTCTCTGCAAAAAATATCATTATTGCCAGCGGTTCAAAACCCTTTTCTATCCCTAATGTTGATGTCGATAATCAATTTATTGTCGATAACGAAGGTGCATTGAATATCGAAGAAACCCCAAAAAGACTGGGAATCATCGGTGCCGGTGTAATTGGTCTGGAAATGGCAAGTGTATGGGGCAGACTCGGTTCAGAAATCGTTATTTTTGAAGCCATGGATAAACTGCTGGGTGCAGCCGACCAAGCCATTGCTAAAGTTGCAGCCAGAGAATTCAAAAAACAAAAAATGGACATTCGTCTCAGCACATTTGTAAAATCTGCTGAAGTCAAAAACAACCAAGTTGAAGTGGTTTACGAAAAAAATGGTGAAAAACACACCGAAACATTCGATAAACTTCTGGTCGCTGTTGGCAGAAAAGCCAATACTGAGAACCTGCTTGCTCAAGGCTGTGGAGTTGAACTCACCGATCGCGGACAAATTCAGGTCAATGATTTAAGCCAAACGACTGCTGCAAACATCTGGGCGATCGGTGATGCGGTTCGTGGACCTATGCTGGCTCACAAAGCCTCTGAGGAAGGTATTGCCGTTGCCGAACGCATTGCCGGACAACACGGACACATTGACTTCAATACGGTTCCCTGGGTGATTTACACCGAACCGGAAATCGCCTGGGTTGGTAAAACTGAAGAACAACTCAAAGAAGAAGGCGTCCAATACAATGTCGGAACTTTCCCTTTCGCAGCCATCGGTCGTGCTGTAGCCATGAACCAACCTGAAGGAATGGTCAAACTGATTGCTGATAAAGAAACCGATACCCTACTCGGTGCTCATATCGTTGGTGCTAATGCCTCCGAACTGATTGCAGAATGTGTTGTCACCATGGAATTCCAGGGCTGTGCTGAAGATCTGGCAAGAATCATCCATGCTCACCCAACACTCTCCGAAGCCGTCCACGAAGCCGCTCTCAGTGTTGATAAAAGAGCGATTCATAAGATGAATTGATGAACAAATCCCCTCTCGAGAGGAGATTCAAAACTCAAATCGTCCCCTCTTGAGAGGGGATTCAGGGGTGTGTTAAAAGGGTCTGACACCAGCGGTCTGACCCTTTTTAAATCTAAAACCTCGCACAGCGACACTGCGACCACAGCGAAAAAACTGTCATTCTGAGCGAGTGAAACGAGCCGAAGAATCTCAGATTTAAAAACTAATATCATTACCCAACTTGATTGGGTAATCAAGAAAACTCGACTAATTCTAAAATCTACTTTGGTACGATTTCTTCAAAACCGTTTTGGAAGATGAGGTCATCAATTTCTTCAAAACTATTAGTAAATATTAAATCGTCACCCACATAATAGACATAGGCAGAACCCGAACCTGTTCCATACTCATTAGATAATGGCACACCTATTACCAATCGATCCTGAGATAAACTGATCCCTCCCCCCCCATGCACACCGGGAATTGCGAATAAAGATTCATACTCAGTTGATAATGTACGAGTTTGAAGCCAATCGTTTCCAACTCTGTCAAAAACATATGCTAAACCCAAATAGGTATAGTCTTCATCGGTATAAGTAAATGCTCCAATTACAGCTCTTCCTTCATTTAAACTTACTGTATAACCGAAATCTAGACTTAATATCCCACCATCTTCCATTGCTGTTAATTTTTGAGTTTCACTCCAATTATTTCCATCATAATCAAATATATATGCCGATCCCGAGATACCAGGTCTAATATCATTAAAAGCCCCTATTAGAATTCTATCAGCATTCTGATACAGATTTCCAAAATTGCTTCCGTCATCTGATTGTTAATATTTAGGATTGACCCTGATTCGCTACAAAATCATCATCATAAGCTGAACCGGAAGACGAACCATCATATCATCTTGACTAACCGATCCAAATGAATCGCCTGAAACAATATCGAATCCAATAAGTTTTTGTTCCTGAGTCCAATTATTGGTATCAAAACTAAAAACATAAACTGACCCAGAATATGATCCATTATAATTATCTGCAGGATTTCCAACTAATGCCCAATTTTCTGATAAGCTTACTGCATCTCCAAATTGATCACTTGATTCTCCATCAGATGCTCTTAATTGATGAATTTGATTCCAATGATTTCCATCAAAATTATATAAATAAGCTGCACCTCTACCTTGACCGTTGCTTGTATCTTTTGGAGCACCTATCAAGGCCCAATCATTCAATATGCTAACAGAATATCCAAAATCAGAAAAAATACTATTAACTTCAAGCTTTTTGCAAGACTCCATCTGGCCCATCATATTCAAAAATGTAAGCAGAACCTCCACTATCATCATCAGAATATGCACCAATTAAAGCTCTATTTCCTGATAAACTTACAGAATTACCAAAAATCATATGCAACCTCCTTTAGCAGTTAACTTTTGAGTATTTAACCATTGATTATCTATCATACATCAAAACATAAGCAGAGCCATATGACTCATCATTGTAATCAGCTCCAATTATTGCTTTTCCAGATAAACTAACTGAATAACCGAAATAATCATATGGGTCTAAATTATTTGCAATAAAATTTTTACTTTCAATCCAATATTCTGTTCATTCTAAATACATAAACTGATCCACTTACTAGGATTGTTATCTCCATATGCTCCAATTAGTGCTTTTGTGAGATTAATGATACTGAAATACCAAAATGAGTCACCAAATGCACCATCACTTGCCATTAACTTTTTGAAGACTGTAACCATTCCTCCCATCACTAATTCAAAAATATATGCAGAACCAGATCTAATACCAGATTTATTTTCATCCAATTGCTCCAATCAATATATGATTCCCATTAATACTAACTGAAGAACCAAACCTCGCATATCACCATCATTGCTGTTAATTTATTATTGTCTATCCAGACTTTTCCATCATAGTCAAAAACGTAAACAGAACCTGAATCTATATCATTCAAATTAGGCTTTGTTAGCACTATTATGTATCATTAGACAAACTTACAGATGACCAAACCAATCATTTGCAGAACTATCAGAATTATTAATTTCTGACTTTGTATCCAGTTATTACTCACATACTCGAAGATATAAGCTGAACCAGAAGAATATCCATTATCATCATCATAAGGAGTTCCAATAAGATATGATTTCCTAATATACTTAATGAAATACCAAAATTATCATCAGCTTCCTCCATCCGAACTAATTAGTTTATAACTTTGATTCCAATTTTTCCATCAAAATCAAATATATAAGCTGATCCATAAGGATGTCCAATATGTTTAGAACAAGATCCAACTAAAGCATGATTACCTGATAAACTAACAGAACACCCAAATTGATATCTCAACAAACCATCTGAAGGTTGTAAAATAGCCGTCTGATGCCAACTTGAGCCATTAAAATCATATACAAAAACAGCACCCATATCACTAATAATTCCAGTAGCTCCTACTAATGCTCTTTCACCATCTAATGCAACAGAATAGCCAAATCTATCGGAAGTTCCCCCAATCCCCTCGGGAGTTGGCAACAACTTCGCTTCCTGCACAGCCGATTTCAAAGACGACCATTGTTTATCATCAACTCCGGCAGGTCTTTGTTTGTCGAAATCATTGGCAAGTGCCAAGAATGATACAAATATTAATGCTAATATTATGAATGGTTTTATTTTATGACGATTAAACATATTCTCTCTCGGTCAAATTTCATTTTAGATTACCCGGCCAAGCCGGGTAATGACGTATTAAAAACTTACATTTTATTCAAAAAATCAAACAATTTCGATGGCAACAGCTGTCGCTTCGCCACCACCGATGCATAGGCTGGCAATACCGCGTTTGAGACCCTTTTGTTTCAGAGCATAAAGTAATGTCACGAGTATTCGGTTGCCACTAGCGCCGATGGGATGTCCTAAGGCACAAGCTCCACCATGAACATTGACTTTTTCATGAGGAATATTTAATTCTTTCATAGCAGCCATTGTTACCACGGCGAATGCTTCATTAATTTCAAATAAATCAACATCTTCCACAGTCCAATTCAACTTATCCATCAGCTTTTTAATGGCTAAAACCGGTGCGGTTGTGAACCATTCCGGTTCTTGGGCGTAAGTGGAATGCCCAACGATTTTCGCCAACGGTTGCAGATTGTTTTTTTCGACAACTTCATCAGATGCCAGAATCATCATAGATGCTCCATCAGATATTTTTGAAGCATTGGCTGCTGTGACTGTGCCATTTTCACGGCGGAAAGCCGGACGAAGTGTTGGAATTTTATCCAGATTGCAACGCGGTGGTTCTTCGTCTTTGTTTACAATAATATCGCCTTTGCGGTCTTTCACCACCACTTCGGCAATTTCTTCATCAAAAGCTCCTGATTGCATTGCTGCCATTGAGCGTTTCACCGATTCCGCTGAGAAAGCATCTTGTTCTTCACGGCTAAAAGTGTACTTGTCGGCACAGGTTTCGGCAAAAACACCCATCATGTTGTTGTCATAAGGATTTTGCAAACCGTCATAAAACATGTGATCCAGAGTTTGCACATGACCCATACGATAACCACTACGTGCATTGGGTAGCAGATAAGGAGCTAATGTCATGGATTCAATACCACCTGCGATTGCTGTATCAACTGAGCCAGCTTTAATGATATCATGAGCCATCATCACCGTTTTCATACCTGAACCACAGACTTTGTTGACCGTAGTACAAGTCACAGATTTATCCAAACCGGCTCCTAAAACCGCTTGTCTGGCAGGCGCTTGACCTAATCCGGCTGGTAAAACACAACCAATCAATGCTTCATCAACCGTATCCAGTCCAGATTGTTCCATAGCGGCTTTAATAGCTACTGAACCTAATTGGGGAGATGGTGTATTTGCAAATTGCCCTTGAAATGAACCGATAGCCGTGCGTTTAGCACCAACGATATAAACATTTTTAGTCATTAGTAATCTCTAGGATATATAAATTCAAACGGGATGAATTATACCTGATTACCGATTTAATAAGTAGTATTTGCAGATTCTCAATCAGCTATTCTGAATTCTCTGATAATAAGAATCAGAAAACTCCTGGAGATTATCTTCCTCAATGGCTTTTCTGATAGCTTTCATAAAATCCTGATAAAAGAATAAGTTATGAATCGTATTTAAATGTGATCCTAATATTTCTTTGCATTTATCCAAATGACGAAGATAGGATTTTGAATAATTTTGACAGGTGTAACATCCACAATTTTCATCCAGTGGCTTCGTGTCAAATTGATATTTTTGATTGCGGATTTTTACCACGCCATTCCAGGTAAAAAGATGTCCGTTACGAGCATTACGAGTTGGCATGACACAGTCAAACATATCAACACCGAGTTTGACCGCTTCCAGAATATCTTCGGGCTTGCCGACGCCCATCAGATATCTGGGTTTGTCTTCAGGCAATAATGGAGTGGTTGCTTTCAAAACTTTTTCGCGTAAATCTTTCGGTTCTCCAACTGATAATCCTCCAATGGCAAAGCCATGAAAGTCTATTTCTCTTAAACCTTTGGCAGATTCTTCACGAAGATGAGGATACATTCCGCCTTGAACAATTCCAAATAATGCATTCGGATTTCTGTTTTGATCAAAAGCATCTTTCGAGCGTTTTGCCCAACGAAGTGATAATCTCATGGACTCAGCAGCTGTTTTTTCATCCGCTGGGTAAGGTGTACACTCATCAAAAATCATGACAATATCAGAGCCCAATTTAGTCTGGACTTGCATAGATTCCTCGGGTCCCATAAACACTCTGGAACCATCAACCGGCGAAGCAAAAGTTACGCCTTCTTCGGTAATTTTGCGTCGTTTTGCCAGCGAAAATACCTGAAAACCACCTGAATCGGTCAAAATTGGTTTATCCCAATTCATAAAATCATGCAAATCTCCGTGTGCTTCAATCACATCGGTTCCGGGTCTGAGCATGAGATGAAAAGTGTTACCGAGAATGATTTCCGCGCCAATGGCTTTCACATCATCCGGTGTCATGCCTTTAACAGTTCCATAGGTTCCAACCGGCATGAAGCACGGAGTTTGTACACTGCCACGCTCAAAGTCTAACTGCCCTCTTCTAGCTTTATTGATTGTCTGATCTGTTTTTTTGAGTGTAAATTTCAAATTGATTTCCTTGAGTTTTATAAAGCTCGATTTAATAAAACCCTGCTAAATTCAGCATTCGACCGCCACCAGGGCGTTTCTCACCAATTCCTTGAAGCAGGTATTCAATTTCATATTCTCCCGGCATCGGAATCAATGTCAGTTTAACTTCCCAACGGTGGTTTTTATGAATATAAACGGCTCCTGAGACATTGATGACATTGGATTTGCTATTAACAACTCCGGCAATGATTGCCGGAGTATCCGTTGAGAAATCTATCTCAATTTCTCCGATATCTTTTTGAATTGGCTTGATAATTTTGAGTTCTTTACTCGTTGCTTTTCCAATGATTTTATGAATTTTTTCATCTCTGATTTCGATGGTCTGAAAATTAAAATCAAAATATCCTGAAATCTCTCCATATTTAACATTCACAAATTTTTCAATCTGCTTCCAGTCCATTGTTCCTCTGAAATCTTTCAATATCTGAGCCGAAGGAGTCTGACTGAGTTTTCCGTGAAAATCATATTGAGGACTTTCAAGGTTAAAATCAACAGTTAATTCATTGTAAGAACTCGGGTAAGTTAACCAAGATAGCGAGCCGAGATTCATACCAATATAATTTACCGATTCGGCTGAACCTTTAACTGCTGAACCACTGATATTTTGAAGTTGAACCGGTCTGAGTTGTTGTGAAATATGCGGATAATAGAGTTTTAAAGGTGTGAATATAATCACCAAAACGAATAAAATTATTAGAATGATAAGGTATTTAATCAGCTTCATATTTTTTCTTCCAATGTGATTCTAACATTACAACGACCATTGGTTTTATCAGTTAAATTGATATCAGCTTCGCTCACATTAATACTATATTGGCTAATCATTGGTTGTAACCACGAAATCAACTCATCAAATGCGACATTTTCAAATGTCAGAATTAAGGTTTGATTATCCTTTGGTTCAGAACGCGAAACATAATCTGATAAACCACTGCTAAGCAATTGTCCATCAACCCAAGAAATAAATGGCTTGCTTAAATCACGAGTTTTTGCTGTATTTATTGTTTTTCTAAGCAATCCTTGCGAGCTTTGCATTTCGGTATATTGATTTTCAAGTTCTGTCAGATGCTTTTCTTTGGATTCGATGGATTGATTGATGGGTTTATAAACAAATGCCCAAAATAAAGCAAGAAAGACGAGAACACTCCCACGAACCAACAATTTGCGTTCACTATCGCTCAGTTTGCTTATTAAATTTGTTATTCCCGACATTACAATCTCTCCATTGTAATCACTGATGAGATTCCATCATTATTGGAGTCTCTCGTTCCTGTTTTCACACGCATATCGAATGAATTCTTTTCTAAATTAGATTGGAAAGCATTGAGTGATGAAATGTCTTGAGATTGAATTTTAACTTCCAGTTTATCTTCTCTTAATCGAATTGAGAGTACATAAACATCTTTATTACCTTGTAAAGCCTTGCCTAAATAACTGAGTGATTTAATAAAAGTATCACCACTGTTATTAGAGTTCGAGTTCTCTGAAATTTTTAATCGGGACAACATCCCAGCATAAGGATTGTTCAATTCCGCAGGTGTGATATCCGGGATTAAATCGGACAGAAGTTCCCTTTGCTTAAATTGGACTTCTTCGGCTTTATTCGACAAAGAGTTCAAGCCTATCACGTTAATTGTAAGCCAGCTTATAATTAGTAAACTACACAGAACTAGAAGTTTTTTAATTGGTGATTTCTGTTTATGTTTTTGAGAGTCAATTGAATACTTTCCTTGAAATAAATTAATATATTCTTTAGAAGTTATTGTCTTCAAAGTCAATTTAGCAATATCAACTTTTCTAATTTCAGGATTTTTAAACTCTATTCCTGGAAGTTCCTTTTCTGTATAAACAATCGTTTTGCCAGCTCCGATTAACTGAAGATAGTTGTTGAGTGTCTTTTGATCATTATTTATTTTCGTTCCTTTATGGTCAAAATTTATGATGAAGTAGTCTTCAAAATTACATACCGTGCAATCTTCATGGCTAGGGCATAAGTAAATCTCTGAATAAAGTTTAGGATTTTTAAACCCATACTCGACAATCTTATTGTAAATTTCAGTTATTATTGAATTTGATACAACTGCTACTTGATGATATTCATCATTGGATTGAAGATAAGCATAATGATTCAATTCAATATCATTTGCTAGCTCTTCTTCAATTAAATTTGGCAAAGATTGACGAATAATTTCTTCATTCTTTGTCGGTATTTTAACTTTGGTGTGATAAACCAATTGAGCCGGTAGAGTAAAAATCAATTGTCTGTTATTACCTGTTGTGATTTCTGACCATGAAGAAATATTCCTCTTCTCGACAGAAAAAGAATCAGAGTTATAATTGATTTGATACTTTGGATTTAATTTTGAATCAATTCCAACAAGAACAAAGTCAGGCATTGCTTTTAAATGATTTTAATAGCGACATTATACCCCAACAATATCACGAAAAATGATATTGTCAGGGCATAAATATAAATGTTATAACGCTTTTCTGTATTTTGGCATCA
Source organism: Gammaproteobacteria bacterium (assembly GCA_041395445.1). Classification (NCBI taxonomy): domain Bacteria; kingdom Pseudomonadati; phylum Pseudomonadota; class Gammaproteobacteria; species Gammaproteobacteria bacterium. The sequence goes on along the minus strand of JAWLAO010000005.1, from coordinate 155,246 downwards.
ACCAGAATGCCAACGCAGGAAGTATCAGTAATGCACCTAACATATTCAAAACAAACATGAAGGCAAGTAAGATACCCATATCAGCCTGGAATTGTAAATCACTGAACATCCAGGTTCCTACTCCAACAGCCAAGGTGATTGCTGTAAAGAAAACAGCTTTACCGGTTAATCTCAAAGTTGTGTAATAAGCATCATAGAGACTCTTTCCTTCTTTGAGGAATCCTTGGAGTTTACTAAAGATGTAAATTCCGTAATCCACTCCGATACCAACACCTAAAGCCACGACCGGCAAGGTGTTAACCTTTAGTCCAATACCCATAAATGCCATTAATGCATAAGCCAGGAAAGAAACTAATGCTAGCGGGATTACAATTGTAAGTGTGCCATATACAGATCTGAAAGTTAATAGACACAATACAATAATTGCAGCATAGACCAAAATCAGCATTGGCATTTGAGCTGCTTTTACAACATCATTTGTTGAAGCCATTACACCAACATTACCGGTTGCCAAACGGAAACGAACTTCCCCTTCTGCAAGCTCATCCAAGTGAGTTTGTTTTTTAGGGTTATTGGTCTTAAATGTTTCAATAACGCTACTTAATGAATCCATATCAGCTTTTGAATTGGCATCAAAACCACTGACAGAGTCTCCAATTGCAGATAGTTTTATTGGAGTCTCATCTCCCAAGGCGTTGATTGCAGTGATTAGATTATTGACAGAGGCACTATCATTTCTATCAAAGGCATAAACTGAATCTACAGCTTCTGTAAGGTTTTTATCAACTTTTGGAGGGTAAGCTTCACGATACTCATCCACTGCCGCAACAACTCGGGAAATAGTTGAGGCTTTATGATCTTCAGTAAAAATCATCACCGGCATTGCACTACAATCCTTGTTTAATAACCCGGTATCTGTCTCGATTCCGGATAAACTTTGCCTCATAACAAATTGATTTCTCGATAATGTTTTCCACTTCGGACTACCTTCATTCCATCCTGCTGTAATCACTTTAGCATATTGAGAAAGAGTTATTACTTTTTGAACACCTTCAACATTTTGCATGTGCCATGCGAAACGATCGATATTTTCCATTGCTTTATAACTCTCGGTACAGGCATTACCACTTGATTCTGCAATCACACTAATCATGTCAACACCTAATGAAAACTCACTACTAATTGTTTGAGCATCGAGATTATATTTTGCATCCGGTCTTAATTCAGGAACACCAGCTTGAGAATCACCAATTTGCATTTCCTGAGATTTCATATAACCGAAATAAAATAAACCAATTAATACAAGTACGGAAAGTGTAGCCAGAGGATTCTTTGCAAATCCGGCAATGGCTTTCCAAAAGCTTGAGTCGCTATTTTTCTTATCAAGGCATTTTTGGCAAAACTTACTAAAATTCGCTGTGTTTATAGTTGATAAAAGAATAGGCATCAAAATCAAGTTGGTAATAATAATCAACGCCACACCTATTGTTGCTGTAATTGCTAATTCCTGAATGATGCGAATATCAATAAAGTAAATTGTTGCAAATCCGATTGTATCAGAAAGTAAAGCAATAATTCCGGGTGCTAATAATATTGCAAAAGTCGCTCTCGCCGCATGATCTCCGTCCCATTCGCCATGTGGATGGGCGATAATTTGATCAGTCCACGTCGAAATCATTTGTACTCCATGACTGACGCCTATTGCAAATATCAAAAAAGGTGTGAGGATATTCATCGGATCGATTCCGAATCCAAGTAGTTTTAGAGTCCCTAATTGCCATATCACTGCAACCACAGAACAAATAAGTGGATAAATCGTCAGTTTAATACTTCCGGAATACCAGAATAACAACACAGCAGTTATTAAAATTGCCAAACCAAAGAAGTAAACGACCGATTTTGCTCCATTTGATATATCACCAACAATTTTAGCAAATCCAATAACATGAATAACCTCTTCATTTCCTTTTTCGTGTTTCTTACGAATTTCTTCAAGTTGCTCGGCGACTCTTTGATAGTTGATTTTTTCATGAGATACCGGATCTTCTTCCAGTAGTTCAGCCCATACCATCGCACCGTTAAAATTCTCTGCAACCAATCGACCGACAACACCTGCTTTAACGATATTTCCTTTGACTAAATCGAACATCGCAGGAGTTGGAGTAAAGTCAGACGGTATTACATTACCACCGGCGAAACCATCCTCAACAACTTCAACAAATCTGACATTTGGTGTAAAGATAGACGTTACACTTGCGGGAGAGACACCTTTAATTGAGAAAACATCATCTGTTACCGCTTCAAGCGTTCTGAAAAAGCTTGGAGTGAACATATCACTGCCATCTTGTGTCATAACAGCGATAAGTAGTCTGTTAGCTCCTCCAAATTCAGACTCATAATCCATGAATGTCTTCATGTATTCATGCTGAAGAGGTAGTTGCTTTTTAAAACCTGCATCAACTTTTAATTGGCTAGCAAAAAAGCCCATAGCAACTGTAACTAATACCAATAATAGGATTATTAGTTTTTTATTGTTGAAGATGAGATTTTGTAAAAAAACCATCGTTTTTGAATAATTTTCACTCATAATTTCATCACCTAAATTGTTTTGTGCTAATACCGTTTTCGCCAATAAAAATCAGTATATTACCTTTTACAGATAACACATCTGCGTAATCACCATCGCTACTTGGAAGTTCTACTTTTGATAAACTCAAATTTTTATACTGCAAAGCCGCACCGTTTGCTCCAACCAACAATATTTTATTGTTTATTGTATGCTCTGACCCAAATAAACTATCATGAATTGGCGACTCAATTTGCTCGAATGTATCTCCAAAATCCGAAGTCACTAAGACATTTCCTCTCAGACCATAGGTTATAATTTCGTTCCCAAACAATATGGCACCAAACATTGAGCCGGAATATGGTAAATCGAGACTTTCCCAGTTATTACCTGAGTCAAAACTACGATATGCTTTACCGGATTCTGCTACGACAAAATACTTAAATTCATCAACTTTAATAATTTTGTTTAAATGATAGTCTTCATCTTCTGAGATCAAACCATCATTCCAATTTTTTCCACCATCATAGGTTGTTAAATACGTTCCGTATGCACCAACAGCGAATCCTTCACTTTCGTTTATAAACAACACATCAAGCAAAGGCATTTCACGCTCAACATCTTCAAATTGTTTAGTCCAAGTTTGTCCATTGTCTGAGCTGTGTATAATGGTAGTATCATGGCCCACTGCCCAGATATTACTACCAATCATGGAAACTGCCGTTAAGGTTGCTCTTGTGGGAACTCCTTCTGCTTGTATCCATGTACTTCCGTAGTCTTCGCTTAAAGCAACATGACCTCTCTCACCTACGGCTGCAACAGTCGTGCCATTGTTTTTAATTCCCAAATACAAAGATTTTTCAAATTTAGGCATTCTCTCTGATGTTACTGTTTCCTCTCCCACAGATACAGTCGCTATCATTAATAGTATTAGATTTAATATTAACTTATTAAATTTTCGGATTTTCATAATGTTTCCCACTTCTGAATAAAGTGATTATATCAAGATATTTAATAAATAAAAGGCTGAATAATTCAGCCTTTTATTTAACTCTAAACATGACTCATGCTAAGGAGTTATCTACGACCACGACTTCTTAATGCTTGTGGTGAGTAGTTTGATTCACTTAGAGGAGAGTTGAATGTGTTAACAGGATCTTTATTATCCAGACCTACTGCAACATAACGACCGGATCTCAAATCGTGATGAGTTTCAACTGTTGACCAAAATGTTGGAACATCATAATAATTGATACAATGAGCTTCTGAAAAACGCCAGATTTCTCCTCTCCGATCATAGTGATCAATCAACATGATTTGATAACTATCTTCATCGAGGTAGAAAGTTCTTCTGGAATTAATGTGACGAACACCTTCTTTAAGAGTGGCATCAACGATGTAAACTCTGTGAAGTTCATAACGCATGAGATCAGCATTCAAATGGCCCGGTTGAACTATTTCAGAATAGTCTAAATCACCACTATGAACTTTATAGGAGTTGTAAGGGATATACATTTCTTTCTTACCAACAACTTTCCAGTCAAAACGATCCATCGCACCATTAAACATGTCTGTCATGTCATTAGTTCTTAATCCATCAGATGCAGTACCTGGATTATCATACGCAACGTTAGGAGCACGTCTTACACGTCTTTGACCCGGATTATAAATCCATGCTTGTCTAGGTGTTTCTTTTTGATTCATAGTCTCGTGAACCAATAGAATTCTTCCCGCCAAACGAGCTGGAGACTCTACAACTTGATAGAAATAAAGCAAGATGTTATCAATATCTGCAATTGTGTTGCCTTCAGCATAATATTTACCCAAAAGTTCTTCTTTAAGTCTTACTAAAGTGTACTGTCCTGTAGCTGTTGGAGCAACCTGATTGTTGTATCTAACTCCGCCTGAACCTTTGTATTTGAGTTTGTGATTCCACATTAATTCATAAGCATTTTGTGGATTCGGAAATGGAAAACCTTCCGCAACATCGGATACACCTTCACCATCATCTAGCAACTTACCTGTCTTCCCATTTTCAACTGTTTTATCATAGATACGTTGAGGAAAAGAAGCTGATCTTCTGGATTGATAGACATTCATTTTGTAGGTTTCAGGATATTTTTCAAACATCGCTTTTTGACCGACAGAAAGATTGTCTTCATAATCCTTATAATTGCTCGAGTCTATCGTAAATAGAACTTTATCACCTGCAAATGGATCTTGATGGTGATCACCAGGCTTGTAGCTTGAGGGTGGCTGAGTAATTCCACCAGTCCATGCTGGAATTGTTCCGGCTGCGTTGCCTGCTCTTTCAGCACCTACAGGTGTTTTAGCACCTGAAGAAGAATTCATTTTATACTCTTCTTGTTTTGGTTTAGCTTGAGCAGCCAATCTCGCAGCTTCCGCCTTAGCAGCAGCTTCTGCAGCTTTTTTCTCTGCTTCAGCTTTTGCTGCAGCTTCTTCGGCTAATCTTTCAGCTTCCGCCTTAGCAGCGTCTTCAGCGGCTTTCATTTCAGCTTCTTTTGCTGTTGCAAGTTTTTCTGCCTCAGCTTGTGCAGCTTCTGCTGCCGCTTTTTTATTAGCTTCAGTTTCTGCTGCTAATTTCTCAGCTTCTGCTTGAGCTGCTTTTTCAGCTGCTTTTTTCTTAGCAGCGGCTTCAGCTGCAATTCTTTGAGCTTCTGCTTTTGCTGCTTCTGCTGCTGCTTTTTTCTCTGCTTCAGCTTGAGCCGCAGCTTCCGCAGCTTGTCTTTCTGCCTCAGCTTGGGCAGCTTCTTCTGCCGCTTTTGCTTCAGCAGCCAGTTTTTCAGCTTCTTCTAAAGCAGCTTTCTCAGCCTCCGCACCACATTTCTCTTCACCACATTTGCTTTCAGAGCTATCTCCACATTTTGATTCTGAAGATTCTCCACATTTACTCTCAGAAGTGTCACCACACTTTTCATTACCACATTTCGAAGTATTTTCGGTAACAGTTGGTTCAGCAACAGTCTTAGTGTCTTCGGGTTTAGAACATGCAACAACTAACAAGGATGTTAGAACTACAACTAATGTTTTTTTAACTAAATTCATATTTGTCCCCTATGCTATTTATTAAAATGAATATTTAACATTCAATGACACAAAATCCCTGTCATGTATCATGTTATGAATACCGCCTCCGAAATATGAGGTATAACTTAAATCAGCACCCCATTTTTCCAGATACACAGCACCCAGTCCTAATGTGACAGATTTACTGCCTTCAATAAAATTACCACCCGGTCCAGGAGTTGTTCCTTTTACATCATGATTAAATGCAAGTCTTGGTGATAAATTCACTGGCAATCCAAAAGCATTATTATAATCAAATCTGGTAACTAAACGATAACCCCATGAGAAAGGTGTTGCGAAAAACTCTTCGGGTTCTGTAACAGGATTCACACTCGTTCCACCAGTCAATGCTCCCGCACCGCCACCAGTGTCAGTACCCGGACCATTATATCTCAGCACGCTTGGGTCTGGTAAATCCCACACATTGGTAAAGCCAACTTCTCCCAATACGACAATTTGATCGGCTTTAAATGGATTGTTTGGTCCAAAAAGTTTAGTCGCGGTGAATTGTAACTGACTCACTTCATGTCTTTCCCAGCCTTGAATCATTTCACCCGGATTATATTGACCCAATTGTGATACAAATCTATTATACGGTGCTGGAATCAAAGTATTTAATGGGGTCAATGCAGCAATTAATACTTCCACATCATCAATCTGAAGAGGTACGTTTGGACGATAAGAGTACTCACCCTGCAATGACAGTCCTAGACTATTGATTGTGGTATTAAAGCTCAAACCATACATTTCGATATCTTCAGGATACTCTGTAAAGTATGTGCCAGTATTAGGGCTTGGAGAAGGTCTTTCAGGAGTAACCGGAGCTAGAGCTACACCACTAATTAATGGCAATCTCGAATGATAATTTAGATAATATAAACCAAACTCTGTATCATTGAGTTCAGGTGAAAAATATTTAAATGAAACACCATATTGCCCATGATCACTTGCTCCGGGCACCACACTCCGTTGAATTGAATAATTCTCGACATTACCCGCAATCTGTGCGTACAAATTTCTTGCAGCTTCAGTTGGAGCGAATGCAGCAATTTGCTGAAGTCTTGCTAAATCTGTATATTCAGGAACAATGCCGAACCCTAACATTACGTACTCAGCACCTGGAGTTGCAAAGTCATTTGTTGAAAAATAAGTACCCATAGGATCCGGGTCTGTTTGCTCAAATTCAAGCATATACATTGCTTCCATTGATAAGTTTTCAGTGATTCCAAATGAACCATAAACCATATCAATAGGTAAGAACGCTTCTTTTAACTCCGCACCAGCCACACGAATTTTAGAAACGTCAACTGGATTAATAACATTGATGCCTTGTTGGATGAAAGTACTCTCGCCCCAACTCACAACCTGACGACCTAATCTGATTGTTGCAGGTTGCTCACCTAGATTGAAATCTTTATAAACATACGCATCTAACAAACGAGTTTTATGCCCAACAAATTCTCTGGCAGTTTCAGATAAACCTTCTTTTGAATCATTGGTAAAATCATAAAACGATGTTCCTCGGAAGAATCCACCAAAACTTTTATAGCTAAATCCAAACTCGGTGGTTAATTTCAAAGCATTGGAAATTTTATCACCTTTGTCATAATTCAAATTTCCATTATCCGAGTTAATTGACCAACGTCCCGGTGCAGCTGCTCTTTCTTGAACCGTTGAAGGTCTTCCTTCTTCAATGTTCGACCCAACCAACTCATTCAAATTGGCTTTTCCCACGAGACTTTCATCGCGCTCTTCAACTCTAACCGCAACACCATAAGATACAGTCGTGTCCCAACTCGCAGAAAACTCTCCATTATTGAAACTGACTGCTCCAGCAAAAGATGACAAACCTAACGAGGAAGACAGTATCGCCAATTTTAAAGCTCTGCTTAATTTGTTCTGTTTAATATTTTTCATCATTAATCTCCTCATTATTGACCTTGAACCACAGATGTATCAGTAACTACAACTGTTGTACCTGCTGTAACAACCATGCTTGCCATTTGAGATTGCATTTCAACCGTTGCTGCAAATGAGGCTGTCGGGTCTAACAAACTACCATGGTCACCTGCTGTAAATCTCACAACTCCATCTAACCCTTCAGGATTAGCTGTTGTTGATGAAATTGCCGGCAATCCCATTGCTGCAATGATTGGCTCAGTACCTGAAAGCGGTGCTCCCGGCACAGTGTTTGTAATCACTTGGTCTCCTAAAACCTCGTGGAATAAAATATTATTATTGGCTGCAGTTAACGGCGCATAATTAATTGGATCACCTGCATCAATAACTGTTTGAGTGATTGTCATAAATTGCTCATATAATGCTGTTCCCGGAGTTAAGCCCGCAGCCTGAAGCCCTGCTCTGATTCTTGGACCAAATGCCGGAGAACCATCCAGTAACTTGGCAATTCCGCCACCACCAACTGAAAGCACACCGGTAGTTACGTTTTCTTCTAAGGCAAGATACATCGTTCCTGTTATCGAACCTAATGATTGTGAAACAAATGCAACTCTTGAACCATCAAAATCAGGTAAACCATCACCTGTGTAATCCATAAATGGAATGGTGTCAGTCAATGTAAACAAATCAGCTACACCTTGTCTGACATTGTCACGAGATACCAACAAGTTTGCCAGATTAATAAAGTGAGTTGCTGAACCATCTATTATGCCATCAGAACCAGCTGTTCCTGTTGCATTATCTACAAAATCCAAATCAAAGGTTCTTTCCCTTGCTAATGCTGCAAGTGGATTATCTCCACCTACATAAAACGGATTAGTTGTATCAGTAACTCCATGTAATGCCAAATCTTGAGCTATGACTGCATATCCAACTGAAGCCATTGTATCTGCAATTGCCAACATATCTGTTCTGTTACGAGTAATTCCATGTTGAAATATCACAATCGGCCAACCGGATTCAGGTTTAGTATGCCCACTATTTGCATTTGGTACTGTCATGATAACCGGATAGGTTTCAACACCGGTAGCCACTGGATAAGGATTAGCCAAAGTTAGATGTGTTGAAGTTGGATCCAGTCCAAATTGATTGAATGGCGGAACATAAGCGCCCGGTGCTGCTTTCCAGAAACTGTTTAATGGAGCTGTTGGATTTTCAGCTGAAGGAGCAGACAAATAATATGGACTGCTTTGAATACCTACATAAATATCTGCAATACCCGCTCCACCGATTGCGCTGGTATTCAATCCTGAATTAAACAACATACTTGCTCCAGGACCACTCACTGCATAAGCAGCTTGCAACACAGGAGTAATAGATTGAGTTGTCATAACCCATGATACAACAATGTCATCAGGATTGATTCCCATTGAAGAAGCAGCGTATTCTTGTGAATTAACTAGCTGTCTCAATGGCTCCAAAGCTTGAGCTGACGCAGTAGGAAGTAAAGGGTCTGTACTGTTTCCATTAGCATCAACTAAAGGACTGGTTCTTTTTGCAATAAAGTATGTCTGATCAGGAGTTGCGATATTTCCATTATTATCTGTTATCCCATTTGTAATCACAGCCATGTAACTGCTGCTCTGTTTCAAAGCTTTAAGAGGAACAATCGCGACGCTGGTTCCACTCGCCGCAGCAACGAAATCAACTCCTGCCTGTAATTCTGCAACAATACCAGTCACTCCGCCACCGGGGCCTGTTAAAGACACTTGAAAAACTCTGACACTTTGTCCTGGTGTTACTGATGCCGGTGCTACATTCGCTGAGAATGAAGCTGCCCAAGGCGCAACTGTTGAAAATCCATCCAAGGCATTCAATGCTACTGCGGGATCACTGTAATCCGTTGGATCTGCAACAGGAACATTTAATGTTAAATCGGTAGTACCACTTAATACTAAATTTGTAGGAAATGGTAATTCGCCACCGGAAGGATTAAAAATTGCAGTAATCACTGCTGTTACCGGATCTCCGCCGGGATTAGTGGCAGGTCCTGTTTCTACAGCTCTTGGAGCATTTGATGAACTGCTACAAGCCTGTAAAACCACAATTGAAATAATTGTAATAATTAAATATTTTAGACGCATTCTAAGGTCCCCTGATTAAAACACTCACTATCATAATTTTTTCTTGGGTATAATTACAAGCATTAATGTTAAATTTTAGTTATTTAAGGAACATATAATATGATTTTTGCCATTGCTTCCTCAACTGGTCATTGCAACAGTTCATTCATTTTAACTGCTGGTGAAAGAAAATCCAAGGTTTCTCTGGGTCTGTTGTTTAAACGAGAAGCAACATCGTTTAATTGCTTTTGTGTATAACCTCCCAAGTCAGTTTTCTTTGGAAAAAAGTCTCTCAGCAATCTGTTTGTATTTTCATTTGAACCTCTTTGCCAAGGGCTGTGAGGATCACAAAAATACACATCCATGTCGGTTGCCATACTAAACTTCTTGTGTGCTTTCAGTTCTGAACCCCTGTCCCAAGTTAGACTTTTCCTTAATAACCTTGGAAACTTCATCATTTGCTTCGATATCGCTTTAACAACCGTTTCCGTTTCTTTACCTGTGACCTTGGCAAGAACTACAAATCGGGTTTGTCTTTCAACGATTGTTGCAATAAAACTGTTATTGCCACCTTGAATCAAATCTCCCTCCCAGTGTCCCGGTATCGCTCTGTCTTCAACTTCAGTAGGTCTTTGGGAAATTGATACCATATCCGGAATTTGTCCTCTTAAACCACCTTTGTGATTTTTTGCCCTGCGAGTTTTTCGCCTGCTTCTGAGATAGGACTTCATCTCTTTGCGAAACAGCCCTCTGCTTTGAATATAAAGACTTTTGTATATTGTTTCATGTGATACTTGCATCTTTGGGTTATCAGGGTATGTCAATTTTAACCATGCTGATATTTGCTGTGGTGACCAGTAGTCTTTCAGCTTTGTTTTTATCAGCTCCCGAAGCTCATTATACTTGAGAAATAAGTATTCTTTTGGGCGTCTTGCTCTCCTGTAAGCCATTTTATCAGCTTTAACAGCTCTGTATCTTGCCGTACCACCATTACGTTTGATCTCTCTGCAAATGGTTGATGGCGAACGATTCAGATTTCTTGCAAGTTCACGAATACCTAGTCCGTTGACGAGCCCTCGTGATATTTCTTCACGTTCAGAAATGGATAAATGATTAGTATTTCTCTTTCTGTTGTATGGCTTGATTCCACCATGATAAAACAAAAGAGATTTGACACTATAAGTTCGGATGTTTAGTATCCTGCTTATATCAATCATTGCTATTCCTTGTTTCCAATAGTTCCAGATGATTTCTTTTTGATTTGTTGTTAATACTTTACCTGCCATTATCTTGCTCCAAAATATATAGTTTAATACATAATGTTGCAATGACCAGTTGAGGAAGCAATGCAAAAGAATAACCTGTTGATAATTTTTTTCACCCTTATATTAGCACTCATAATCTATACATCAGAGCTTTCAAATATACAGTCTCACACGTTATTTATTACACTTATAACTGCAATGTTGTGGGTGACTGAAAAACTTCCAATCCCTGTCAGTTCCTTAATACCATTGGCAACATTTCCCTTGTTTGGAATTCTTTCAAGCAAACAAGTCGCACAATCATACGGAAGTCCGCTAATCCTTTTATTACTTGGTGGGTTTATGCTTTCTACCGCAATGTCACAAACTCATACCCATCGTTATATTGCCAATAAAGTCATCGGATTTATCGGTACACAATCTCAAACAAGATTATTGTTAAGTTTTATGCTTACTGCGGCATTACTGAGTATGTGGATTTCAAATACAGCAACAACACTAATGCTATTACCAATTGCTTTAGCTATTGTTGAAAATAATTCCTGCAAAAAGTTTTCAACAATTTTATTATTAGGCATAGCCTACTCAGCAAGCATTGGAGGAATAGCAACTCCTATTGGGACACCACCAAATTTAATTTTAATTCAAACACTCCAAAACTCCGGACAACCGGATATTGGATTTATTAACTGGATGAAACAAGTTGCTCCGGTTCTCTTTATAATTTTACCTGTGACTTATCTGTATCTGCGGTTATTTATCAGTAATAAAGCTATTGATTATGATTTAAAGAAGTTGAGCATCACATCTTCTCAAAAGAAAATTCTTATCTTATTCTTAATCACAGCGATCTTATGGATGACACGAGTTGAACCATTTGGAGGTTGGAGAGAGTTATTCAACTTTCCTACGGCCAATGATGCATCAGTCGCCTTGTTGGCAGTTGTTGTGTTATTCACACTCGGTGATGATAAAGGCCAGAAAATAATGGACTGGGAAGCTGTGAATAAAATCCCTTGGGGAATACTTTTGTTATTTGCCGGTGGAATAACGATTGCAACAGCATTTCAAGAAACAGGTCTGAGCCATTTAATTGCAAGTAAGCTAACCTTTTTAAATGATTATCCGATTTGGTTAATCGTGGGAATAATATGTATTTCGGTTTCCTTCCTAACCGAGATTACTAGCAACACTGCAACAACCGCAGTATTGATGCCTATTTTGCTTTCAACAGCAGAGGCTATTAATGTCAATCCGATTATATTGATGCTTCCTGCAACTATTAGTGCCAGCTTCGCTTTTATGATGCCTGTTGCCACAGCTCCCAATGCAATTATTTTCAGTAGTGGCAAAGTCCCAATAAAAGAAATGATAAAAACAGGTATTGGACTAAACCTTATTGGTGCCTTGATTTTGACTGTATATTTTTCAATAACTCAATAGTTGCTTGAAAATATATTTTTACAAAAGTAATATTGGATTTTTCATCTTTTAAATATATATGGATAGGAAGCTGGAATTACTGGCTTGGACTCAAAACGTATTATCTGACAGTGAATGTTACATAAAACCGGCATCCAGTGATGCCAGCTTTAGAAGTTACTGGAGAGTCTTTTCAAAATCTCAAACCTATATAGTCATGGATGCTCCGGTTGAGCACGAAGATTGTAAACCATTTATCAAGGTTGCAAAACTACTGGAAAAAAGCGGAGTCAACGTCCCAAAAGTTTTAGCGAAGAATCTTGAGGATGGTTTTTTACTACTATCCGATTTGGGAACTGTTCAATACCTTTCTAAATTGGATGATGAAAATTTTGAATCTTTGTACTCTGATGCCATCATCTCATTACATAAAATACAGGCGAGCACTTCTACCAATGACCTGCCCTGCTATGATGATGAGCTATTAAAATTTGAATTGAGCCTATTTCACGATTGGTTTATTGGTCGTCACCTTGATGTTGAACTAACCGATGAACAGAGCCATACATTAAATGAATGTTATGAATTATTGACAAAAAATGCTCTGGAGCAACCTCAGACATTTGTTCATCGAGATTATCATAGTCGCAATTTAATGAAAACCAAAGAGAACAACCCCGGCATTATCGACTTTCAGGATGCTGTGATTGGTCCCGTTACTTATGATTTGGTTTCCCTGCTTAGAGATTGTTATATTTCATGGAACCCTCAATGGGTTTATGAGACTGCTGATAAATTCCGCAATATTTATAACGAATCGAATCAGACAGATATTTCCGAAGATCAATGGAGAAGATGGTTTGACCTCATGGGTATTCAAAGACATCTTAAGGCAATCGGAATCTTTTGCCGCCTCAATTATCGTGATAACAAACCCCAATACCTTAAGGACATTAACCGGACTCTTTGCTATGTGAAGTCAGTTTGTAATGTTTATCCTGAGCTTGAACAATTCTTGCAATTGATTAACAATATTTCTCCAAGCATAGAAACTATATGCGAGCAATAATTCTCGCTGCAGGTAAAGGTGAAAGAATGAGACCTCTCACTTTGGTCAAACCCAAGCCATTACTTGAAGTTTGTGGCAAATCACTTATTGAGCATCATATCGAAAACCTCAAGCATGCCGGAATTACCGACATTGTTATAAATGTCAGTTGGTTGGCTCAACAAATTATGCAAAAACTGGGTAGTGGCGAAAACTACGGAGTCAAAATTAGATATTCCTACGAGGGTGAAGAACCCTTGGAAACAGGAGGTGGAATTCTTAAAGCTCTGCCATTATTAAATGAAGAACCATTTTTGGTCGTAAACGGCGACATCAAGACTGATTTTCCATTCGAAAAACTATTAAATAAGGACTTAAATTCTCTCGCTCATCTCATCCTTGTCAACAATCCTCCACATAATTCTAGCGGTGATTTTTCTATCAATGATGATGAATCACTCAATCACATATCTGCGTCATCAAATAAATATACATACAGCGGCATTGGAATTTATACACCTGAATTATTAAAAAATTTGCAAGCCGGAACATTTTCAATTACTCCTATTCTTAAGCAAAAAATGCAGAATTCAGAAGTTACCGGCGAGCTATATGAAGGTCAATGGGATGATATTGGAAAGATAGAAAGACTATTAGAAATCAATAGCAAATGTAAAAAAAACTAAAAAAGCAACCTCAATTTAAAACATTCGTTTGAATTTTATTCAATAGTGTGATATTTTTTCATGCGTTTTGGGGGAGACAAAAACACATCAATTATACTAACAAATTATGTCACCTCCCAAACTTCCATAAAAAATCAAAAGAGAGGAGCATAAATGAAATTAAAATTATTACCGGCTTTGTCGCTGGCAATTGCATCATTAGCGAACGCTAATAACCTGTACAACAAACAACTTGCAGGACCACCTGAAGAATTTGATTTGATGCGTCCGGTTCAACCTGAACAGACAGCCATCACTTCAAAAACTGCTTTAATACCTGTTAGTTTGACTGAAACCAAATCAGGAAACTGGTATTGGGACTCACAACTTGCGGTTGATGATTCCAACTTTGAATTACTGGTTTTCTCAAACGGTTCGAAAAACTGGCAAATTGAACTTGTTGACCCTGTTACAAAACAAGTACATGTTGCAGAAGATATTGCCCGAGACAGATCATTTAACAAATACGGAATGGATAGAAATAACTATCCGGCGGATAAATACGATTTTCAAAACGTAAATAAGGGTCATTGGAATCTTCGCATTCGTACTATTGGAGAGCCGGAACAATTTGACGGTTATGTTTTACTTTCCAGTGAAAGCAAATACAAACTGAACTCATACAAAACGAATCTGGATCAAATCAAAGGTCACAATATTCACTTTGTAACACAAAGCACAACCAATGAAGATACCATCGAAGCCTTAAAAGACTTTAAGCCTATCTCTTCAGCGACTATGGTTGTCACACATCCAAATGGTTTGAAATCGACTTATGAAATGTTTGATGACGGACTTCATGGTGATTTGAATGCGAATGATGGTTTATTTGGCGGTGATTTCAAAGCAGAGTTAGCCGGTGATTATAATGTTCAAATCAAAGCAATGGGAACGAACCCTGATGGCTCACCATTTTTCCGTACAACCGAACATTATGTTCCTGTTATTGAACAATCAATTGCATTAAACGCAACCAAAGCTTCTGCATTCACTATCAATGACAATCGCTTAAACATCAGTTTGAATGTACAAAACAACTCTAAATCATTGGATAATCGTTACAGAATTATCGCTGAAGTGTGGGGTAACAACGATAAAGGGGTTATGACACCTGTTTCTTGGGTGAGTACAATCACAACTGTTGTAAAAGACCAATTGAACGTGGAATTAGATGGGCGTTGGTTGGCTATGGCAAAAGCTCAAGGTTCTTTTGAGTTAAGAAATCTGAGAATTGAAGATGCCAATCATTTCATTCCATTAGTCAGTTCTGACTCCATGGAAATGAAGGTGGCTACATTGCCAAAATCTGCAACAAAATCATTCAACGGACAAATCACTGAAGAAATGCTGATGGGACAACGTCCTGTTATGAAAAGCAATACCAAAGCCGGTGGCAAATTGTTATTGGTTCATGGCTATTGTTCGAGCGATGTGTGGGGACCGAGACAATCTCAGTTTTCAAATTCAGCCGTTTTTTATGATTTAAACCAAAATCGTTCTCATGATGCTTTTGCTCAAAGAATCAGAGATTTTGGTGCACAATTCAGTTCATTTGGTATAGTGGCTCACTCTCAAGGTGGTGCAGCCAGTTTGCACTTATACACTTATTACTGGAGTGGTTTGGATTATTCAACAGGAAGTCGCATGATTCAATCAGTTGGAACTCCATATCAAGGAACTCCTTTAGCAGGCAACCTGGCAGCACTTGGTGATGTGTTTGGTGTAGGTTGTGGAACAAACTCGAACTTAACAACTTCAGGTGCATCATCATGGCTCAGCGGCATTCCAACTTGGGCAAGAAATGAGGTTCACTATTATACCACTTCATTTGAGACCAAATGGTGGAGATATGATTATTGCAGCATGGGCACAGATGTTTTCCTTAGCGATCCTGAAGATGGTGTGATTGAAAAATCTCGTGGTCAATTAAGTGGTGGCAATAACAAAGGTCACAAAACTGGTTGGTGTCATTCCAGTGATATGCGTGATCCGGCTCAAACTGCTGACAGCAGCAGAAACTCAACCATGAGCTCTTACGCAAAAAGATAAGAATCATCATCTTTTTAGTACCAAGGGCTTTCAATCGAAAGCCCTTTTTTTGTAAATCAATTTTAACCTGTTATAATTCACCGCCTGTAACCAATAAGGCATTTTGCTGAATGAAAGACATTTGGATTCCTCATGTAACCGTCGCTACAATTGTCGAAAAAGACAACAAGTTTCTCATGGTTGAAGAAAGTTTGCATGGACAAAAACTACTAAATCAACCAGCCGGACATCTTGATAAAGGTGAAACTTTGGTTGAAGCGGCTATCAGAGAAACTTTGGAAGAAAGTGCCTGGAAAGTTGAAATTACGCATCTGGTAGAATTTTCTCAATGGACTTCACCTAACAGTGATACACACTTCTTACGTGCCTGCTTTGCGGGGAAACCATTAGAACACTTTCCTAATCAGGAATTGGATGAAGGAATCATCCGCAGTTTATGGCTCACTCGTGACGAGGTGGAAGAAAACTCTCACAGGCTCAGAAGTCCTCTGGTTTTACATCATATTGATCATTACCTGAAAGGTAAAAAATATGATTTGGATTTTTTTAGTTATTACGATTGATGACATCAAAAGAAAAAATAATTGTGGGTATGTCAGGCGGAGTTGATTCTTCCGTTAGTGTCGCATTGCTTCAACAGCAAGGGTATGATGTTGAAGGCATGTTTATGAAAAATTGGGAAGAAGACGACACATTAGAAACATGCAGTGCTGATGATGATGTAAAGGATGCACAGTCAGTTGCAGATAAACTTGGCGTTAAACTACATCTGAGGAACTTCGCCTCAGAATATTGGGACAATGTTTTTGAAGATTTCCTGCAAGAATATCGTATTGGTCGCACTCCCAACCCAGACATTTTATGTAACAAGGAAATCAAGTTTAAAACCTTTCTGGAAAGCGCTCAGGACTTAGGTGCCAATTTCATGGCGACCGGTCATTATGTCGATAAAGATTTTCATGATGGGAAATACCGATTATTGAAAGGAAAAGATCAAAATAAAGACCAAAGTTATTTTCTTTACACAATCACCCAGGAACAACTCGCCTACTCTATTTTTCCTTTGGGTAAAATTGAAAAATCAGTGGTTCGGGATGTTGCTCAATCACTTGATTTAATTGTTCATGACAAAAAAGACTCTGTGGGAATTTGTTTTATCGGCGAGAAAAACTTTCAAAATTTTCTTTCTCATTATCTCAAGCACAACCCCGGAAATATCATTGATGAAAACAACAGAGTGATTGGCAAACACGATGGTCTCATGTATTACACCATTGGACAAAGACAAGGTTTAGGCATTGGTGGCGTCAAAGATGCTCCTCAACTACCTTGGTTTGTTGCTGCAAAAAACCATCATGAAAACAGCTTAATTGCTGTTCAATCCGGTGATAATCCGTTACTACTTTCAAGTGAACTTGTTGCCGATAAATTAAATTGGATTTCCGGAGAAGAACCAACTTTTCCTCTCAAATGCAAAGCCAAAACACGTTATCGTCAATCGGATCAATCTTGTACTCTTGAAAAAGTAGGTTCTGACACAATTAAAGTAACCTTTGATACACCACAAAGAGCTGTCACTCCCGGACAATCGGTTGTGTTTTATGATGGTGAAGTTTGCCTAGGTGGTGGTATAATTCAGTACACAGATACACTCAATGAGAAATGTGAGTTTTGGAAGTCAAAAAAATAGTATGAGAAATAAAACCATAGCATTAGCAGGAATTTGCCAGGCAGCCTATTTTGCCAACGAACTGGCATCAACGGGAAAAGTAAGAGACTTGAATGGTTTTGAAGCGAGTCTGAACAGCCTGTATGTTATTGATTGTGATGACATTAGTGAAATCTACTCGAATGATTTAAACAATTTGACAACCGGGCTAAGAACATTAACTTATGCTTTTAATCGTGATAGTGATTATTTGACCGTTTTACGTTATACATTGACTCTCATAACATTAGAAAGGAAACTCAACAAGCACAGCGAGTATCTCAACGCTATCAGCAAAGGACTCAATGAGTCCAGAACACTACAAACTCAAGAAGACCCTTTTTCAATACCGGTACTAACAAAACTGGCAAATATTTACAGTTCAACGATCAGTCTGTTGCAACCAAGAATTATTCTCAACGGAAAACCGGAACACCTCAAACAAACTGTAATTACTGAAAAAATCAGAGCTATACTTCTAGCAGGAATTCGTTCTGCTGTTTTATGGTCACAAATGGGCGGAACTCAATGGCAGCTATTGTTCAAACGCAAAGCCTTGATTGAAGAAGCTGAAAAACTTAAAAGAGGTAGTATTTAAACTACCACTTTTCTATCTCAAACCCTCATTCAAAGCATCAAGAACCGCAGACCCCGGACACAAATCTTCTTTAGTTAATGAATTTAACGATTCATCCACACTATGAATCATTTCGTGAGTATCCGTTGTATTTTCGTTCAGATATATCAAACCGGTGAGAATTTTATTCTCTTCACGTATAGCTTCAATAGCATTCATTGCTTCTCTTTTAGTTCCCAGATTGTAATCGTTTTCATTCTTTTGCAAAATGAGTCGGCTGCCATCATGAAGTGTCACTTCTTTGCTTGTTCCTTCAGGGTGAATGATTTTTAATTCCTGACGCGGTGGTACAAAATCAATTGTTCCCGTCGCTTCTAAGTGATCACGAACATATTCATAACCTTTAGTCGATTGCGGTGTGTTATTAAACGTCACGCATGGAGAAATGACATCAATAAAAGCAAATCCATTATGTTCAATAGCTCCTTTGATCAGTGGAATCAGTTGTTTTTTATCTCCAGAAAATCCTCTGGCAACGTACCCTGCTCCCAGTTGTAGAGCCAGTTGGCATAAATCAATGGAAGAAAACTGGTTAGCAACTCCTTTTTTTGTTTTTGAACCCACATCTGCGGTAGCAGAATCCTGCCCTTTGGTTAAACCATAACAACCATTGTTCATGACGATATAAATCATATTCAGATTTCTGCGAACCACATGTGCGAATTGCCCCATACCGATGGATGCGGTATCGCCATCACCGGAAACTCCAATATATTGCAAATTTCTATTTGCCATATTAGCTCCGGTAGTAATTGACGGCATTCTTCCATGGACTGAATTAAAGCCGTGAGCCTTACCAAGATAATAAGCAGGTGTTTTAGAAGAACATCCAATCCCTGAAGTTTTTGCAATTTTATGGGGCTCGATATTCATCTCGAAATAGGAACGAGCAATTGCTGCACTAATAGAGTCATGCCCGCATCCGGCGCACAAAGTTGAAATAACACCTTCGTAATTACGCATGGTGTATCCCAGTTCATTGACCTCCGAATCAGGATGTCTGAAATTCGATTTCAAATAACTCATTGAACCACCTTTAGACTATCTTTGTTTTTAAGTTTTGCCAGTATTTCTTCTGCAATATATTGGGCGGTTATCGGCATCCCGTCAATATTTAATACTGAGATGAATTTTGTCGGAGCAACTTGTAGTTCATTGACCAATAATGATTTCATTTGCGCATCACGATTCTGCTCAACAACAAATATTGTAGAATGGGATTTTACGAATTTTTCAACTTCTTCACCAAACGGAAAAGATTTAATCCGCATTTCATCCAATTGACAATCTTGTTGCTTCAACAAATCATCTGCCTCATTTACTGCAAAAGAACTGGTGCCGTAATAGATAATTCCCATATCATTACCATGTTCAATTATTTCAGCCTTTGGAACTAATTTTTTTGCCGTTTCCCACTTGATTAGTAAACGCTCCATTCCACGAGCATAGACAGTTCCATCTTCAGTATAAACAGCATATTCATCATGGGATGAACCACGAGTAAAATAAGAACCTTTCATCGGATGAGTCCCTGGAATAGTACGGTATGGAATACCATCGCCATCGACATCCAAATAGCGTCCCCATCGCTCTTTCATGTTTTCCAAATCATCATAATTCAGAACTTTGCCCCGGTCATATACCTGTGAATCATCCCAAGTTATTTTATCTGTCATATGGACATTCATGCCCAAATCCAAATCGCTTAGCATAATCACCGGAGTTTGTAATCGTTCTGCCAAGTTCAAACCAATTCCTGCCATTTCAAAACATTCAGTTGGGGTTGATGGAATTAATAACACGTTTTTAGTATCACCGTGGGAAGCGTAAGCAGCAGAAATAATATCAGACTGTTGAGTCCTGGTCGGCATTCCTGTGCTCGGTCCTGAGCGCTGAATATCTGCCAGAAAAACAGGCACTTCAGAAAAATAAGCCAAACCTAAGAATTCGCTCATTAATGACAAACCCGGACCTGATGTTGCCGTAAATGCTCTCGCTCCATTCCATGATGCGCCAATGACAATTCCAATCGCAGCCAATTCATCTTCTGCTTGAATAATTGCGAATTTATTCTTCCCGGTCTTTTCATCAATACGAAATTTATGGCAATATTTTTCAAAAGCCTCAATAACAGATGTCGAAGGTGTAATTGGATACCATCCAACAATCGTTACACCGGCATATAATGCTCCCAATGCCAATGCACTATTACCGTCAATCATAATTTGATCACCAACCAAATCACGACGATGGATTCTCAAATCACACACACTTTGATAATGTTCTTTGGCGTAATCATAGCCTAACTTCAAAGCATTGATATTAGGTTCAATTAACTTTTGTTTTTTAGCAAATTGAGTTTTGATAGACTCTTCAAAAACACTAAAGTCCATATCAAACAAATATGCCAATGCACCGACATAAATAATGTTTTTAAAAATTTGTCTGAGTCTGGGGTCTTGATAATTATTATTGCATATCTCAGTTAACGGAACTCCAATCTCTGTAATATCATCACGAGATAAATTTGAAGGTAGCGGTTTTGATGAGTCATAAAAAAAGTAACCACCACTTTCCAGTTCATTATAATCTTTAACCAAGGTCTGACCGTTGATTGCAACCACAAAGTCATAACCAGCTCTGCGTCCAAGATAGCCTTTTTCGCTGACACGAACTTCAAACCATGTAGGCAGTCCCTGAATATTTGAAGGAAAAATATTTTTTGCTGAAACCGGAATACCAAGGCGAAAAACAGCTTTAGCAAATAAATTATTCGCCGAAGCTGAACCGGAACCATTTATATTTGCAAAGAGTATTACGAAATCATTCGTTGCGGAAATTTTCTTCATTTAACCACCTGCCTTTGCTTCTTTGTATAAAAATTTACGCATATCCCATGCTCCGGTCGGGCATCTTTCGGCGCATAATCCACAATGTAAACAGACATTTTCGTCTTTTACCATCACTCGTCCTGTCTTGAGTTCAGCAGAAACCATCAAATCCTGCTCAAGATTTCTAGCCGGAATTTTTAGCTTTTCTCTCAGTTGCGGTTCGTCATCATTCTCTATGAAGTTGATACAACTAGTCGGGCAAATATCCTCACAGGAGTCACACTCGATACATCGGTCTTCTTCAAAAACCGTTTGTACATCACAATTCAAACATCTTTGAGTCTCTTTCAAGCCTTGTTCTAAAGTAAAGCCTTTTTCCACTTCAATTTTTAAACTGGATAGAGCTTTATCTTTATCGACATGCTCAACTACATAACGCAAATCATCTGCAATTGAAGCATTATAAAGCCAGTCATGAAATCCCATTTTTTGACTGATTAAAGTTGTACCGGGTTCAGGTCTGGTTCTGGTATCCAACTGATTGCAATACTTATCAATAGAAATTGCCGCCTGGTGTCCGTGTGCTACTGCGGTAATGATATTTTCAGGTCCCCAGGCCGCATCACCACCGACAAAAATATTAGACAGGCTGGTTTGAAAGGTCGTTTTATCAACTTCCGGCATATCCCAATCATTGAATTCAATGCCCAAATCACGTTCAATCCATGGAAATGCATTGAGCTGACCCAAAGCCATTAACACATCGTCACATTCCATAAAAACGTCATCTTCGCCGGTTGGTACTAATGAGCGTTTACCAGTTTCATCATAAACTGCTTTAACCAACTCAAACAGCATTCCAACCAGTTTCCCATTTTCACAAACAAATGCTTTAGGAGTATGGTTTTCATACATTGGCACTCCTTCTTTTTCAGCATCTTCGATTTCCCAGGGAGAGGCTTTCATATCTGCTTTCGGACTACGAACCACTATCCGTACATCTTCACCGCCCAATCTCAATGCCGTTCGACAACAATCCATCGCTGTATTTCCTCCACCGAGCACCAAGACTTTCTTGCCGATTGAGGTTGTGTGTTGAAATGAGACGTTTGCCAACCAGTCTATACCGATATGAATATTAGCATCTGCTTCCGCCCTGCCCTCCAATTTTGGCAAGTCTCTGCCACGAGGAGCACCGGTACCAACGAAAATTGCATCATAATCTTTGGCTAGCATCTCTTTCATGCTATCAACACGATGATTAAAGTGAGTCATTACACCCATATCGAGTACATATCCCAACTCTTCATCTAATACTTGCTCTGGAAGTCTGAACGAAGGAATCTGACTTCGCATAAAACCACCGGCTTTATGTTGTTCATCATACAAATCAATATCATATCCAAGAGGCATTAAATCTCTGGCTACAGTTAAAGATGCAGGACCGCCACCAATCAAAGCAATTTTCTTGCCATTTTTATTTTGAGGAATTTCAGGTAAACGTGATTGAATATCTTGCTTATAATCTGCTGCAACTCTCTTCAGACGACAAATTGCAACAGCTTCTTTTTCAACTCTTCCCCTTCGGCATGCCGGTTCACAAGGTCGATCACAAACTCTGCCAAGAATTCCCGGGAAAACATTTGATTCCCAGTTAATCATGTAAGCATCATCAAATCTTCTTGCACTTATGAGGCGGATATACTCCGGGACAGGAGTATGTGCCGGACATGCATATTGACAATCAACTACTTTGTGAAAGTAGTTAACGTCTTTGACATTGGTTTCTTTCATTCACTTTTCTATCAATTGTTTATGTATTTTTTACAGTTTAGCTTTGTTATTCTTCTCAATCCATTGAATTAATTTTCTGTTTTTTTATGCTAAAAATTTATCGAGATAGCCTAAATACCATGCTGCTCCGGCTGCTGCACCAAGTAATACAAAAATTGTGATTATCCATTTTCCTGCATTGGATTTTGTTGTACCCTCTTGGTTCACTGAAACATTACCTCTGTTTAATGAAGGTTTTGCTGATTGTTTTTGAGGAGCTTCCGGTGCTTTCATCTCCGGTGATTGGATTAAAAACCGGATATTATCCAATTTGATTTCATCACCGACTTTGATTTCAGCTTTTGTCACTTTTTCGCCATTTACATACGTGCCATTTGATGAACCTAAGTCTTCAATTTCCAAACCATTAGCAGTTACAGAAATAACCGCATGTTTTCTGGAAATTCCGTCAACATTGACAAAGATATCATTATCAGAGTGTCTACCTATGCTTGTTTTCCCACGCAAAGGAAATGTTTTCCCAAAATAAACGCCGGAAACACCTCTGATTACGAATTTAGGTAGCGCCATTCTAATTCGGGTGCGGTTATCGTCCTCAGTCTGTTTTTGTTGTGCTTCCAAACGACAATGAACCTGCGCCACAATCATTAAGTCACCTTCCCTGACTTCTTTAGTATCTTTAACCAACTTTCCATTGACCGATACCATGCAAGCAGGATTATCAACATTTACTGAAAAAACTCCATCGTCATTCACTATTCTGGCATGAATCGGACTCACACCCACCGCATCTACCTGTATATCAGCATCTTCTGAACTACCGATAGTAAATTCTCTCCCAATTAACTCAAAATCTTTATGTTCTTTATGAGGAAATACCAATTTCATAACTCTGTCCCGAATATTTAATTCATTTGGCATAATTATATCAAAATAAGCTCTCGGACTTAAAGCTAAATTATTATATTTAGTGCCATTACTCGCTCTAAATGATATAATGCCACGCTTCAAACATACTGGCTGAATTATCGGTGATTTTTATCATTTCACCCGGATTCACTCAGTATCCGATTTATATAAAAATCCTAATATTTCGAGAAATAGTTTATGAAGATTTTAGTAGCGATTAAACGTGTTGTTGATTACAACGTACGTGTACAAGTCAAACCTGATGGTTCAGGAGTTGCTACAGATGGTGTTAAGATGAGTATTAACCCATTTGATGAAATAGCAATTGAAGAAGCCTTAAGAATAAAGGAAGCAGGCAAAGCAGATGAGGTTGTCGTTGTGACCATTGGAGATTCTCAAGCTCAGCAACAATTGAGAACTGCATTAGCAATGGGCGCTGACCGTGCCATCCTAATCGAATCAGATGGTGAAATCCAGTCTTTAAAAGCAGCAACCAGTTTGTTAAATGTCGTTCAATCTGAACAACCCGGTTTAGTTATTATGGGCAAACAAGCTATTGATGACGATAACAATCAAACTCCACAAATGCTAGCAACTTTATGGAAAAGACCTCAGGCGACATTTGTTTCCAAACTGGAAATTAATGGTGAAAAAGCTCTTGCTACCAGAGAAGTTGATGAAGGCTTAGAAACCATTGAAATCAAACTTCCGGCAGTCATTTCAACCGATTTAAGATTAAATGAACCTC
The DNA here is from genome assembly GCA_041395445.1 of Gammaproteobacteria bacterium. NCBI lineage: Bacteria > Pseudomonadati > Pseudomonadota > Gammaproteobacteria > Gammaproteobacteria bacterium. Next base: position 130,435 of record JAWLAO010000005.1, on the reverse strand, counting down.
GCTTTGTTAAACTCCCTGACATTATGAAAGCAAAGAAAAAACCATTGGACACATTGAATCTTGCGGACACTTTGGGAGATTTCTCAGATAAAGAAATCACAATCGAAAAATTTGAGAGTCCTCAACCCAGAAGCAAAGGAATTATGGTTGAATCAGTCGATGAACTGGTTGCATTACTAAAAGAAAAGGGGCTGGCATAATGAACAAAATACTTATTCTTGCACAACACGATGGAAAAACCATTAATCAAGCTACAGCTAAAGCAGTTGCTGCGGCTGAACAAATTTCAGGCAGTATTGATTTAGTTGTTTTTGCTGATGATATTTCTGGAATTTCAAATGAAGCTACCAAAATTTCAGGGGTGAATTGCGTTCATGCAGTTCAAACAGAAAATCAAAACTGGAAATTGGCGACAGGCATTTCTGCTAAAATTGCTGAACTTGCAAAGGATTACACACATATATTCGGACCATCGACAACACATGGAAAAGATGTAATGCCTTGTGTGGCCGCACTACTCGGTCAGAATCAAATCAGTGATATTATGGAAGTGATTGATGCTAAAACATTTAAGCGTCCAATCTATGCCGGTAATGCTGTGATTACCGTCAAATCAGAACACAATCAAATTGTTGCAACTATTCGCGCAGCGTCATTCAAAGCCGTTGATATGACCAGTGGTTCTGCTTCGATTGAGACCCATACTAATATACAATCGCAGCCGGACTCTTCTTATGTATCTCTTCAATCTGGAAATAGCGAAAGACCTGATTTGCAAACAGCTACGAAGGTTATTTCCGGTGGTCGAGGTGTCGGAAGTAAAGAAAACTTTGAAATCGTCTATGCTTTGGCTGATAAAATGAACGCAGCAACAGGTGCTTCCAGAGCCGCAGTCGATGCCGGTTATGTTCCTAATGATATGCAGGTTGGTCAAACGGGTAAGATTATTTCACCAGATCTTTATATGGCATTCGGTATTAGCGGCGCTATTCAGCATTTAACCGGAATCAAAGATGCCGGAACAATCGTTGCAATTAACAAAGATGCTGACGCTCCTATTTTTGAAGTGGCTGATATTGGCTTGGTTGGTGATTTATTTACGATTATTCCTGAGTTAACTGAAAAATTGTAAGACTTTTATTAATTCGAAAGCATCAAAAAAGCCGCTTAATTGCGGCTTTTTTGATATCTAAATAAAATCTAGATTTTCTTATTGATTGAAAGGCATTGTTGGATCGCCAAGCAATATCCAACCCACAATCACATCAGTAAACTCAGGTCTGCTGTCATTTACGGCTTGTTTTGCTCTTTGCATAACATCACCAATCAACATATTTGGCTTAGCAACATAACCTGACAGATGTTTCATCAATTCTTTCTGAGTGTTCGAGTAAGTTAAAGTTACGGAACCTAAAACAGCCGCAGCACCCACGTCTTCTGTCGACAGGAATGAATGAGACATTGTGTTATAACTTGGATGAACGTAATAGTTATTCCAACATCCCCATTGCATAACTGTCGATGGTTTGCCAACATTTGCTAATGACGAAACATCATTGCTGTCAAGCAAACCTGAGAAACTCCATGCTGATGAACCGGAGTGTCCAAAATAACTCACCAGTTTTTTGCCTTCATTAATACTGCTAATTAAACTCGACTGAGCATCTTCAATTGATAATTGATCCAGATAAATTGTCTCTGCATCCCAAGTCCCTGAAACGTCATTGACAAACTGATCGGAAACTGCAATAAAACCTTTATCCGCGGCCAATACCAAATCATTGGCTACATTAACCGATGGGAAGTTCAGAATCTTATTAACAACAATATCTAATTCAGAAACTGTACGAACCGGCAATCGACCAATTGCCGCGTCCGGAACTCTGTCGCCGTTAGTGTCCGCAAATTGTGAATCCAATGGCACATGTCTGATAATATCAGAAGTATGTTGATAAATTGATGGAATAAAGCTTACAGGATTATTGCCACTGTAGTTTTTATAATCATAAGTATCTCCACCAACTAATAATACATATTTTGTACCAAATTGAGTAATTTGGTTTTCAATAAATGCTTTTATTGCATAAGCATCCATCGCTCCCATACTTAAGTTATCATAAATATCCTGAACATCAACTTGTACAACACTTAATCCTTGTTGCGTTCTTGCTTGAACCAATGGTTGAATTCCATCATAGAAGTCCGCATGGTAAATCACCAATAAATCATTATCGACTGTAGGCAATTCATTAGCGATATGCAGTGATAACAGTGGTCTGTTGACTGCGCTTTCAGAGGCAACATAATATACAGAGGAGTTAAAATCACCCGGAACTTTCACGTTATAGCCGGTAGTCAAACTTGGTTCAACAACAGCTCTTAAACGGAATAACTTATCTTCAGTGCTTCTGAATGCATAAATTTGGTCATTATCAAAACCTTGAATTTGATATTGTTCACTACCCTGAGAAGTAAACCTCAGATTATCATTTACTGCAACGAAATTTCTTGGGTAAGACAGCTTCAAAGACTCAAGATTAACCAAGTCATATCTGACTCCATTATCACCCGGAAGGGTGATTCTAACGGTATTATCACCATTAAATAAATGAGTTGAATTTATCTCAGAATTTTCATCTAAGACCTGTAAACCATCAAAACGAACATCTAACAATGAATTACCGTTTAACTCCATCATTAAATGATGATCAGGGTTATTGGCATACATTGTACCACCCCAAGCATTCAAATTCAGGGTAGAATCAACCGAGCCTGCATACAAATTATCAATCGAGATATTAAAGTTCCAGCTATTCGAATTATTCTCAGATGTTAATAAACGAGCTTTATACCAAGGATCTCCTGTTGTCGCAGATACTGAGTACAACAAATTCTCATCAGCAATAGCGTCAGCCATGTAGTATTCAGGAAATTCATTACCAATGCTCGAATTATCTTTTAATGCCAGTTTAGTCTCACCGATACTTAACTGATAATGTCCGGTATTGGAATATAAAGTTTCTTCAATATTAGCAACAAAAAGAATAGAGTCACCTCTTTCAAACAAGTCAGGATCGAAATCTGCTGAGAACAGAACATCGGCATTCATTTCATTCGGAGATTCGACAACCAAAGCCAATGGCTTGCTATAATTATCTGAAATTGATAATCTGGTTTTATCAAGCCCAGCCAGATCAATGCCTAAATTCAATAAGTCCGTATCACTAATTTTTTGAATGCCGGACTCTGTCACTTCAACATTCGCGATTATTTGTCCATCAGAAAAATTGAATGAGTTTAAAGTGTCACTGACACGAGAAGCATTTCTGCCTTCTGTTACAGTCTGTTGAATTTTATGCTCTTGCTGAATGTGTTGCCAGTTTATCTGAGTCAGTTCACCTTTATTTCCATAGGTTTTGTTCAACTCATAAGTTCCAAACTTTTGAGATTTACCTTCTATAGATACCTCTTCAATGACAAACGAATCACCAACACTCGAAGGAGCAATAAATTCATAGTTAATCACATCCATTGAACTAACTGCTTTTGAGTAAATCAATTCTGAATTCACTTTTTCCAAACCGAACTCAGTTTTCGCATATATATTAAAACCGGCATTGCTAACTTCAGTTAATGTTTGCCAGGAAAACTTCACATTATTTCCCAATTGAGTCGCTTCAAATGATTTTAATGTAATCGGAGTTGGAACCTCATCACCAAAACCATTACCAATATAATCTTTTTGGAGAGGATTTGTTTCAGAGTCACTAGTTGAATACCAAAAACTAATAACTGTAGGATCTAAGACAATTGGAGTGCCTTGTGACAATATTTCCGTAGAAGTATATTTTTTAGGCTTAGTATAACAACCAGTATTATCAGTAATTGCTGAAACTGGAACCTGAATATCTATAAAATATTCACCAGTTCCATCACCACCATTAATAACAGTATCTCCCACAAATACTACTCTCGAATGTGAGTATTCATCAGTTCCATCATTGCAATAATCAGAGCCTCCTGAAGCTGCACTAAATCCAGCTGCTGAGCAAGCTGTAAATTGATTTACAACCGTTCCTGAACCGTCAGTAGTTGAATTTGATTGATTCCCTAAGTCACAAATATCTCCTGAGTTTCCAGCTCCATTATCGTTAGTCGTAGTATGAGAAGCATTGTTCTCATACAAAATTCTTAAAGCACTCGGTGATCCAGCTCCAGATAATGCATTCCCATTGAGATCAAGCCAAACTTCCTTGAAACCATCACTATCTGTATCAATCAAAAAATCCAGTGAGAGTTATTAAAACCATAGTCATTTGAAAACCTCGGATCAGCATTTACCCTCATACGCATATAAAGAATATCATCAGCTTCGTATCCTGAAGTTGAGTTATTCCAATAGTAATAATATGACGATGGTTTATCACCACATTGACCCGCCAATGAACCAGGTACAGCATCAACGGGATTACAAAAAGCCAAAGTATCTCCACTAGTCCAGCCGGATGAAATATCACTATCTGCTGAAAAACTAGCCGATCCATATGTTAAATCATTAGAACTCCCACCTTCTGGATCTCTTGCTGCGCTTCCAGCAAAAGTATATGGAATCCATAGAGGACTTCCCCCATTATCAATATTTGACCAGGTCGGGTCTGGTGGAGAATCAGTTAGCAACGCGTAACAGTTTGAAGACAATCCAACTACCAGAGCCCCAAAAAGTAGTTTTGATTTTACCATTTTATTTGAAAAAATTATTTTACCTATCCAATTTTTTTATTACAGAATCCCCATGCAAAACAACTACTGCATGAAAAAATCGCACTTATGCAGAAATCTTACATCAAAATCATTCTCATTTGCAATTATTCCAGCCTCACAGTACAAGTTATTAATGTTTTTTTTATAATTTCACCGATAACCGTTTCAAAACTAAGGAAACTTAACACTTTTTACCACTTTTAAATACTGAATTACATCCCTAAAACAAAGTGACATTTTATCTATTTTCAATTATTATGCTTGCCTTGATAAATTAAGATTTAGAACTATTCATGTGTGGAATTGTTGCGGCATCAGCCAGACGAAATATTGTTGACATTATTTTAACCGGATTAAAAACTCTTGAGTACAGAGGATATGACTCAGCCGGGATTGCAATAAATACTGATTCCGAACTGGAAATTCGTAAAAAAGCAGGCAAACTCAATAATCTGATCGTTGAATTACAAGAACATCCGGTATCAGGAAATTCCGGTATCGGACACACCCGTTGGGCAACTCACGGTGAACCAACAAACAATAACGCTCACCCGCATGATTCCGAGCAGACAATTGCAGTTGTTCACAATGGAATAATTGAAAACTATTTACCATTAAAGAAAATGCTCCAAGAACAAGGTTATCAGTTTAAATCAGATACCGACACCGAAACATTAGTGCATTTGATTCATTATTACCAAAAGGAATTTGGATTCGTAAAAGCCTGCCATAAAGCCATTCGACAACTGGACGGTGCGTATGCGGTCGCAATCACAAATAGTGCTGAACCGGAAACAATTATCGGTGCCAGAAAAGGCAGTCCCCTCATCGTCGGATTGGGTCAAGGTGAAAATTTCATTGCCTCAGATGTTCAGGCCTTAATCAATGAAACCAAACAATTTCACTATCTTGAAGAAGGAGATATTGTCGAAATCACACCGGATCGGTGCCAAATATACGATGAAAATGATAAACCAACAGAACGAGAATTAAAAACAGTAGAGTTATCCGCTGAAGCGTTGAGCAAAGATGGTTTTGAACACTATATGCTCAAAGAAATCCATGAACAACCAACTGCTGTTGCCAATACATTACAAGACCGTTTGTATGATGGTGCGGTTTGTGATGATTTCATTGAAGATTCACTGGAAAAAATATTGAATGACGTCGAGCAAATTCATATCATTGCTTGTGGAACATCTTATCATGCCGGCTTAATTGCCAAATATTGGCTGGAATCGATCGCTCGAATCCCTACCCAAGTGGAAATTGCCAGCGAATATCGTTACAGAAACCCTGTTATTCCAAAAAACAGTTTATTTTTAACAATTTCGCAATCCGGTGAAACTGCGGATTCACTCGCTGCTTTAAGATTTGCAAAAAAACAAAACAATTATCTGGCAACTTTAGCTATCTGCAATGTGCAAAACTCAACATTGGACAGAGAAAGTGATTATTGCTTAATGACACGTGCCGGACCTGAAATTGGTGTGGCGTCGACCAAAGCATTAACAACACAAATGTCTGTTTTGGCTCTTTTAACACTTAAGTTTGCAGAGATTAATGGTATAGATTCTGACTTAAGATGTAATCTTGCCAAACAACTTCGTACATTACCGGGAGTGATTAATCAGGCATTGCTTTTAAATGACAAAATTATCAAAATTGCAGAAAAAATATCTCACCGCAGCAGTGCTTTATTTCTAGGTCGTGGAGTGCATTATCCAATTGCTTTGGAAGGTGCTTTAAAACTCAAGGAAATTTCCTATATTCATGCCGAAGGTTATCCCGCCGGAGAGCTCAAACACGGTCCATTGGCACTGGTTGATAAAGATATGCCGGTGATTGCTGTTTGTCCGAATGATACTTTGCTGGAAAAACTCAAATCCAATATTGAAGAAGTTCGTGCCAGAGGTGGAGAGCTTTTTGTATTTGTTGATCATAAAGGAAATCATGGTTTAAATAAAAATGATTTGCACTTGATTGAATTAGAAGCCAGTGGTGAATTTATTTCACCGATTGTTTTTAATATTCCATTGCAACTACTTTCCTATCACGTTGCTTTATTGTTAGGACACGATGTGGATCAGCCCAGAAATCTGGCAAAATCGGTGACTGTCGAATGATTTGTCAAATCTATCGTTCCGACACAAAGGAAGGTTTGTACATTTATCTTAGCAATAATGAACAAATTGAGGATTTACAACCTGAATTGCTCAAACTCGTTGGCAAATATACACATGTGATGGAATTAGATTTGAACAGTCGCTTTCAATTGGCTCAAGCCGATATCCAAAAAGTGAAACAATCCTTATCGGAAAACGGTTATTATTTGCAGTTTCCACCTGATCCTGTCAAGAATGTATTGAAATACACATGAGAGACCTTTGCTAATTATTGCCGAGTCGGAAAAGTCTGGAAAAACTTTTCTTTATTTTCTTCTCCCAATAGACTCGTTTGATTCGACCATAATAAATCTCCACTTCCTTTGTGAATAAAAAACACTTCTGTTTTGGGCTTATACGGACGATTGTACAAACCCATTGAAGCACCTGAATTCCCTACTCCGAATCCCACATCAAAACTTCCCATGAAAGCGTTTTTAGGTCTGTAGGATTCAACCAACAGAATGGCTGTATCATCCGGCAAATCAATCATCGGCATTACTTCCAGATAGTTGTTGTAAATATTTGCCCGATAATCTTCAAGAACACGACTCACCGGTTTATTCAGTTCATACATCAAAATTTCCAAGCCCTGAATAACAGATTCATCCAGATTAAAACTTCTGAGGATAAAAGGTGGAGAAATCATTTTGTTTTCTTTCTTTCCGTTGTAATAATGCCTGACAACAACCGAACGATCCATAATAAAACCGCTGGATTTCAGATAGGCCGAAGAAACGGGATAACCTTTATCCTTTAAAACACCTGAAATCAGATTGTATATTTCATCCTGGTTGATTAAATTAACATCTTCACTAAATGTAAAACTGCCATCCAAGTTTTCTTTCATATTGAGATATTCAACTACAATTAAAATCTCAGAAATCTTGTGGTTTTCATCTAAAATATCTTTCCGAACATATACAGAATTGCTTGGAGTACACGCCGATATAAGCAAGGAAGATAAAAGTATCAGGAAAATTTTCATCTCTGCATTATATTGCAAATCATAAAAGCTGTATAATCACTTCCATATTTTTTACATTTATTAATTCTCAGAGATTCTAAACCCATGCGATTGATAAGAATTTATTATCCTGAAACAACTGAAAGCGGCAATCAGATATTCATAGAGGGCGATCAAGCTCATTATCTGCGTAATGTATTGCGCATTAAGATTGGACAACAAATCAACTTTTTCAACAATGTTGGTAAAGAATATTCCATTGAGATTCAAGAAATTAGCAAAAAAGGAATACAGGCAAAATTTATCAATGAAGTAGCTCCAAATCCAAAATCAAAGCTGGAAATCACGTTAGTGCAAAGTCTGAGTAAAGGCGAACGCATGGATTACACCGTACAAAAAGCCACCGAACTTGGCATCCACAAAATCATACCAATTTTCAGCGAATTTTGTGAAGTTAAACTTCCAGCTAATCGTGTAGAGAAAAAACTCAAACACTGGCAAAGCATTGCAATTAATGCCAGTGAGCAGAGTTATCGTCCCGATATTCCTGAAATTTGTAATCCCATCAGCTTAGCAGAATATTGCAATCAACAACGCAAAGGAATTTTACTCGAACCGGAAAAAAGCCGAACTATTTCAGAGCTGGCAAAACTGCAATGGCAAAAATTTGACATTGTTGTTGGTCCCGAAGGTGGCTGGTCTCCGAAAGATTTACAACAACTGGAATCAACAGGCTTAACTCCAATTCAATTCGGCCAAAGAATTTTGCGAACAGAAACCGTAGCACCTGCTATTTTGGCAGCGATTCACAGTTTATGGGGAGATTTTGTTTAGTTATTCCAAAATTTCAGGATGAATCTCGCCGTCCCAAGGGTGCATCATCATAGCATCAAGAAGGTTATCAAACTGATTGGGAAATTCCTTGATGACGTTTTGCGGGTCTGAGACTAGGTTTTTGTCAACAATCAAACCGAATTCGACTTTTCCGTTATAAGACAAAATACTAATTCCCATGCCGATAGTGCCGTTTTGCGGAACCCAGAACATCATTTTTTCAACACGGCTTCCGGCAATATACAATGGAACCTGAGGTCCGGGAACATTGGTTAAAACGGTTGTTGCTTTTTTGGAAAATAAATTCAACATCATGTTTTGAATCGCTTCGGGTGCTAAACCAATGGCACTCAGCAACCCGAATGAAACAATGGCTTGTTTGGATTTTTTCAGCTCATTCATCTCATTGTGAACATATTCGAGACGTTTCAACGGATTTTCCTCGAAGATCGGCAATTTTAAAAACACAAGACCAAAATGATTACCTAAATTTTTAGCATGTTCCAAAGGTCTTAAATTCACAGGAACAGTTGCGTTAATCACTACATCATCGGGATCTTCGCCGACATCCAGCATGTATTCACGCAAAGCTCCTGCCAAATTAGAAATCAAAACGTCATTGACTGTAGTGCCGGTTGCATAGGCGATTGCTTTGACTTTTCCCAAACAAATAGAGTCAGCCCATGCCGCATTTTTACGAACGCTCAATTGCGACTTGAAAACTGTTTGCGGATCATCGGGTAAAGTTAAAGCATTATATAACTCGCCAACAATATCAATAACTTCAGAAGCTCCTTTTTCCAAAAGTTCCGGATTTTGAATCGCTTCAATGCCAATATCCTTGAATTTTTCAAGTAATTTCAATGAGTTATTAAATTGTTTTTTTGCAGGGTCAACAAAACTTCTGACCATTCCCAGTTTACGGTGGTGTTCTTTGTTTTTGCTGTCGGGTCGGAGCGCTAGACTTTTTTCTCTATTAATGCTGGTCATGGATAACAGCACTTGAATCAAAGCAATGCCGTCAGCATAACAATGATGAATACGAATGACTACAACCGGTCCTTTTTCATAATTTTCAACAATATGAAACTGCCACAACGGTTTGGATTTATCCAATGGAGAAGATGCCAAGTCACTAACAAAATCCTGTAATTCTGCATAATCAGCACTTCCGGGTAATGCGACTCGGCGAACATGACCTTTGATATCGAAAAATTCATCATCCTGCCAATAGGTTCCGGTCGAATTCATAACTGCTTTTTGACGAAAGCGTCTGAAACTGAGGAAGTTATTCCTGACCATTTCAAGAAAGTCATCATAATCCGGGAGTTTATCGAGAAACATCATGCCGGTTATCATCATCAGATTGGACGGTGATTCCATACGCAACCAGGCCGTATCCACCTTACGCATGAACTCTTTCTGATTGTCAAAATAGTTAAACATTCTGTACCCAAACTCTTCTGAAAATCCATTCTATCATGCCATTTTCAAATTATGACTAATAAATTTGTAACTCTGGTAATATATTTGGCATTCCAATTTTATAATGTTAGAATTTTCAAAGTTTTTTATTCGAAATAGTATCATTATCGGGAAACCTCATTGTGACAGAAGAACTGTTAAAGATTCCAAATTTTAAACTCATAAAAGAAATTGGCCGTGGAGGTATGGCTAAAGTTTATTTAGGCGAACAATTAGAGCCTAAACGAAAAGTTGCGATAAAAATTGTTTCGCCAAGCAATAATGACCCGAAAATTCTCGAAGATTTGAAGCAGGAAGGCGATACGGTTGCTCAATTCAATCATCCCAACATTGTTACGGTTTATTCCTGCGGAGTTATTGATAAAAACTACTATCTGGCAATGGAAATCCTGCCCGGTGGCGATTTAAAATCTAAACTGAGCGGTGGAACTCTGGATGATTTGGAAGTCTTGCACATTATGAAAGATATGAGCAGTGCTCTGGCTCATTCGCATAAACGCAAAACTCTTCATCGCGACATTAAGCCTGAAAATATCATGTTTAATGAAGAAGGCAAGGCTGTATTATTGGATTTTGGTATTGCCAAAGCTCAGGGAAAAACCAGTGAGTTCACCCGTGTTGGTGCCGTCGTAGGAACACCACATTATATGAGTCCGGAAAGAGCTTTAGGCAAAGAAATCGACGAACGCTCTGATTTGTATGCTTTGGGCGTTGTCATGTATGAAATGCTGATTGGCAGAAAACTTTTTGAAGGTGATGACACATTTGCCATTAGTTATGCTCATGTACACGAGCCTCCACCTCCACTTCCAGAAGAGAAATCAGCGCTGCAACCCATTCTTGATAGGTTATTGGCTAAAGATCCGGACGATCGTTATCAATCGGCCGATCAATTGACTTTAATTCTGGATAAATGGATCAAACGTCTTGAAAGACAAGGTTCTAACACCACTCAAGGGTTTATACCACTCACTCAAGCCACTCCCGCTAAGTCAAATAATTTGCTGGTTTATATTTTATTGGCAATCATTGCAGTTGGCGTTGCCGGAATTGGTTTTTGGTATCTTTCTCAAGAAAAAGTTGAAGTGAAACAAACAAATCTCACACCGGAGCAGGAACTGGAAATGGTTGATAAATTAGCTGCTGCAAAGTCATTTCTCCGCACCAAACAGTTGAAGAATGCTGAAAATATGTATATTCAGATTCTGACCGAATTTGATTGTAAAAATACGGAATCCAGACAGTATCTAGGGACATTAAACAAAAAGCTTCTCAACGAAATTGTCGCTAAATGCGATAGTTGATTAACTCAACTATTCTTAACTTTAATCAATTCCGCAGCAATACTCACAGCGATTTCATCAGTCGTTTCGCTATTGATACTCAAACCAATCGGAGTATTAATTTGTTCTAATTGTGTTTTGCTAAATCCTTCATTGGTCAGCTCGGAAAATAAAGCCTGCATTTTACTTTTACTGCCTAATACGCCCAAATACTTCACAGTTTGACTGATAAGTTGTGACAATATTAATTTATCTTCAAAAAATTTGTGTGTCATTATTAACACATAGTCTTTTTCTTTAACTTCAATATACTGATTGATTGTTTTGTAATCAATAATAGATTTCTCGGAGACAAAATGGTTATTATCGAATGTATTGATATTTTCCCTGTTATCGTATAAATGCAGATCAAAATTCAGTTTAGACAATAGCTCAGAGGTTGCAAAACTCACATGCCCTGCCCCGAAAATATGAACTTTTGGTTTGTGATTAATAAGTTCACGATAATACCAATCGTTCTCAGAAACATTTTCAAACCCTGATTGATTCTCAAAATTGATGATTGAAAAACCGTACGAACTCAGTTCAATCATTTGTTCTTGATTGAGACATTGTTCAATCGCAGATAAGTTTTTTTCAAGCAATGGAACAAATGAGATCGTTTGAGAGCCGGAGCAAATCATTCCGGAACTATTTTTATCGTGTTTTTGATGAACTTGTTTAACAATAAAAGATTGAAACAGAGAGCTTTTTAGATTTTCTTTTGCTCTTTCAACCAAATTATATTCCATAATTCCGCCGCCAATAGTACCGAATAACTCACCATTTCCTGCAACAATCATTTTAAAGCCAGATTTTCCGGGAGCGCTTCCTGTGGACTCAACCACTGTCAAAAGATATAAATTCTGATTAGCCGCTAAAATTTGATGGATTCGATGCCAAAAACTCATCCAAACAACACCTTGGCAAAAGCATAATAAATCGCCATCAATCCTGAAAAAATGGCGCTAGCCACATAACGGAATTGTAAATGAACCAGGTTTTGTATTATGAAATTTCCTAAAAATGAAAGAGGAATATTAAACAGAAATGATTTATAAGAAATATTTAAAATATCAGGATTGATTGTTCCAAAAGTTAATAAATCTATAACAATCAAATGTCTGGCAATCCACAAAGGGTTGAAATAAGCGAGTGCGTAAAGAGTTTTGACGAATGGTCGTCTTTTTATTGGGTACTGCTCAGATTTTTTTTCTATCCATGCGAAATAACTTGGAATCTCAAAAGCATAAAATGTACCTCCTAAAAACATCATTCCCAAAAGCCTTTGGAAAGAAAACTCTCCTAAGATAATCGCAGAAATGGCATCAAATACACTATAAAGAACGACTCCTTTCAGGATATTTTCTTTGGTGTAAATGAGTTTGAACATAGAAGTTACACATCTTTAATCCCCTCTCAAGAGGGGACTAAAGCACAGATTCTGAATTAATGCTACGGAATATGATCCAGATTTGCTCCTTCTTTTTCTGCCGGTAACAAATCATCACGAGATACGCCCAGAGCCAATGTCGATGTGCTTGCTACAAAGATTGAGGAATATGTTCCCACAACAATACCAACAATCAAAGCAAAAGCAAACCCGTGAATCATTGTACCACCAAGGAAGAACAACGCCAGTAATACTAATAATGTGGTAAACGAAGTAATCACCGTTCTTGAAAGGGTTTGGCTAATGGAGACATTGAAAACTTCTTGCGGAGTTTTCTTGCGCATTGACAGAAAATTTTCCCTCACACGGTCAAACACTACAATAGTATCGTTGAGTGAATAACCTATCACCGCCAACAATGCAGCAAGAATCGTTAAATCAAACTCAATCTGCGTGATTGAAAACACACCAACAGTGATTATTACGTCATGCACCAATGCAATAACTGAGCCCAGTGAAAAGCGCCATTCAAATCGAATCGTCACATACAACAAAATACCCAAGATAGCATATAAAATTGCCAGAGAACCCTGCTCAACTAATTCATCTCCAACTTGAGAGCCGATGAAATCACCTCTACCCACTTCTGCTGTAGCGTCCATTGAAAGAATCACTCTTTCAATTTGATCTCTCAACTGGGTTGACTCTTCTTCGTTCTTGGATTGAAAGCGAATTTGTACCGATTTTGCTGAACCAAAACTTTGGACTGAAGCATCCACAAAGCTATCTTTTTCCAAAGCAGATCGAATGGATTCTAAGTTTGGGCTATTTTCAAACTCTACAACGACAGCGGTTCCACCAGTAAAATCCAATCCGAAATTCAACCCCCGAACAAATAAAGCTGAGATTGAAATCGCAATCAAGGTCAGAGACAAAACCAAAGCTGCCTTACGATAAGACATAAAATCAAATTTTAATTTAGTTAGAAATTTCATGTTCTTCTCCTTAAATTGACAATGATTGCAATTTGCGTTTACGACCATAAATCAAATTTACAATCGCTCTGGAAACCATAATTGCCGTAAACATTGATGTGACAATACCGATACTTAATGTCACAGCAAAGCCTTTAATTGGCCCAGTTCCAAAAGCAAATAGCACAATAGCAGCAATAAAAGTGGTCACATTGGCATCTGCAATAGTTGACAATGCCTTGTCATAGCCGGCTTTAATGCTTCCTTGAGGGGAGTTACCAAGTCTCAACTCCTCTCTTATCCTCTCAAAAATCAAGATATTTGCATCCACCGCCATACCAACGGTTAATACAATCCCGGCAATCCCCGGCAAAGTTAATGTCGCTCCTAATAGAGACAACAAGGCAACCATTAATACCACATTAAATGTCAAAGCAATATTCGCAACAATACCGAAAACTTTGTAGTAAATTAGCATAAATACCAAAACCAGGACGAAACCTGTAGCAACAGATTTAAAACCTTTTTCAATGTTTTCCTTACCTAAAGAAGGTCCGATTGTTCTTTCTCTGACGATTTCAACCGGTGCTGACAGTGAGCCTGAACGTAACAATAATGCCAGTTTTGACGCATCCTTTGTTGTCATTGAACCTGATGTTTGGAAACGGTCACTAAAGACTCCATTAATTACCGCATTACTAATAACGGTTTCTCTTGGGCGATAGATTTTTTTACCGGTTTCAGGATCGGTACTTATTAATTCACGGTCTTTATATACAACGGCCATATTATTACCAACATTATCCTTGGTAAAATCAAGCATGCGTTTTGCGCCAATACTATTCAATCGAACCGATACTTGTGGTTGACCTGTTTCCTGGTTGATTCCAGCAGTTGCATCTATCAATTGATCTCCGGAAACAATAATACGATTACTTAATAAAACCGGTTGACCATCTGATTCAAAATAAATTTTATAGCCCAAAGGTGCCGGTTTGCCAGATTGATGAATTTGGTAAGCATTTTGTGTTGAGTCCATATTCACTGCGCGATATTCCAAAGTAGCCACGGAACCCAATGTGTCTTTAATTTCAGAAGAATCCTGCACACCCGGAAGTTGTACAACAATACGATCCGCTCCTTGTTTTTGAACAATTGGTTCTGAAACACCAAATTCATTAACACGGCTACGGATTGTCGAAATATTTTGTTCAATCGACTTGTTTTTAATTTCAGAAATTGAGGTCTCTTTCAAAGTCCCAATCAAAGTTTCAACGCCATCCAGATTTCGTTGTTTAAAACTCACATCGGCTACTTGCTTTCTTAATTTATCAAATGCATTAGATGCCAATTCTTCTGATTTAAAAGTTACCAATAGTTTACCATCATCCCATTTGATCCCTTTTTTAGAAATTTTTTCCTTTGAAAGAATACGAATAACATCACCACGAATCTGGTTGTATTTGTTTTCCATGGCTTCGTCCATATCCACTTCCATCAGAAAGTAAACTCCACCCATCAAATCCAAACCCAAGCTCATAGCTTTTCCGCCCGAGTTTTGCAACCATTCAGGAATAAAAGTCCTTAAGTTTAATGCTGATTTATAACCTTCCAGACTACTAATGATTTCTTTACCTTTCAACTGGTCTTCTACATTAGCAAATTTGGTAATGATGGTGTCATTTTCCTGAACAATTTTATACCCGGAAATTCCTGCTGCATCCAATTGTTCACTAATTTGAGCAACCAAGTTTTCATCAACCGGTTGTGCTTTAATTGCACTGGTTTGAATAACCGGACTTCTTTCGTATAAATTCGGCGATGCATAATACACACCCAATGCCAAAATAATGACGATAAGAAGATTTTTCCATAATGGATAATGGTTCATAGTTCTTCCTGTTTTTTTATACTGTTTTTTTTGCTATGACGACTAAAAGCAACTTGCCTTATTAATTTGTTTGACTACTTAATTGACTTTATTGTCCCTTTAGGTAAAACATGAGCCACAGCACCACGCTGTAGTTTTATGGTGACATTTTGATCGATTTCAAGCGTTACAAATGAATCATCCAGAGAAATAATCCTGCCTAAAATCCCACCATTAGTAGTGACTTCATCGCCTTTTGCTAATGCTGCAACCATTTCTTGATGAGCTTTCATCTTTTTTTGTTGCGGGCGAATCAGTAAAAAGTAAAAAACAACAAAAATTAAAACTAATGGAATCAAAGATCCCCAAGCACTTGGAGCTTGCGCCGCACCAGCAGTTTGAGCAACAGCATCAGAAATAAAAAAACTCATAAAATTCTCCTGAATCTAATAATTTGTTAAGAAATTTAAACCGCAGGATTATCGCATATTTTGAAACTAAAAGATAATATAAGATTGAACAATCAATTAAAACTTGTATGATTTATAGCATGAATAATTATGAATATAAAGGCGGTTGTCATTGCGGTCAAGTTAGGTATTCCTTTCAACTTTCACAGCCTATCGAAGATACTGAAATTCTGGCGTGTAATTGTAGTATTTGTGAGAAAACAGGTTTTTTACATCTAATCATTCCAAAATCTGACTTCGAGTTATTAACGGATTGGAATAATATCGAAAATTATCAATTCAATAAAAAAATTGCTAACCATTATTTTTGCAAAAAATGTGGAATCAAGTCATTTTATCAACCCCGTTCACATCCTGACCAATGGAGCATCAATGTCAGATGCTTAGATGAGTTTTCAAACTTACCTCTCAAAGTCAAAGGCTTTGATGGAAAAAACTGGGAGGCAAATATTGAATCAATCGCTGACTAGAATCTCACTATCCAAATCATCCTCAGATACTTATTTCATATTGGATCGATTTGACAATAAAAAAATAGGGAAACTTCTTGTTAAAAAAGATAAAATTAAAGTTAAGCTGAAAGAAAAATATAATAACAAATCCTATAAAACTGAGGCTAAATCGTTGTTTTTACACCCTTCAGCCGATAACTGGTTAGAACTATATTGGCAACATTTAAAAAAAATTAATAATATCTTCACTGAAATAGATGAATACTCATTCCCCGTTCATTTTGAAGCCGGTCGATTAAAAAGATTCAAGAAAGATATATTTAATCGTGATATTTTTCTTCATCCACTTGCAGGAAAATACTGGAAAAAAATGAAGAAGGCCGCAAAAAAAGATGGCATCAAACTCCAGGTTGTTTCAGCATTTAGGTCTATTCAGTATCAAAAAAAGCTAATTCTTAATAAAATTGACAAAGGTCAGAAATTAGAAGAAATTCTTAAAGTTAATGTCTTACCCGGTTTTAGCGAACATCATACAGGGTTTGCCATTGATTTAACTTCTAAAGGTGAAGCCGTTCTGGAAGAAGAGTTTGAAAAGAGCGATGCTTTTACTTGGCTAGTTCAGAATGCGAATCAATTTGGTTTTTATCTTTCTTATCCTAGAAATAACTCAACGGGAGTTATTTATGAACCTTGGCACTGGTGTTTTCAGCCTGACTTTTAGGGATTATTAAATTCTGTACACCAAAAATTTCATAAATTTTGACATTGCTGCCATGATTTTCTTTACAGGAATTGGTAAGTCCACTCCTCCGGCATCTCTGGCATCATTTGCATGACGAATTTCATCTAATTGCATTTGTTTGAGGATTGCGTGAGTTTTTATATCTTCTTGTGGAATTTGTTCAATATGTTCCTGTAAATGATCTTCAACCTGATTTTCAACTTCAATGACAAAACCGTAACTGACTCTATCACCAAAAAAGGCTGCAGTCGCACCCAAAGCAAATGAACTGATATACCAAAAGGGATTTAAGATACTAACTCTTGCCCCTAAATCATCTAACCTTTCTTGGCACCAGTATAAGTGATCATGTTCCTCAGCGGCAGCTTGAATCAAATGAGCATGAGTTGAGCCATCTTTGGCAAACATTGCCTGTCCATAATAAAGTGCCTGAGCACACACTTCTCCGGTGTGATTAATACGCATCAAACCTTGGATGTTGCGCTTATCATAATCTGACAATTCAACATCAATAGCTTCGCTTTTGGGAGTTGGAGTATGAGGTGCTGCCGGCTTGTGGGCAACAATCTTTAAAAAACGATCAAATTCGCCAAATATTTTATCGGAAATTGATTGAGTATTGTTACGCATATTGCAAATGAGTGATGTCAAAAGACATCACTCAGAGTTCATTATTGATTAGTTTCAAATATCTTTTCGTTAATATTCACATCTGCCTTGCTTTTCAGATAATTTGTAAAGTTAACGACTTCATTATTTGTTGAAGTTCTTTCAATCTGAGAAGCAATTTGAGCCTTGTCTTCTTCGGTCAAACTTTCAGAGTCAGGGTTACTAACAGCTTTTAACAAGACAACAGCATAAGAATTTCCTGAAGAGTCAACTTTAACAACTTTATTATTCTCAGAATCCAGTTTTAAACTAAATACATTTTTAACAAGCATAAATGGCTGTTTAGAACCGATTCTTTCCACATCAACTGCTTCCGTTACAGTTTTTTCATGCTCAGTTGCTGCTTCAGACAAAGTTTTTTCACCCTTATTAATAGCATCTACTAATGTTTCAACTTCTTTTTGAGCCATTTCCTTAGATTTCTCTGTTTTCAGTTTATTTTTAATAATATCTGAAACTTCTTCTAAAGGTTTTTTAGTCGGTAACATATGCTCATTGATGTGGAGATAGGCGATGTGATTTTCACCCAAGTCTACCATCTGGCTAGTTTCACTATCTGTTTTAACAGTATCAGAAAACGCGGCTTGTATAAAATTCTGATTAGCTGAAACACCAATACCACCTCTTCTGGTAAAAGCTTCAGTTGTCTGAACTGACAAGCCAAAGTTCTCAGCAGCGACCTCTAAAACATTATCTGAGTCAATCACAATTGTGTCTAACTCATCAGCTTTGGTTAAGAAAAGTTCTTTTGATTTTTCTTGCTTTAATTCATCAACCAGTGTTTCTTTGATTTCATCCAATGTTGGAATATTGGGCAATTGAATTTCATCTAATTTAATAATGTGATAACCGAAATCAGATAGAACCGGCTCAGAGATTTCTCCCTCATTCATTGAAAATAACTTATCTTCAAAGGGTTTAACCATATCACCTTTTGAAACCCAACCCAAGTCACCACCATTAGGAGCTGAACCCGGATCTTTTGATACTTCTTTTGCGACTTCAACAAAATCTTCACCACTCGCTATTCGTGCAGCTACTTTTTCAATCTCAGCTTTGACACTTTCTGCATCATCGCCACTAACCGGAAGCAATATATGCGATGCTTTGCGTTTTTCCGGATTTGTCAAAGAGTCTTTTTTTGCAGTGTAGTAAGTAGCAACCTCTTCATCAGTGACTTCAACTTCTGAGGCCACATCGGCTGCTGATAATTCAATATAGTTAACTGAAACCTTTTCTTCAGTCATATAATCATTACCAAATTCAGTATAATGATTTTCTATTTCTTCATCAGAGACTTCAACTTTATCCATAAAGTCATTGGCTGACAATTCAAAATAGTCGAAGTTACGCTTTTGTTTTGATAGTTGATTTTGTTTTTTGATTTCAGAATCAAGACTAAATGCAGTCTCAGAAATCATTAATGGAATCGCAGATGTTTTTAATTCGTCCTCAATCTGAACTTGCAACATCTCCGGTGATTTTCTGACACTTTTCAGATAATTAGCATAAGCTTCTTTACTGAACTTTCCATCAATTTGGAGTGCCGGAGCTGATTCAATATATTCTTTGATACGCTCTGGTCTGACATCATAGGAAAACTTACTGGCTTCCTGTTTTAAAAGTTCAGATTCAACCAAACGATTTAAAATTCCTCGTTTGTAATTCTCAGTTTCAAAATATTCTGATCCCAAACTATCGCCAAATTGTTGAGTCATTCTATTTCTATCAGCCTGAACCGCTTGGTTAAAATCATCAAATGAGACCTTGTCTCCATTGACAACAGCTGCTGAATCGTTTCCTGAGGTCATTAATTGACTTCCTACGCCCCAAAAAACAAAAGAAATTATAATTAAACCAAGTAATATTTTGGCTGTTAAACCTGATGATTGTTGTTTAATGTCTCTTAGCATAATTCTATACTATTTTAATTGTGTAATAAAAAAAGGGTGTCACATTGACACCCTTTCTGATAAGTGGCGGAGTGGACGGGACTCGAACCCGCGACCCCCGGCGTGACAGGCCGGTATTCTAACCAACTGAACTACCACTCCGCATTGTTTGGTGGGTGCTGAGGGGATCGAACCCCCGACCCTCGCCTTGTAAGGGCGATGCTCTCCCAGCTGAGCTAAGCACCCAATATTTTTCAAATTAGGGCTTATTTATTAGTTTAAAGCGTCTTTTAATGCTTTACCCGCTTTGAAAGTTGGAACTTTTGATGCTTTAATGTCAATTGTAGCACCAGTTCTTGGATTGCGACCTTTTCTTGCTGCTCTTTCTTTTACAGAGAAAGTTCCAAATCCAACAAAAGTCAAAGAATCCCCATCTTTCAAACAATCTGTTACTGTTCCAATCATTGCTTCCAAGCAAGAGTTAGCTGTAGCTTGTGATACGCCTGCTTTTTCAGCTACTTCTTTAACAAAATCTGCTTTTTTCATATTGTATAAACTCCAATTTTTAAAAAAGTAAATCCTTTTGAGATTAACTTTTAGATATATTCTTATTCAGTAAAAATTCCGAAAACGAATTGTACTCTATTGTTTTCAAAAGTGGTATTTTTTTTTAAATTATTTACCAATAATTTCAGTATTTCGCTAAGCAATCAACCACACTCTGAGTTTAAGTATTTAGTTAGTGACTAAATGTTTCACGAGGTGGCTTTTTAGCACCTTTATCTATACCAAGCATGACACTAAAATCTTCATCAGATATAGGTTTCAACCCCTTCTCCAATGCAATTTCAAATACTTCTTCGATATATTTAACAGGTATGATTTCCAGCTCATTTTTAACCTGAGTGGGCATTTTAATCAAATCCTTTGCATTGTCAAATGGAATTATTACTTTTTTTATTCCTCCGCGTAAAGCGGCTAATAGTTTCTCTTTTAAACCGCCAATTTCAAGGACTTTTCCACGTAATGTTATTTCGCCTGTCATTGCAATTTCAGAGCGAACAGGGTTATTTGTTAATGCCGAAACCAATGCAACACACATACCAATACCGGCACTAGGACCATCTTTGGGAGTTGCTCCTTCAGGCACATGAATATGAATGTCTTTTTGTTCCAATGCGGCGATGTCGATTCCCAATGACTGAGCTTTTGATTTTACAACTGAGTAAGAGGCTTGAATGGACTCTTTCATAACCTTACCCAGATGTCCGGTTAGGATTTGCTTGCCATTTCCAGGTAGCACAGTTGATTCGATTTGTAACAACTCACCACCAACTTCGGTCCAAGCTAACCCTGTTACCATTCCAACCTCGTTCTTTTGCTCAGCTTTGCCATAATTGGTTTTTCTGACACCCAGATACTCTTCGATATTTTTGATTGAAATATTTATTTTTTTAATTTTTTCGTCAGTTAAAATTTGTTTAACGACCTTCCGACAAACTTTGGAGATTTCCCTTTCCAGATTTCTGACACCGGACTCTTTGGTATAGTATCTGATGATTTCTCTGATACCCGCTCTGCTGATTGTCAGCTCACTTTTCTTCAATCCATTGGATTCGATCTGTTTAGGTATTAAATATTTTATCGCAATTTCAATTTTTTCGTGCTCTGTATAACCCGGAATACTTATAACTTCCATACGATCCCGCAAAGGACCTGGAATATTGAGTGAGTTTGCAGTTGCAATAAACATCACTTCTGACAAGTCAAATTCCATATCCAGATAATTATCAGCGAATGTGCTGTTTTGTTCGGGATCTAACACCTCTAGTAATGCTGATGACGGATCGCCACGAAAGTCAGAACTCATTTTATCCAACTCGTCTAGTAGCATTAATGGATTGCATGATTTGGCTTTTGTCAGATTTTGAATGATTCTTCCCGGCATCGAACCAATATAAGTTCTTCGATGGCCACGAATCTCCGCCTCATCCCTGACGCCTCCTAAAGACATACGGCTATAAACACGACTTGTTGCTTTTGCAATGGACTTTCCAAGAGATGTTTTTCCAACACCAGGTGGACCGACTAAACACATTATCGGACCTTTCATTTTTTTCTTGCGTTTTTGGACTGCAAGAAATTCTAAAATTCTCTCTTTGACTTCTTCCAAACCAAAATGGTCTTCATCCAGAATTTTACGTGCATATTCTAAATCTGTTTTAACTTTATTGCGTTTTTCCCAAGGAAGATTAAGTATGGTATCCAGATAGTTTCTGACTACTGTTGCCTCGGTTGACATCGGAGGCATGAGTTTTAATTTTCTAAACTCTTGTAAAACCTTTTCTCTAGCATTCTGACTGAGTTTTGTCTCTGCAATTTTCTTTTCTAATTCACCATATTCTGAGTTCTTCTCATCAATATCAGTCAGCTCTCGTTGAATTGCCTTAATTTGTTCGTTCAGATAATATTCTTTTTGATTCCTTTCAATCTGTTTTTTAACTCTCTTACGAATTTTCTTCTCGACTTCAATCATCTCGAGTTCTGTATCAAGAACCATCAATAACGACTCAATCCTTTTAGCAACATCCGGTTGCTCTAATAAATCTTGCTTTTTATCCAGACTGATATTGATATGAGCGGATATGGTATCTGCCAGCTTAGAAGCATCATCAATATTAGTGACAGAGCTAATCAGTTCTTTTGGAATTTTGCTATCTTGCTTGGAAAAATAGTCAAATTGCTTTTTTAAAGATTTTACTAAAACTTCCAGCTCATGTGGTTTTAATGTTTTGGTATCTTCAATCTTTGCAATTACAGAAGTAAAAAACTCTCCATCCTGAATATGATTGAGACCAACTTTGTGGATTCCCTCAATGAGAACTTTATGTGTGCCATCCTGTAATTTGACCATTTGCAAAATATTCGCTAATGTTCCAATAGAATAAATGTCTTCAATTCCCGGGTTATCGGTTTCAGCGTTTTTCTGTGAAACCAGCACAATCGGTTTATTATTTTTCATTGAATGCTCTAATGCTTTCAATGATTTTTCACGACCAACAAATAATGGAACCACCATTCCCGGGAAAATAACTAAATCCCTAAGTGGCAAAACCGCTGTCAAATTGTTTTCAGTTGATGTCATAAATTAATTTTCATTCACTACTTTTGCGACACTGTCTCTTACAACAATGGGATTATTACCTTCTTCAATCACTGCGCGATCAATGACGACTTTTTTAACATCTTTCATATCAGGGATATCGTACATAATATCTAGCAATGCTTTTTCCATAATCGTACGAAGACCACGCGCACCGGTTTTGCGTTTCAAGGCTTGCTTTGCAATTGCGATTAATGCGTCGTCACGAATATCGAGTTCAACATCATCCAATTCAAACATATATTTAAATTGTTTAGTGATAGCATTCTTCGGTTCTACCAATATTTTAATTAATGCCTTTTCATCCAGCATTTCAAGTGTAGCTACAACCGGTAATCGCCCCACAAACTCAGGAATCAAACCATAATTGACTAAGTCGTCCGGTTGTAAATCAGTAAATAAAGCCAATTCTTCTTTGTCTGACTTTTTACTTTTGACTTCTGCGGAAAATCCAATTCCTGTTTTTTGCGAACGTCTTTCAATGATTTTCTCCAAACCAGAAAACGCCCCACCACAAATAAACAAAATATTTTTCGTATCTACTTGCAAGAATTCTTGTTGAGGATGCTTACGTCCACCTTGAGGTGGCACTGAAGCAACAGTCCCTTCGATCAATTTTAACAGAGCTTGCTGTACACCTTCACCGGAAACATCACGAGTAATCGAAGGATTGTCAGATTTCCGAGAAATTTTGTCAATTTCATCAAGATATACAATACCGCTTTCAGCTTTCTCAACATCGTAATCACACTTTTGCAGGAGTTTTTGAATAATATTTTCAACATCTTCTCCCACATAGCCAGCTTCCGTCAGAGATGTAGCGTCTGCAATTGTGAATGGAACATTTAGCACTCTGGCAAGAGTTTCTGCAAGCAATGTTTTACCGGAACCTGTTGGACCAACCAATAAAATATTTGATTTCGAGAGCTCAACTTGATCTTTGTGATTTTTATTTTTTTGATTGGATCGAACTCTTTTGTAATGATTATAAACTGCAACGGAAAGTACTTTCTTGGCATGTTCTTGACCAATCACATAATCATTAAGATATTGATGAATCGTTTTTGGTGAAGGTAATGCCATTTCTTCATCAGAAATTGCTTCCTCAAATTCTTCACGAATAATTTCATTACATAAATCGACACACTCGTCACAAATGTAAACACTTGGACCAGCAATTAACTTAGGAACTTCTTTTTGGCTCTTCCCGCAAAAACTGCAGTATTTCAAATCATCCTTATTGCCTTCATCTCTTTTCTTTGTCATCGTTCTATTTCCAACTTGCCAATTAACTTGCTTGACTTCACATTATCGTCAAAGTTCATTCTACTAAATTTGAAACTTGTATGCGAACCTTCTTTTTACAGATAATTCGCTTTTTTGACAATAATCTGGTCAACAGCCATTATTGGGGCAATTATCATCAATTTAAAGTTATTTTTTGTTACTTTGTAAAATAAAAAAAGCCGATAACTCAATGATTTGAATTACCGGCTTTTGTTGATATAAAGTTTGATTATTTTCGTTTTGTTATAACCTTGTCAATTAATCCATATTCAACTGCTTCATCAGCACTGAAAAAGTTATCACGATCAGTGTCTTTCTCAATCTGCTCAACAGTTTTACCGGTGTGCTTTGCCATAACTTCATTCAATCTGGTTTTTAATTTCAAGGCTTCACGAGCATGAATATCAATATCGGAGGCCTGTCCCTGATATCCACCTGATAACTGGTGAATCATAATTCTTGAATTAGGTAATGAGTATCTTTTTCCTTTCGCTCCGGCAGAAAGAATTAACGACCCCATACTGGCTGCTTGCCCCATGCAAATGGTACTCACATCCGGTTTGATAAATTGCATCGTGTCATAAATTGACATTCCTGCAGTTACAACTCCACCCGGACTATTGATATAAAGTGAAATATCTTTCTCAGAGTTTTCAGCTTCAAGAAATAGCAATTGAGCAACAATTAAGTTGGCCATTCTTTCTTCGACTTGCCCAATCATAAAAATAATTCTTTCTTTTAATAGTCGTGAAAAAATATCATACGAACGCTCACCTCTGGAAGTTTGTTCAACAACCATTGGAACTAAATTCATCATTTCTTCATGCTTAGACATATCTGACTCCGAAAGAATTAAATTATGCAGATTCCATTATTTTATCAAATGAAACTTTTTTACTGCTCAAATCAACATTTGCTGTAACCCAGTCAATAACTTGATTTTCAAGAACAGAACCCTCAATTGAAGATAACAACTCAGGCGTTTTGTAATAATACTCGACAATTTCTGAAGGGTTTTCAAAGGTTTGAGAAATTTCGATGATTTTTTCTCTCACTTTTGTGTAATCCACTTGAACATTTTGCTTTTTCGCAATGTTACTGATTAACAAAGAATTAAGAATTCTTTCTTTTGCCAAACCTTCAAAGTTTTTGTGATCCGGATGAGGAGGGTTTTGAATTCCCATTTGTCTGGCTTGTTCCATTGATTGATGTGCTAAAGCTGCGCTTTCTCTAGCAATCATCTTATCTGAAATTGCAAGGTCTTTAACTTCTTCTCGCAATGCTTTCAGAACTGCCGTTTTATTTTTGGCTTGTATGACGTTTTTTAATTCACGTTTTAAATTGTCGGCGATTTCATTACGTAAATCTTCTTCTTTACCTGAGTCAACGCCAAATGATTTCACAAACTCCTCATCGACTTTAGGTAATTTTCCACGTTTATGGCTGACCACTTCAAAATCAATTTTTAATTTTTGCCCAGCCATTGGTTTCACATTGAATGCTTCAGGGAACTCAATTTCCTCAGATTTACTTTCTTCAATTTTCATACCAACAATTGCAGAAACAAGTTCATCCGGAACTCCGCTTTCACCCAAAAGGATACCCATTTTTTCTTTTCCTTCCTCAGGGTGAACATTCTTTTTACCCTTTTTGGCTACATACTCGATAGTTACCAAGTCTCCCTTTTTAATGGCAGCTTTTGAATCTTTCCACTCTTGCTTTTGTTTTTGAAGTTTAGCAATCATGCCATCAACATCTTTGTCATCAACTTCAGCAGTTTCATTCTTTACTTTAACTTTAGAGAAGTCAATTTCAGGAATTTCCGGCAAAACTTCCAGTTTTGCTTTAAATGAATAACCACCATCATCCAAGTCTTTGGCTTCGGTCACTTGAGGAGCTTCGGCAATTGAAAGTTCATGCTCTTTAACAGCGTCTTGGATGATTGAGTTCATCATTTCACCAAGAACTTCTTGTCTGGCATGTTTTCCAAATTTATTATTCAGCACATTGTTAGGTACTCGACCGGGTCTGAACCCTTTGATTTTAACTTGCTTGCTGATTTCTTTGAGTTTATCTGCTACTTTTGATTTAATATCTTCTGCAGGAATTGATACTGTTAAATTCCTTTCCAAACCTTCATTTTTATCTATAGAGATTTGCATGTTTGCTCCAAAGTTATACATCGAATGAATGGTGCGAAAGGAGAGACTCGAACTCTCACATCTTGCGATACTGGAACCTAAATCCAGCGCGTCTACCAATTCCGCCACTTTCGCATTTGCTTACCTTGAAAATACAAGAAAGCTACTATATTTGACATGTGATGTGATTATTTTCGATTGGAATCTGAGAATATTGGGGCGGCCGACGGGACTCGAACCCGCGACAACAGGAATCACAATCCTGGGCTCTACCAACTGAACTACAGCCGCCACAAATGGCACGCCCGGCAGGACTCGAACCTGCAACCCTCGCCTTAGAAGGGCGATGCTCTATCCAGTTGAGCTACGGACGCTTATTCAAATTGGTCGGGGTAGAGAGATTCGAACTCCCGACCCACTGCTCCCAAAGCAGTTGCGCTACCAGACTGCGCTATACCCCGACAATATTCCTAGATTATCAAATCTATCATATCAAAATAAGGCGTGGAATTTTATTTACTATCCAACCTTAGGTCAATGATATTTTCCAAATATTTATTAAAAAGCCCGTGTTTTTCCATTAACTATCATTAATTCAAGTCTTATTTTTCAAAACACCACTTCAGTGGTAGAAAAACCTAGCTGGAGTTAATGTTTCTTGTCATTTTCGACAATTATGACTTTTATGAAAAAAATCACAAGTTTCTGCCTGATTGGCGCGCCCGGAAGGATTCGAACCTCCGACCGCCTGGTTCGTAGCCAGGTACTCTATCCAGCTGAGCTACGGGCGCATTTTTCAAGCAGACGCGAATTATGATGATTTGCTCATTTAATGTCAATATCAATGTTAATTGAAATTAACTTTTTTCATAATTCTAGAAAGAATTCAAATTAACTCATAAAATGAATCTCTTTGAATATGGCGGAGAGAGAGGGATTCGAACCCTCGATGAGCTTTTAACCCATACTCCCTTAGCAGGGGAGCGCCTTCAGCCTCTCGGCCATCTCTCCAAAATTGTATCTTTACTCCGAACAGTAAATCTGCGATGCATCATACAAGGCGCAGCGCATTATTTCGGACTCCTGTCCTCCACCCTTCGGGCCAGCCTGTGGCTGTTCAAATCGTTCCAGACGATTTAGTCAGCCTCTCGGCCATCTCTCCAAACAATTAAACCTTTAAGGTTATTTTTCCCGACAGTGTAATAAGAATTATTTATTAATCGGAAAAACTTCTCAATGCTTCATTTACAAAGCAACTTTCAAATATAAAAAAGTGAATTAGTTATTCGTTCCCTAAATTTTCTTCAGAATCATCTCCTTGCTCATTTCTGATACGCTCATAGATTTCTTCCCTGTGAACAGCAATTTCCTTGGGGGCATTGATTCCTATTCTTACCTGGTTTCCTTTTACACCAAGTACAGTTACTGTGACATCGTCACCAATCATTAAAGTTTCACCAACACGGCGTGTTAAAATTAACATTAATATCTCCTAAACGTATCCTGTTTTATTCCTCTTGGGGAATTATTATTATATTTATTTTTGTGAGATTATCCATAAAATCTAGGACAGGCATTAGACTACATTTTAATTGGAATTTGAAGTATTTTATCAAATATTTAATAAGTTTGTTACTTCACTCCGACTTTGTTGCATGACATGCTGAAGATTTTTTAAATCACTCACTCCACCACCCTGAGCAAAGTCAGGTCTTCCACCCCCTTTGCCTGAAATCTGTGCAGATATCTCTCTGATAATATCGCCGGCTTTGATTGACTGCACCAAATTAGATGTTACGGCGCAAATTAATTGAACTTTATCTTCGTTGTGATTGGCTAAAACAACAACACCTGAAGAATATTTTGATTTAAAATCATCAACGATAGACCGAAGATTCTCAACTTTAAAATTTTCAAGAACTTTAAATAAGAAGTTATTATTATTTTCCTCTTCAACTTCCGACCATAAATCTTTTGCTGCTGTACTTGCCAGCTTCACCTCAAGTTGTTGAAGTTTTTTCTCAAGAGTTTTATTCTTATCCAGAATATCAGAAATCTTAGTTGTTACATTCTGTTGAGAAGAATGTGTTAACGCTATGATATTATTTAATTTTTCATCATTACTTTGCAAATAATTTATTGCCTCAATACCGGTCACAGCTTCAATTCTTCTGATTCCCGCAGCAATTGAGGACTCACTGACTATTTTAAAAAGACCAATTTCACCGGTGTTTTTAGCGTGAGTTCCACCACAAAGTTCGATGGAATATCCACCGAAATCCAGCACACGAACTTCATCACCATATTTCTCTCCAAATAAAGCCATCGCTCCATATTTAACCGCTTCATCATATTTCATCAACTTGGTTTGACCCTGATAATTGGCACGAATATGAGTATTAACATCGCTTTCAATTTGACGCAATTGCTCTGGGCTAATTGCTTCGCCGTGCGAAAAGTCAAACCTCAGCTTATCATCCGATACAATAGAACCTTTCTGCTGTACATGACTTCCTAAATGTTCACGCAATACCTTGTGTAACAAATGCGTCGCCGTGTGATTAAGAACAATTTTTCCGCGCTTCTGAGAATCAATTCGAGCGACGACATCATCCCCTTGCGATACTTTACCTTTTGACATCTTTCCGATATGTAAAAAGAACTGACCGGCAGCTTTTTGAGTATCGGAAACTTCAAAATTGCCAAAATTTGTCATAATTTCACCGGAATCACCGATTTGTCCGCCGGATTCTGCGTAGAAAGGAGTTTGATTTAAAATCACAATACCGGATTCACCAGAAGACAATGATTCAACCTGTTTTCCATCCTGAATGATTGCCAATAAAGTCGCAGAGTCTTCATGTTTTTCATAACCGCTAAATTCAGTTGCTGACAAACTGGCTATCAATTCACTTGGAAGCTGATTGCCTTGATCAAAGCCACCGGATGCTTTAGAACGATCTTTCTGTTCCTGCATACATTGATTGAAACCGTCTTCATCAACTTTTAAACCGGATTCCCGAGCAACATCCTGAGTAAGGTCTAGCGGAAAACCATAGGTGTCATAGAGTTTAAATGCGACTTCGCCTGAAATAACATCCGTTTTCATGGACTCCATTGCTTTTGTTAACAACGACATTCCTGTTTCCAGAGTCTCAGCAAAGCGTAATTCTTCTTTTTGTAATGCCGACTCAATCTGTTTTTGATTATTTTTAAGTTCAGGATAGGCATCACCCATCACTTCAACCAAAGGAGTGACGACCTTATAAAAAAAGGTTTCATTTGCTCCAAGTTTATAACCATGACGAATCGCTCGGCGAATAATGCGTCTGAGCACATATCCTCTACCCTCGTTTCCGGGTAGCACACCATCACTTATCAAAAACGCACAGGTTCTAATGTGATCAGCAATGACTTTTAACGATGGACTGGATAAATCTTTTACATTTAATAGTTCTGCTATGTATTTGATAATATGCTGAAATAAGTCAATATCGTAATTGTTATGTTTGCCCTGTAAAATTGACGTCACCCGCTCCAATCCCATGCCTGTATCCACACAAGGTTTCGGTAACGGAACCAAAGAACCATCGGTTTGACGATCAAATTGCATAAAGACTAAATTCCAGATTTCGATAAAACGATCGCCATCTTCATCCGGTGAACCCGGAGGGCCTCCGGCAATATGTTCTCCATGATCGTAGAAAATCTCTGAGCAAGGACCACAAGGGCCGGTATCACCCATTTGCCAGAAATTATCCTTGGCTCCTATTCTTACAACTTTTTCCTTTGGAAGTCCGATTTCCTCCATCCAGATTTTTTCTGCTTCATCATCATCTTCAAAAACTGTCACCATCAGTTTTTCTTGCGGCAATTTCAACTCCTTAGTTAAAAACTCCCAGGCAAATCGTATCGCATCCTGTTTGAAATAATCACCAAAACTGAAATTTCCCAACATTTCAAAAAATGTATGATGCCTTGCGGTGTAACCCACCTGATCAAGGTCATTATGCTTGCCACCGGCACGGACACATCTTTGTGAACTCACCGCGCGGTTGTAGTCTCTCTTTTCCGCTCCCAGAAACATATTTTTAAACTGCACCATGCCGGCATTAACAAAAAGCAAGGTATTATCATCAACAGGAACCAGCGAACTGCTGGGTACAGCAGCATGTTTATGTGCAACAAAGTAATCGATAAATTTCTTTCTAATTTCAGAAGTTGTAAGCATAATTCAATGAAAAATATAAATTTTTGAGAATTTTAAATTTTATAAAGCCAATGTACAAGGTTTAACAATTATGTTGTCAAATTATTCCGCTTTGCCGATAAACTCCCGCAAGTTTCTGACCTCATAGGTGGCTTTGTGTTTTGCTTTCTGCTGATACAAGTTGAACCAAACAGTATCAATCCCATAGTTAATTCCACCTTGAACATCCGAGCCAAGATTATCACCAATCATCAAAACCTCGTGTTTTTCCGGCGAATTCATCAATCCAAAAGCATAATCAAAAATCTCTTTTGATGGCTTTGAGTGCTTAATCTCTTCAGAAATAATCACATGCTCGAAGTATTTGGTAATTGGAGATGCCGCAAAACGCGGTTTTTGCACTGCTGTCATACCATTCGTCATAATAACCATTTGGTGATTGTTCGATAATTTATCAATGACCTCCATCGCATTTCTAAACAATTGTCCGTTTTGAGATAAATTAAACAAATAATCTTCGGCAAACTGTTCCACATCTCTGGTTACATCTAAAGCATCAAAAAGCTGTGTGGTGCGTTTGAGTTTAATTTCTTTTTGAGATTTAATCTCACCTTTTTCAAACTGCATCCAAAGTCGGTGGTTAATTCGATGATAAGTCTCAATAATAGTCTCAAGTGGATACTGAATTTCAAAATCATCCAGTGTTTTCAACAAAGCGCACTTTTCTGCTTCGTTATAATCAAACAAAGTGTTATCGGCATCAAATATCAACCAACGGTATTTTTTTATTTTTTCATGCATGGAAAATCATATTAACATTTATTTATTGAGAATTTATCGTACGAATACCTTATAATTCACGCCAACTTTAATCCAATGAATATATTGAACAAGCTGGAAATATTATCACAATCTGAATGGGATTTTTTTAAAAAAAACGGTTATCTGATAAAAAGAAATTTTATTGATAAAACAATCGTTCAACGAATTCAGGAAACTACAGAACAACATCTTAAAAACCGCATCGCTCCTTTTGAATTGGAGCAAGAGGTCAATTATCCGGGTTCTCCCAAAACTGTGGAAGAAAAAGGCGGTGACACTATCAGACGATTGAAGCTCGCCTATTCGCGTGATGAAGTTTTTAAAATTTGGATTAATAATCAAAAGGTTATACAAGTTTTGAAAGATTTATTTCAATCGGAAAAAATCTTTTTTGTGCAATCTCATCACAATTGCGTGATGACAAAACAACCACAATTCAGCTCAGAAACTCATTGGCACAAAGACACTCGATACTGGAATTTTGCCAATAATCATCTCATAAATACCTGGTTGCCTTTAGATGATGAAGTTACAGAAAACGGTTGTTTGCAAGTTATTCCACAATCTCATCAATGGCAAACACCCAGAGAACTATTAGACGCAAGACTTTTCCTCAGAGAAGATTTGCCAGAATCTATGCAATGGATTGAGAAAGCCCAAAATGTCGAAATGAAACAAGGTGATTTATTGTTTTTTCATGCTGCTATTTTTCATGCCGCCGGCAATAATAAAACACAAAAAAGTAAAAACTCAGCCGTTTTCACCTTTCACAGTGATGATAATTATCCGATACCCGAAAGTAATTCAACAAATTTTCCAGAAATTCTTATTTCACAAGATTAACAACAAAAATACTGCTAAAGTCTAATTGATTTCGGTTGGTTTTATGCTAGTCTGTTTGGATTCGTACAAATTTAAGTTTGAATCATGCAGAAGTATCTATCCGTTTACACAGAATCCATTGAGAATAAAGAGCAATTTTGGTCTGTACGTCGTCAAATCATTTAGAATCAACCCTAGATAAAGTCTCCGTTAAATTCATAAAGCAAACAATAAAGCACTTTGAAAAACAAATAAAGGTCATTAAAAACTCAATAAAAGAATGTGTCAATCAAGATTTGATTCTAAAAAAACAGGTAAAACTATTGATTACAATTGATGGAATTGGAGAAATAACAGCTTGGTCAATATTGGCATATCTTGGTGATATTTCTTTATTTGCGACATCTGGGCAAGTAACCAGTTATGCAGGTATCAACCCTTTTATTGAAAACTCTGGTACTAGTCTGAAGGTCTCTAGATTATCAAAAATGGGTCATAAACGACTACGTAAATCTTTATACATGCCAGCTATAGTTGCTAAGAAATACAATCCAATTCTTATCAACTTTTATGACAAATTGATAAACAAAGGTAAACCCAAGAAAGTAGCAATTTGTGCTGTAATGAGGAAGCTGCTAGTTCTTTCTTATGGAGTTTTGAAATCGGAAACTGCATTTAATCCAAATTATAAAAAATGCAAGGCAAACTAAAATAGTTTGCCCTTGCTTCCGTTTATGGTCATTGGCACTTCTGCCTGTACCACATAAACATTGTAACATAACTTGCTTTTGTTTTATAAATACTTCGGGGTTTGGGGCAGAGCCCCATGGTTGTTCTGTAGCTGACAAATAATTTGATATAATGCTTGAACTTTAAGACAGTATCTACAGGATTTGTCATCGTAATATTATACTTTTACAAAAATGACAGGTTATTGTATATCACAGGAATAATCCCCCCCTTACATTTCGCTGAGACGCGCAGGTAAATTTGGAAATAAGTTTGCAAGTGTTTGAACATTGCTTGCAATGTGAGTTTTTGCAAACGCCAAAATTATCGAGCATTGAAGGAAGCCGAAGGCCTAAATGTCGGGGCGTGC
Source organism: Gammaproteobacteria bacterium (assembly GCA_041395445.1). Taxonomy (NCBI): domain Bacteria; kingdom Pseudomonadati; phylum Pseudomonadota; class Gammaproteobacteria; species Gammaproteobacteria bacterium. The sequence continues at coordinate 96,895 of JAWLAO010000005.1, read as the reverse complement.
TTTTTGCGTTCCTTTTTCGCACGAGCAAAAAGGAACATTAAATGACTAGATCCCCGTGTCAAGCACGAGGATGACAGGTACATGATCGGGAATAACATATCGATTATTAAAGATACATTCGACTTCGTGTGCTTCGCACACTTCGCTCCGTATGACACCAATAAAGAGCAATAAAAAAATCTAAAAATAACCCCTCAACTAAAGTATAATAGAAAACAGTATTCAAAGATGTAATGATTAAACTTTTACAGGAAATGAAAAAATGAAATCAATTTATCCAATCAATCCACAGTGTAAAGAAAGAACCAATTGTGATCAGCAAAAATATCAAACCATGTACCAGCAATCCATTGAGGATAATGTTGGCTTTTGGAAAGAGCAAGGTCAGCGACTGGCCTGGTTTAAGCCTTATACCGAAGTTAAAGATGTTTCTTTTGCCAAAGACGATTTGCATATACGCTGGTATGCTGATGGTGAATTGAATGTTTCATACAATTGCATTGACAGACATTTAAAAGATAAAGCGAATCAAACGGCAATCATCTGGGAAGGCGATAATCCGGATGTCTCTGATAAGATTTCATACCAGAAACTTTATGATGAAGTTTGTAAAATGGCAAACACATTCAAGAAACTTGGCGTCGTCAAAGGTGACAGAGTGACGTTGTACATGCCAATGATTCCTGAGGCGGCTTATGCGATGCTTGCTTGTGCACGTATTGGTGCGATTCATTCGGTGGTGTTTGGTGGTTTTTCACCGGATGCTTTGGGTGATCGAATTATTGATTGTAAATCCAAGTTGGTGATTACCGCCGATCGTGGAGTACGTGGGAACAAAGTTATACCGCTGAAAAAAATGTCGATAAGGCGACAGAAAAAAGTGGTGTGAAAGATTATCTGGAGTCGGTTTTGGTGATTAAAACATCCGATGAGGAAGTAAACTGGAAAGATCATGACCATTGGTATCATGATGTTTCTGCCAGGATGTAACGAGCGATTGCGAACCGGAACCTATGAATGCGGAAGACCCGTTATTCATTCTGTACACTTCTGGTTCAACCGGCAAGCCAAAAGGTGTTTTGCATACCACAGGTGGTTATCTGGTTTATGCTTCTATGACTTTCCAATATGTTTTTGATTATCAACCCGGTGATATTTACTGGTGTACTGCTGATGTTGGTTGGATTACCGGTCATAGCTATGTGGTTTACGGACCACTTGCAAATGGTGCAACGACTTTAATGTTTGAAGGTGTTCCCAACTATCCAAATTTCAGTCGTTTCTGGCAAGTCTGTGATAAACATCAGGTGAATATTTGTTACACTGCACCAACAGCAATCAGAGCCATCATGAAAGAAGGTGATGATTTGGTCAAAGCGACATCAAGGAAATCATTGCGTATTCTTGGTTCAGTCGGCGAACCTATCAACCCGGAGGCTTGGAAATGGTATTATGAAGTTGTTGGTGAAGAGCGTTGTCCGATTGTTGATACTTGGTGGCAAACAGAAACCGGCGGCATAATGATTACTCCTCTGCCCTGCGCGATTGACTTGAAACCCGGCTCGGCAACTTTACCATTTTTTGGAATTCAACCGAAGTTACTGGACAATGAAGGTAAAACACTGGATGGTGCTAATGAAGGCAATCTGGTGATTGCTGATAGCTGGCCGGGACAAATGCGTACGGTTTACGGCGATCATGGCCGGTTCTATCAAACCTATTTTGCCGCGTTTGCCGGTTACTACACCACCGGCGATGGAGCAAAACGAGATGAAGACGGCTATTTATGGATTACCGGACGTGTTGATGATGTTCTGAATGTTTCAGGGCATCGCATGGGAACTGCTGAAGTTGAAAGCGCTTTAGTGGCTCATCATGATGTTGCCGAAGCCGCTGTTGTCGGCTATCCGCATGATATTAAAGGGCAAGGAATTTATGCTTATGTCACACTGAATAAAGGAACTTTTGAAACTGAAGAGTTAAGAACTGAACTGGTTAAATGGGTGCGAAAAGAAATCGGTCCGATTGCAACGCCGGATAAGATTCAATGGGCTCCGGGACTTCCAAAAACACGATCCGGCAAAATTATGAGAAGAATTCTGCGTAAAATTGCTGCTAATGATTATGAAAATCTCGGTGATATTTCCACATTGGCAGAACCTGAAGTGGTGCAACATTTGATTGAAAATCGCATGAATCGTTAATTGTTTTGTGAATAAATAATATGTTCTTCGATGTTGAAAAAATAATAATCGCCGATGACCATCCTATGTTCAGAATTGCATTGAAACAATCAATCACTTCTGATTATGAAAATTGCGATATTATTGAATGCGAATCACTCGATGACCTACGCAAACAAGTAAAAGAAAACGACGAAGCGGACTTATTGATTTTAGATTTGAACATGCCCGGAGCTGATGGTTTTTCTTCTCTGAGTTATATGCAATCGAATTATCCGAATATACCTGTCATCATGATTTCTGGGGTTGAAAAAGCAGAAATCATCAGACAGGCAAAGACTTTTGGAGCACTCGGCTATATCAGTAAATCCGCAAATATTGAATCAATACGAGCCGGGATTCGCTCAGTTCTTGAAGAAAATTTGTTTTTTCCTGAAGAAATCGACTTTGCTTCTCCACTTGACAATGAAGAAATCAAACAAATCACTCAAGCTGTTTCAGAACTAACACCGCAACAATACAAAGTTCTGCAAATGATTAAACAAGGTCTTCTCAACAAACAAATCGCTTATGACTTGCACATCACCTAGGCTACAGTCAAAGCCCATGTCACAGCAATCATGCGAAAATTAAATGTGAACAACAGAACGCAGGCTGTTATGAAAGTAACTTCAATTGAGTTGGCTGAGTAAAATATTCTGTATTAATTCGATTCATGTAAAAATCATTCTTCGTTCTCGGTTTTCTTAAAATCAGTGTTGGATTCTTTAGATTTTCTCACAATATTCAGATGCACATCTCGCTGAGGGAAAGGAATTTCAATTCCATACTTTTTAAATGCGGTATCCAATTCCCAGTTATAATAGTTTTTTATCCTGTTCGGTCGTCTCAGTCCATAGTGGGCAACCCAAACTAACAACAAATAATTCACACTATTATCACCAAACTCCATCAACCAGACATCCGGTTCTTTACCGTGAATATTATGTAAAGTGTATTGAACATTGTCAGCCGCTTCCAAAGCTGCCTTTTTCACTAATTCTTTATCTGTACCATAGGCAACCCCAAATGAAATTTTAATCCTGCGAATGGACTCTTTGAGCGTCCAGTTAATGATTTTGTTGGTCACCAAGTCCGAGTTGGGAATAATGATATCAATGTTATCATTGGTATTTATCCTCGTGCTACGAGCCCGTATTTCTCTAACAACCCCTGTGGTTTGTCCATCAACCTCAATATAGTCTCCGACACTCAAAGTTCTTTCAAACATGATTGTTAAACCTGATACAAAGTTACTCACCAGATTTTGTAAACCAAAACCAATACCAACCGACAATGCACCTGCAATCAAAGTAATATTGCCAAGATTAATTCCAAGCACACTGAATCCGGTAATCACAGAAATCAAAATAATGAGATAATTCAACAACCTATGCATTAGATAAATTGACGAGCGATCATTCATTCGGTCAATCTTCAGTCGCTTTTCAATTCTGTGAATAAAAAATGTCACTATTTTTGAAATGATATATGCAACAAAAATAATCAATAGCAACTTAATTAATGGAAGCAATGTGACAGGATATTCATTGATGGTGAAGATTGGTTTATATATAAAACTGACAATATTATCTTTCGACGATGTGATAAAATCTTTTATCAATGACCAGGTCTTGGTAAATCCGGTATCAACTTCTTTCAGTTTGTTATTAATCAAACCAAGGATAAATAGATTCTCTTGATTATTGGATTTTAGACTTTCCAAGTCTTTGATAACTTGTTGTGCTTTCTCTCTCTTTGATTTATCCAATTGCAAAATCTTTTTAGGGGTTTTATTTCCTTGCTCAGAAATAGATAACAACAACATATTCAGAGCCAATTTTTGCCATTCTGCGATCGCTTTTTCATTTTCCTTTGCTTTGATATCAGAATCAGTTAGATACTTTCTGACCTCTAATAAATCCACTTTTGAAGTATTATACATGGTGGTTAGAAGCTCAATATGTTGATTCCTTTGCAATAACATTTGAGTTTTACTCGACTCAATCAAAGATAATGCCAAATCCAGTTTAATAATATCTTTTTTTATATGGGATTCATCACTATCATCAAAGCTCTCTGTGAGCTTAATACTAAATAAATCTATCTTTTGTTCAAGATTCTTTAATTTATCTGTGAGTTTTTGAACATCAATATCGGGCTTTGCATTTTCAGTGATTTCTAGCTTTGAAATCATGCTTGACACATTCGTGTTTAAGAAATCCAGTTGATTGATGTCATATTTGTTTTTTTCTTCAATGTGTGAATATCTCAAATTTTCTAAGGCTAACTTTATACGAAGTATTATCCACTCGAGACCTGCTTGAATCTTATCTTCATTGGTGTTTGATAAATCATAGTATTTAATTTTTTGTTGATCAATTTGTTGATTCGCAGACAGAAGATTTTCATTGATTGATTGTTTTTCTTCTTCAGTTTGATGAATACGCTTTTTGATTTTTAAAATATGATTATTATATTCAAGCAGTTCCTTAATTGTGTATTTTTCTTGAGTTGTAAAAGACTCATCAGTTGGAGCTGTGATATCTGAATATCTTTGTTTAACATATTGATTAAAAAGAGTTTTGATGTTTTCAATTGTTGCTTCTGACTCATTAATATTATTTTGGGCTACACTGGTTTTTAATCCTTCTAAGAACTCCTCAAATTTATGATTAATTTCTTCTATATCATTCGCTGATTCAAAGTACTGCCACCATTTGACTGACAAATTCTCTACTATTGGAATAGCAGGAGCGTCTGAGTTCTCATTTCCGACTGCTAAGTTTATTTGTGAAAATGAAACACTCGTAAAAAATAACAAGAATCCTGATATCATCAATATGACAATAATGTTGTTTATTTTTTTCATTCTGACTATTTTAGCATACTCAATTTTTATGACTATTAAATTTGCAGTTTGTTTATTATACTTCTTAATACAGCAGGCCTAATCGGTTTGTTCAATAAATAGAAATTTCCTTGTTCTATTTCTGCCTTTAACTCTTCAGTTCTGTTGGCTGTTATCACAATCACAGGACATTGAAATTGATATTTTTTAAAAACGTCTTCAATCAATTGTAACCCTGTTTCGTTATCAAGATGATAGTCAACCAATAAAATCTCAGGGGCAAAACCATCATCTAAAATTTGATAAGCCTGTGTCCTGCCTAATGCACATCGAATAGGATAACCCCAATTGGAAACCAGCAAATTCATGCCTTCAAGAATTCGACCGTCGTTGTCGATGCATAAAATTTTGGCTTTTGAAACTTGCTGAGTTTGTTTTTCAGTTGTAACAGTGGTGTTTTCCAACTGAATGATTTCAGGAGTAACCATTGGGACTGTCAGTCTAAAAGATGAACCTTTTCCAGGGATTGAGCGGATTGTTAAATTATGTCCAAGCTGCTTGATAATTCGGTCAACAATGGATAATCCTAACCCAAGACCTTGTTCTTGCTTATTGGAAACATGTTTATCAAGACGATAAAAATCCTTAAATATCAATTCTTTTTCGTCATTATTTAATCCGGAACCTGTATCAATCACATAAATTTCCAGCGATTCTTTTTGTTTTCTGCAAGTCAGTAACACTCCGCCTTTTTCTGTGTATTTCAGGGCGTTATTAGTCAGATTCTACAAAACTCGGTGTAACAATTTTTTATCTGAGAAAGTAAAAAAGTCATTACTGCGAACCTTGAATTTCAAACCTTTTTTCGCTGCTAATGATTTGTACTGATTTGTTAGATACTCAAAGAGTTGATTAATTGAAACATTACTTTTATCAATACTGATACCTCCGGCATCAATCTTTGCAATATCAAGCAAAGCACCAAGCAAATTTTCGGCAGATCTGAGCGAGTGATCCAAATCATTCACTGTCGAACGTATATCTTCGGGGAGTTCATCACTTTTCTCAGAAAGCAATGAACAAAACAGTTGATTTTTGCTTATATGGTTCCGGCAATATTTATCTCAGTTCAAATTACCGGCAATCCTATTCCACAACTGGCATTTGGTAGTAATCTAGTAGGTCAGGATATTTCTTTACTGGCAAAACTTGATGAAATTGTCACAATGTTAGGATTTAATGCTTTCACTGCGGGCTCCAAAAGTACAACAGACTTGTTATTCATAACTGCTGCTTTAATGGTTGGAACAGCCGGTTTACCTCATGTAATTGTTCGATTCTTCACCGTTCCTGACCTTAAAAAAGAACCATGACAAGGATGAGATTTCCAATTAAACTACAACGCAGGAAATCTCAAAATGAAGAAAAAACGATTTACAGAAGAACAAATAATCAGAGCTATTAAACAGCATGAATCCGGAGTAAAGGTTGATGACATCTGTCGCCAGCTTGGAATTTCCAACGGCACTTTCTACAACTGGCGAAGCAAGTATGCGGGATTGGAAGTTTCAGAAGCCAAAAGGCTCAAAGAATTGGAACATGAAAATGCTAAATTGAAAAAGCTACTGGCTGAAAAGCTTCTTGAGAATGAAGCAATGAGGGATGTTCTCTCAAAAAAGTGGTAAAGCCTGCTGGTAAAAGGCAGATAGCCAAACACATGAAGAAAACCTTTCATCTTAGTGAAAGGTCATCATGTAAATTGGCAGGCATCAGTCGGAGCGGTTTCAGATATCATCATAAATCTGACAAGGATAAAAGTATCAGATTACGTTTGCTGGAATTAGCTAAAAGGCATCCCAGTTATGGCTATTTGTTTTTACACAGTATTCTAAAAACAGAGGGTTTGGTTTGCAATCGCAAGCGGACTTATCGTATATACAAAGAGCTTGGCTTGCAAGTACGGACACGAAAACGAAAAAAACTGGTTCGGCCAAGGTTGCCAATGGTGGTGCCTTCATCAGTGGATATGAGATGGTCTATGGATTTTGTCAGTGATCAACTGGCAAATGGAAGACGGTTCAGGGTACTTAATGTAATAGATGATTATTCTCGTCAGGTTATCGGTCAGCTGGTTTCATTCTCAATAAATGGCCGTCAAGTAGCGGATTTTTTAGACAGACTGATTGATCAGAGAAAGAAACCGAATCAGATAACATGTGATAACGGCACAGAATTTACATGCAAGACCATGTATTACTGGCAACAACAAACAGGAGTAAAGTTGGGCTTTATTCAGCCTGGAAAACCAATTCAGAATGCATTTGGAATTAAACAATGCCGATAACTGGTGGTTTGGAATTTCCCCTGAGGGCATAGGCTCATTAGGAATGATTTTTAACTTTGTGGTTGCTTTAGTCGTCAGCAAAGTCACCGATGAACCACCGCAGGAAATTCAGGATTTGGTTGAATCCATCAGAATCCCTAAAGAAGTATAGTCGCTTCTATGTTCAAAAGCCTGCATCGAATGGTGCAGGCTTTTCTTATTTTAAAGGTTATCAAGTTTATTTTGGAAAAGCCTCATAGGCATTAATGATTTTTTGAACCAAATTGTGTCGCACCACATCTTTCGATTCAAACCAGCTAAAACTAATATCATGAACTTCTTTCAGAACTTCAATAGCATGTTTTAAACCCGAAGTTTGTCCGGGTTTTAAATCAACCTGAGTGACATCTCCCGTAACAACCACAGTTGTACCGAATCCGGTTCGGGTTAAAAACATTTTCATCTGTTCAATTGTTGTATTCTGAGCTTCATCCAAAATGACAAATGCATTGTTTAAAGTACGTCCACGCATAAATGCTAGCGGTGCGACTTCAATAATGTTTTTCTCCAGCATTCTTTCAACTTTTTCAACACCCAACATTTCATACAATGCGTCATAGAGAGGGCGAAGATAAGGATCGACTTTTTCGGATAAATCACCGGGTAAAAAACCAAGCCTTTCCCCTGCTTCCACTGCTGGTCTGACGAGAATAATTCTTTGAACTTGCTGGTTCAATATTGCATCTACAGCACAGGCAACAGCCAGATAGGTTTTTCCTGTTCCGGCTGGACCAATTCCGAAATTAATATCATGCGTAACGATGTTGTGCAGATAGAGTTTTTGATTCAGCGAACGCCCTACTATTGCTCCTTTGCGGGTTTGGATTGTCACTTCAGAAAAATCGGCCTGAGAGTCTTTTTCAGTTTGTGTATTTTTATAGTTTCCCTGAACAATAATATGGACCATTTCAGGATTTAGGGACTCATTAACAGCTTCATCCAACATTAATTGAAGGCAATTTTCAACGACAGAAATGTTTTCTTCTTCACCTTCGATTTGCAGGTGATTTCCTCGTGCATTTATCTTGGTTTGAGTTTTTTTTGCCAGAAGTTTTAAATGTTCATCCTGAAATCCGTATAAATTGGCAAGAACACCATTGTTCACATCTTCGATTTCAATTGTTTTAATCTTATTTTGGACTTCAGTCATTAATTATTATTTTTCCTTGTAATGAGTTGCGATAAGCCTCGGTGATTTCCAAATCTATCATACTGCCAATCAAACGTGGATTACCATCGAAGTTAACAACTCTGTTATTTTCAGTTCTTGCAGCCAGTTGTTTAGGATCTTTCTTGGAAACTCCCTCGACCAAAACTCTTTGAATTGTTCCGACCATTTGTTGTGAAATTTCAGCGGCAAATCCGTTAATAGTTTCCTGCAAAATTTGCAATCTTTCTTTCTTGACCGACATTGGGACTTCATCTTCAATGTTAGCTGCCGGAGTTCCGGGGCGTTTGGAATAAATAAAACTGTAACTCTGATCAAACTTAATGTCATTAATCAATTTCATGGTTGCAGCAAAATCCTTATCCGTTTCACCGGGAAATCCAACAATAAAATCGGATGACAAACTAATATCGGGACGAACTTCTCTGAGTTTGCGAATTTTTTGTTTATATTCCAAGGCGGTGTGGCCGCGTTTCATGGCAGATAAAATTCTGTCTGATCCGCTTTGTACCGGCAAGTGCAGGTAATTGGCTAATTTAGGCTCATGAGCATAAGCCTCAATCAAAGCATCGGTAAATTCAACAGGATGTGATGTCGTGAAACGTATTCTTTCCACTCCGTCAATTGCTGCTACATAATGAATCAAATCCGCTAAATCTGCAACCTCTCCATCATGAGTTGTACCTCGATAGGCATTTACGTTTTGTCCCAGTAAATTAATTTCTTTAACACCTTGTAATGAAAGTTCCATCACTTCTGCCAATACACTGTCCAATGGTCTGGAAACTTCTTCTCCGCGCGTGTATGGAACCACGCAAAATGTACAATATTTACTGCAACCTTCCATGATTGAAACAAAAGCCGAAGCTCCTTCCTTTTTCGGTTCAGGGAGGTTATCAAATTTTTCAATTTCGGGAAAACTAATATCGAGTTGAGCTTTATGTTCAGACTGTACCGCATCAAGCATCTTGGGCAATCTGTGAAGTGTTTGTGGTCCGAAAACCATATCTACATACGGAGCTCTTTTTAAAATATTCTCACCTTCCTGTGAAGCAACACATCCGCCCACCCCAATGATGAGGTTCGGATTTTTGTCTTTAAGTTTTCTCCACCTGCCTAGTTGTGAAAAAACCTTTTCTTGTGCTTTTTCTCGAATTGAACAAGTGTTCAGCAATATAACATCCGCTTCATCTTCGTTCTCAGTTAAAGTGAGCTCATGAGTATCATGTAAAACATCATGCATTTTAGATGAATCATATTCATTCATCTGGCAGCCATGAGTTTTAATAAATAGTTTTCCTTTGATTTTTGCTGTCATTGTTGCTTAATATAAATACTTCTATTCAATGATTTTATCGACTAATTTTACGATAATTTCTGCGGTAACGCCCCAAATTGTATGCTTTTGATGTGGATATACATAGTAATTCACATTTTGTCCTTTATATTTCGCTGTATGTTTACTGCGATTACTTTCCTCAGCAAAGTATTGAAATGGAACTGAAAAAACTTCAGAAACTTCGCTTGTGTTTCTTGTTATTGAAAAATTATCATCCAAAACAGCGACAAAGGGTGTGACATAAAAACCTGAAGCTGTCTGCACATCATCCAGATATCCAACCACATTAATATACTCCTCAGCAATACCAATTTCTTCTCTAGTTTCTCTGATTGCGGCCTGTCTGATTGTCAAATCTTCTTTTTCAAACCGGCCACCGGGGAAGCTCACTTGTCCTGAATGCTTTTTTAAACTCTCAGATCTTTTGGTCAACAGGATATGAAGTTCATCATTTTTCCAGAACAGCGGAACTAATACTGCTGCCGGAAGCAATTCATCATGCCCTGAAGCCTGCCAAATTTCTGTCGGAATCAAATCCGTTTTTAATCTGGCTTTCAAGTTCTGATAGAGGTTCTGTTTATTTTCTGGTTTTAACATAAAAAAACGGGGCATGAATAATCCGCCCCGTATGAATCAATTCTAGGTGGTTCTTATTTATTGATACTCAACAAAGTGATGTCAAAAACTAAAACTTCATTTGGACCAATTGGACTTTGCCCTCTGATACCGAATCCCAACTCAGGTGGAATATAAACTTGCCATTTTCCGCCCGGTCTCATTAAAGGTAAAATTTCCTGCCAACCTTTTAAGCCTTCACTTACTTTCAGCGTTCTTGGTTCGCCTCTGATGAATGTACTGTCAAATTCCTGATAGTTATTTACATCTTCAGTGCCAATGAGTGAACCTCTGTAGTGAATTGTGACTTCGCTATCCATCGTTGGGTGATTACCAACACCATCTTCGATTACTCTGTACTGAACCCCTGATGGAAGCTCTTTAATGCCTTTTTTCTTGCGATTTTCTGCTAAAAATCCATCGCTACGCTTTTTGTTCTCATCCGCTAGTTTTTTGTACATCTCCATTTGTTTCATCTGCATTTTCTTTTCATATCCTTGAACATTCAGCACCATATCCTCTTTTGAAACTGCAGGGTCTTTTTTCGCTGCTGAGTCTCTGATACCTTTGATTGCTTCTTCAACATCCAATTCAAATTCAGATCCTTGTCTGCCGGTAAATTCAATTCCCATACGATAGCCGATCGCATAACTGGCTTTCTTTTTATCAAAAGTTGGTTCTGCATTTTGAGACTTTGCCAAACCGGCAAAAATCACCATCAATACAGCTAATAAAATTTTAAAATTCATCATTTTTCCTCGATGTTGATAATTTTTGAAGTTGCGTATTCTATGCTACAGCACGAATATTCACAACTCCTATAGACATAAATACAGCTATTCAGTTCAATAATTGATACAATATGACGGTTAAATAATTGAGACTTCAAATAATGGAAAACATCCTTTTAGAAACAAATAACAATATCTTAACATTAACTGTCAACAGGCCTGAGAAACTCAATGCTCTCAACCAAAAAACCTTAAAAGAAATTGAAGAAGCAATCAACAACGCTCAAACTGATGAGAATGTTGCTGCAATAATAATCACCGGTAGTGGAGAAAAGTCATTTATAGCCGGAGCCGATATTTCCGAACTCGCTAAAGCCAATGCCGTCACTGGGATGAAGTTTGCCAGTTATGGTCAAAAAGTAATGAATACCATCGAACAATCAGGCAAACCGGTAATCGCTGCCGTTAATGGCTTTGCCTTAGGTGGTGGTTGTGAACTTGCTATGTCCTGCCATATTCGTGTCGCTTCTGAGAGTGCAATGTTCGGACAACCGGAAATCAAACTCGGTGTGATTCCGGGATTTGGAGGAACTCAAAGGTTGGTGCGTTTAGTTGGCAAAGGCAGAGCCTTGGAAATGAACTTGCTTGGCAATATGATTAATGCTCAAAGAGCTTATGAAATTGGCTTGGTTAATTTGGTTGTACCACAAAACGAATTGGCTGAAACTGTTGAAAAAATGGCAAAACAACTAACCTATTCTGCTCCAATTGCAATGCAGTGTATCATTGATTCAATCAATCACGGTGCTGAATGCTCATTACCGGAAGGTTTGGATTATGAAGCCAAGGCCTTTGCTGTAACTTGCGCAACCGAAGATATGAAAGAAGGAACTCAGGCGTTTTTGGAAAAAAGAAAAGCAAATTTTAATGGGAAATAAAAAATGAAGTTATCACTCCTGATTCTGTTTTCAACTTCATTATTGGCACAGAGTATTGCAACCGATGGTTATGGATTAATCGACAAACCTGAACCATTTACAACCGAACAAAGCCAGTCCATGTTCGAGCAAGGTAAGCAAATGTGCAGTAACAATTGTGTCAATGATTTTGGAACAGTATTAGGAGAATCTCAGGGTGTAAAAGCCTATTCAAATTGTCAGTCACAATGCATACATCCTGAGTTTTCATTTCTTAATCTGAATACAAATGAAGTCACTATTCATGCTGAAAACCCAAAAGATGATAATTTGCATTACATAGGATTAGTTTACCAATGTGTCGAATATGCAAGGCGTTGGTGGATGATTAACTATGGTATTACTTTCGGCAGTATTGATAGCGCTCATGAAATCATTTATCTCGAAGAAGGCAAAAGTATTAGAACCAATGAAAACTTTCCACTCGCTCGTTCAATTAACGGAACAGCTAAAATTGCACCCAAGAAAGGAGACTTGTTGGTTTATTATCCGGATAGAAACAACCCGCTTTGGCGTCACGGCCATGTTGCAGTTGTCGTTGATGTCGATGAACAACAAGGATGGATTGCTCTCGCGGAAGAAAATTACAACAACAAACTCTGGCAAAATCCGGAATCCTATTCCCGCAAAATCAGTCTTTTCAAAACCAACGGTTATTACCAAGTCCTTGACATCGAACCGGGAATGTCTGAAAACACTTCCGGAGGTCTGATATCCGGTTGGATTTATCCGCAAACGACCGGAAAAACTACAAAAAACTAATCTGATCAGCCGATTTTACAAACACCTTTGTCTGGTAATAATATTGCCCTGTGTTTGAATTTTTATGCAAAACCCAGATTTTTTGGCGTTTTGCTTCTCCGCTAACTTTGATTTCACTATTCAGCAATTGCTCTTGCAGTTTATCACCGTATTTTTTAGTTAATTGCTGAACGGCTCGCGGTCTGATTGCAATTGTTAAATTCCGCTGATCTTTTGAATCCAACTCAGAATTAAGAAATGTCATTCGTTGAAAATTATCAATTGACTTTACCTGCATTTGGAATTCGCCAATCTGTGAATTGGACTCTGATTCAGATGTCAGTTGAATAGCATTTAACGGCGAGATAAAAACGTCTCCCGAACTTTCAAGATAACTGCAATCAGAAAGTAAAAAAGTTGATAAAAATATCAATCCTAAGCGTTTCATAGCACCACCCTCTTTATTAACACTTGTGATTAATCCTAAGATGATTTTTTAGAGTATATAATCTAAAAAGGAATCATTCTCAATAATTTTAGATTCAATTAGTCTAAAGTTTGGCGATATCTTTTAACTGCGATGATTCCAACAACAAATGTAAAAGCCAATAATGCCATCACATCCTGTGGATACTGGAATATTCCACTACCTTTCAGCATGATTCCGCGGATAATTCTTAAAAAATGAGTCAATGGTAAAATTTCACCGATAGTTTGTGCCCAGATTGGCATTCCACGAAACGGAAACATAATCCTGATAGTAGTATTGATGGCAGAAAGAAGAAAAATGTCAACTGCATGGCTTGCATTTGAGTTCTTGCAACCGTTGAAAAAGTAAAACCAAGTGTTAGATTAGTTAATATGAAAATAATAACAACAATGATTAAACTCAACATATTTCCTACAAACGGGACAGCGAAAACGTAGTGAGCAGCCAATAATATGACAACTGTTTGGACGATACCGATAACCACATAAGGAATAATTTTACCAATCATCACTTCAACAGGTTTCACCGGCATTGCAAGCAAATTCTCTAATGTCCCGGTTTCAGCCTCACGGGTCATTGCCATTGAAGTAATCATAACCAGAGTCATTGTCAGAATAACACCCAATAGCCCCGGGACAATGTTATATTGAGATTTGCCTTCGGGATTATATAGACGATGAACAACAACTTCGACCGGGGTCGGTTTTTGAATCAATAAATTCAAACTTCCTTTTAAATCATGTCTTATAGCCTGATTGACAATCTGAGTTCTGCTCCAGCTACCGCATTTGAAGCTGCTGCGGGGTCTGATGCATCTGCCTCCAGCAGGATTTGCGGTCGTAAACCTTTGATTAAATTAGCAGAAAATCCGGCAGGGATATGAATGGCAAAGGCAACTTCACCTTCTTCCAATAATTGTGAATTTTCAGCAGGACTTGAAGATTTATACTTCACATCATAATAACCCGATGCCTCAAAGCCACTGATAACACTTCGTACAAAAGGTGTTGATTCTTCTGAATAAATTGCTGTTGGTAAGTTTTTAGGGTCGGTGTTAATTGCAAAACCAAATAAAATCAGTTGCATTAGCGGAATCACAAGCATCATGGCGAATGTCATTTTATCACGCGACATTTGAATAAACTCCTTACGGAGAATCGCACTAATGTGTCTGAATTTGTTCAAAACCTCCATATCAATACTTCCTCTGATCTGTACCGGATTTCAGCATTAACGATATAAACGTATCTTCAAGACTAGGTTCAATTTTTTCCCAATGAATATTTAATGATTCAGAATACGATTTTTGGCTGTTTTTGATTGCTTGTTCAAGCTCATTAGAATCAGGGCTACTAATGTGCAAAGCATTTCCAAAATATGCTACATGTTCGATTCCGGAAATATTTTTGAAATATGGAGCTAACTGACGAATATTTTCACCCTGACCTTTGTAGGTAACAAGTCCGGACTCCTTAATCACATCCCGAACCGATCCCTGAGTAATGAGATTCCCATGAGCCAGATAGACAATTTGATCACATCGTTCCGCTTCATCCATGTAATGCGTTGAAACCAGTACTGTTAAACCTTTATTTGACAAATTATGTATCTGATCCCAGAACTCACGCCTCGCCAAAGGGTCAACTCCTGCTGTAGGCTCATCCAATAACAATAACTTGGGAGAATGCATGGTGACTGCTGCCAAAGCCATTCGTTGCTTCCAGCCACCGGATAAGTTTCCTGCAAGTTGTGATTGCCGATGTTGAAGTCCTAACGATTCCAGTGTTTCATCGACTAATTGTTTGAGATTTTTGCTATTGTACAGACGACCTACAAACTCAAGATTCTCCCGAATGGTTAAATCCTTCCAAAAGGAAAACTTTTGAGTCATGTAACCGGTTAATTTTTTAATTTTATCGGATTCATTAATTATATCGAAGCCCAAACAACTTCCTGAACCGGCAGTCGGCTTCAATAATCCACAAAGCATACGAATTGTGGTTGTTTTACCCGAACCATTCGGACCCAGAAACCCCCAAACTTGTCCAAGTGGCATTTTGATATCAACTCCATTAACAACAATCTTGCCATTGAAGTCTTTGACCAACCCTTTGACATCAATTGCCAGAGGGTTGCTATCATGAAAATCTTCGCTCACAGTTTAATATCCACCGGCAAACCGGCATGCAATGAAGATTCTGCTGACAAACGAGCCTCAACTAAAAACACCAGTTTATCTCTGGACTCATTACTATAAATAACAGGAGGAGTGAATTCAACAGATTCCGAAATGTAACTGATTCTTGCTTCAACCGGCTGGCTCATTCCATCGGCTGAAACAGATATTTTTTGATTCAAACTTACATTAACAAGCTCTGATTGCGGAATGTAGAATCTCACTTTATTCAGTTCCGGAAGTTGCAGCTTAAGAACTATCGATGATGGTTGAACATACTCACCCTTATGGTACAACACTTCTTTAACAACTCCGCTTATACCACTGTAAACATCACGTTGAGACAAATTGTATTTGGCAATACTCAATTGCGAGACTATCGCTTCAGCTTGAGCTTGCGCTTGTATTATTTGATCTGACCTTGCTCCTAATTGCGCTAGATTGAGTTTACTCTGCAAAGATTTTATTTGAGCTGCAATTACTTCTTTATTTGATTTGGCAGTATCCAGTTTAGATTGATCTAAAAGTCCCTTTTTAAATAATTTTTCCGCACGAACCAACTCATTTTGAGCCAGTTCAAAACGCGATTGGGCTTCCTGTAATTGGGCATTCATACTTTTCAATTCATCAGGACGAGCACCTTTTTGCATATCATTGATTGAAGCTTTTGCTGCTTCCAGGTTTTTTTCAAGGGTTTTAACTTCATTGACTTGGTTTTCATTATCCAATCGAAACAATAGTTGCCCCGGCTGAATTCTATCTCCCTCCACAATATCATTTTCAATAATCCAACCTGATTGTGGAGAAGCAATTAAACGCAGTTCCTCTTCTATATAACCTGTGATAATTTTGTCTTCGCTCTGTTGTTTCTGGCATGAAACTAGCAACAAAATGAGAATTAAAAATAATGTGGATTTCATATTACGAAATTTTCCAAGTTTCAATAGATATCCGCCATTATCCTTGTTATATCGAAGAATCGCAACTTTCAAATAGGAATACTTATTTTGTAATCAGCAAATGAAACAATTAAGTATCATTGAAAGAATAAGGAGTTAATGTTGTAAAAATAGAAAGTTAATACGAAACTCTTTTAATATCTGCACCGAGTTGGCTGAGCTTTTCCTCAATCACCTCATAGCCACGATCGATAAAGTGAATATCATAAATTTCAGATACACCTTCAGCGACCAAACCGGCAATAACCAGACTTGCCGATGCTCTTAGATCTGTTGCAGTAGTTGGTGCTCCATTCAATTTTTCAACGCCATGAATAACCGCCTGATTATGGGAAACGGTTATATCTGCTCCCATCCGAACCAATTCGTTAATGTGCATAAAACGATTTTCAAATAAATTCTCAGTCACAATCGAATAGCCTGATGCGATTGCATTCAAACTGCAAAACTGTGCTTGCATATCGGTTGGAAATGCGGGATGAGGAGCGGTGTTGATGTTTACCGGTTTAGGGCGTTTACCATGCATATTCAAAGAAACTGAGTCTTCTGTAACAGTAACTTCTGCACCGGACTCACGAAGTTTTATAAGAACAGATTCCAAATCATGAGGAACCACCTTATTTACTGTAACTTTGCCACCGGTAGCTGCTGCTGCAACTAAAAACGTGCCAATTTCAATCCGGTCAGGTATAACTACATGTTCACAACCATAAAGTTTATCAACACCGGTGATTTTCAAAACCGACGTCCCTATACCTTCAATTTTTGCTCCCATATTGATGAGATATTTTGTCAAATCAACCACTTCAGGTTCTGTTGCACAGTTTTCAAGAATAGTTTCACCTTCAGCCAAAGTTGCGGCAATTAGCAAATTTTCCGTACCGGTAACCGTCACTTTATCCATATAGTATTGACAACCTTTCAAGCGGTCAGCTTTAGCAATGATATAGCCGTTTTCCACATGAATTTCGGCACCCATTGCCTCTAGCCCTTTCAAATGAATATCCACCGGTCGGGCACCGATTGCGCAACCTCCGGGTAGAGAAACCTCGGCTCTGCCATATTTAGTTAGCAAAGGACCAAGAGCCAAAATTGATGCTCTCATGGTTTTTACAATCATAAGGTGCTTTTGGATTGGAAATATGATCAGCACAAATTTCGATGTTGGTTGTGTCGTTTATCGTTAAATCCACGCCCATCTGAATGAGCAATTCATTCATGGTGGTTACATCTTCAAGATGCGGTACATTTTTAATTATTGAAGTTCCTGATCCAACTATACTGGCGGCAATTATTGGCAAAACGGCGTTCTTTGCGCCTGATGCCGTTACAGTTCCATTGAGTGCTTTTCCACCTTTGATGACTATTTTTTCCATGATTTAAGCGATTTTATCGTACTCTTCAGGAGTATAAGCCTGAAAGCTGAAAGCATGAATGGTATTTTGCATGGAATCGCCCAATGCTGAATAAACCAAACGATGACGACTGATTTTTATTTTTCCTTCAAACTCTTTTGAAACGATAACTGCTTGATAATGCCTGTTATCATTGCTTTCTACTTTGACATAGTCACATTCAATATGTGCTGCGATTAGTTCTTCAATTTGTGATGGTTCCATGAATAATTCCGTCGTTCGAACATTCTTATGCTTAAATGCCAGATAAGATTGATTCTTGTTTCAAAAGCCCCACATTATATTTTATAATGGCCGGTTGGAATAGCGAAAATTTAATTTTTATGGTGTGTTTTAATGATTGAAGCAATAGCCTATCTGGTATTTGGGCTTATCCTTTTAATTTACTCTGCTGATAAATTCATACTTGGTGCAGCTGCCACGGCCGGTTACCTTGGGGTTTCCAGTATGGTTGTTGGGCTGATTATCATTGGCTTTGGAACCTCTGCGCCCGAAATGGTGGTTTCTGCCATTGCTGCAATGAAAGGAAATCCCGGATTGGCATTAGGAAATGCAGTCGGTTCAAATATTGCAAATATTGCTCTGGTCTTAGGTGTCGGAATAGCCGTAACACCACTTTTAATTGCATCAGCGACCATTAAACGCTTGAACTTCCAATCCTATTGGCTGTGTCTTTATTTGTATTGATACTGATGTGGGATGGTGAACAAAGCCGTATGGATGGTATTATTCTTTTAGCGCATCTATGCTTTCGATGACAAGTTTGGATGGCTTGGCTGGGTTTAAAACAATCGAAAGAAAAAGATATTCTTCAGAAAGAATTTGAAGCAGAAATTCCGCAAGATGTATCAAAAACAGCTGCTTTGTTATGGTTGGCTTTTGGTATCATCATGCTACCGGTTGCATCCATGCTTATTGTTGACGGTGCAACGATTATTGCAAAAATTATGGGGATGTCTGATGTGGCAATCGGCTTAACTATCGTTGCATTGGGAACGTCATTGCCTGAACTTTCTGCAACCATTGCATGTATGCGTAAGAACGAACACGATTTGGCTTTATGGAAATATACTCGGCTCAAATATGTTTAATTTGCTTGGTGTCTTAGGTATCAGTGCGACCATCAAATCATACGAAATGCCGGCGGATTTTCTACAAACTGAATATCTGGTAATGCTTGATTTAACTTTCGCATTGCTGGTATTATCCATGGTCTATGTATCCAAGAACAAACCAATTCCTCGTTTCTATGGGTATTTATTCGTTGCCAGTTATTTAGCTTATATGGTTTGGTTGTATATGAGATCAGTTGCATGATAGATAAAACAGAAGTCCAAACTGAGATACTTGAACTCGCCCGACAGGTTGTCTCAACAGAAAAAAATGCTCTGGACAAACTCCAATTACAATTTGGTGAGGACTTTATACAAGCCATTGGTTTATTGCTGAACTGCCAAGGGCATGTGATTGTGATTGGCATGGGTAAATCCGGCCATATCGGCAATAAAATTTCAGCGACTTTAGCGTCAACCGGAACACCGGCCTTTTCAGTTCATCCAGGTGAAGCCAGCCACGGTGATTTAGGGATGATTACCAAAAATGATACAATTATTTGTGTTTCAAATTCCGGTGAAACCGATGAAATTTTAAGTATACTTCCGGTTATCAAGCGTATGGCAGTTCCAACCATTGCAATAACAGGAAACCCGGAATCAACTTTAGCTAAATTATCAGATGTACATCTATCAATTGCGGTTGGCGAAGAGGCTTGTCCTCTGGGGTTGGCGCCGACAACAAGCACAACCACAACTCTTGTTCTTGGAGATGCTTTAGCAGTCACTTTGCTCAAGCTTAGAGGTTTTACCGAAGAAGATTTTGCACGTTCACATCCGGCAGGTTCTTTAGGCAAAAGACTCTTGCTTAAGATCGATGATTTAATGAGAACCGGGGATGAAATTCCAAAAGTAAATGTCGGTACAAATATCAAAGAAGCACTCTTTGAAATCACCAAAAAACATCTGGGAATGACGGCTATCGTTGATGGCGAAAACAAAGTCAAGGGAATATTCACTGATGGAGATTTACGCCGTGCCTTTGATGAGCAAGTTGACATTCAAAATACCAATATTGAAGAAGTAGCAACACTCAATCCTGTTACCATTAAATCTAATAGTTTAGCAGTATCTGCAGCACAACTTATGGAACAATACAACATCCATAGCTTATTAGTGATTGACGACGCAAACCATCTTATTGGCGCATTAAACATTCATGATTTACTCAAAGCCGGAGTTGTTTAATGGAATACTCTCAGGAAATTTTAAACATTGCAAAAGATATTAAACTGGTCATTTTCGATGTTGACGGTGTATTGACCGACGGAGGAATTTATTTTACCGATGAAGGTCGTGAAATTAAAAAATTCAATGTTAAAGACGGTTTGGGTTTATCCTGGCTAGCCAAAACAGATATAACTGTCGCAATTATTACCGGAAGAACCTCTTCAATTGTGGCGAATCGAATGAAAAATCTGGGAATTAATCACGTTTACCAAGGTCGAATGAACAAACTGGAAACATATCACAACTTGCTTGATGCACTCAAACTCGATCATACCCAAGTTGCCTATGTCGGAGATGATGTGATTGATTTACCAATTATGAAACAATGTATTCTGCCAATTGCAGTTGCCGATGCTCATGACTCGGCAAAATCAGTTGCCAAATTAATCACCAAAAACAAAGGTGGACATGGAGCCGGACGAGAGGTATGCGACCTGTTATTAACCGCACAAGATAAAATTGATGATTTTTCGATTTTGCATCAATAGTAAATGACTAAACAACAAAAACATATTTTACTTTTTCTGGTTCTTGCCATATTAATTTACTCAATCTGGCAAATATTTTTTAATCTGGAAAAACAACAATCTAACAAACCGTTCACAAAAGGCTATTCAGTTGAGAATCTGGAATTAAAAATTACTGACGAGAGTGGGAAATTGGTTGGTAAATTCACCTCACCAGGGTTAATTCGTTACACTGATTCAGAGTTAATATTGATATCAAAACCAAAGATGTGGACGTATGACGATGCCAAGCAACATTGGCAAATTTTTTCTGAAAAAGCCGAATATAACAATAAAACCAACGAAATTAATTTTACCGAAGAGTTGAAGGCTTCATCGATACTTGGAGATAAAAAATCCAGTTTTACTGCTAACAGTTTATTGGTAAAACTTGATAATAGCACCGCATACACTAATAATGGAATCGTTTTTAACCAGACACCATTCACCATGTCCGGTGAAATTGCCAAACTGGATATGAAAAAAGAAATTTTAGAGGTCAATGACAATGTCAAAGCAATATACAAATCATCAAGCAAACAATAAATTTATCTTTAACTTATTGATCGTTCTGATGATATTCAGTTCGCAAATTCAGGCTTTAAAATCTGATAAAGATGCCGATTTTGTTCTTATGGGTGACAATTTCATTAATTTACCTGAGGTTAAAGACGGCTTAAGTCAAATCAAATACTGGGGCAATATCAGTATTGAGCAAGGAACTCTAAAAGTCAGTTCTGATGAAGCTATCGTACACAATAACAAAGATGGTATCACAAAGATTGAGCTTACAGGAAAGCCTGTAGAAATGGAACAATTTATTGATAAGGAATTTGGCAAACTGGAAGTTGTTGCCAACAAAATTGACTTCATGGTCAAAGATGACATGCTTATTATGACAGGCAATGTGTCCATTAAAAGCAAAATCCAAGGTGAGATGACTGGTGAAAAAATCACTATGAACTTAAAAACCAAAGAAATCAAAGGTGTTAAAGCTCAAAATCAAAGAGTTAAACTCATTCTAAAACCGAAATCCAAAGAACAATAAATCACCGATGATTGTAGTAAACAACCTTGTAAAATCTTATAAGAAAAGAAAAATCATCAAAGATGTTTCGATGACAGTCGGTGCCGGAGAAGTTGTTGGGCTGCTCGGTCCCAACGGTGCCGGAAAAACCACTTGTTTTTATATGATTGTCGGACTTGTTCATGCAGATTCCGGAGAAATTCTGATAGACAACGTCAATGCCACCGACTACGGAATCCATCTTCGGGCCGGATTAGGGTTGGGTTATTTGCCGCAAGAGGCCTCAGTGTTCAGAAAACTGACGGTGAGACAAAATATTCTTGCTGTTCTTGAACTCCGCAAAGATTTAAACAAACAGCAAAGAAATATTCATGCTGAATCACTCATGGAAGAACTCAATATTGACCACGTTCATGATCAGCTTGGAATCAGCCTTTCAGGCGGAGAAAGACGAAGAGTTGAAATTGCCAGAGCATTAGCACTGGATTTGAAATACATTCTTCTCGATGAGCCCTTTGCAGGAGTTGATCCAATATCAGTGATTGACATACAAAAAATTGTCACACACTTAAAAAACAGAGGTCTTGGAGTTCTGGTAACCGATCATAATGTTCGTGAAACTCTGGGAATCTGTGATCGTGCCTATATCCTGAATGATGGTGTGATACTTGCCGAAGGAATGCCGGAACAAATCATCAGTAACGAAGATGTGAGAAACGTCTATCTGGGTGAAAACTTTAGAATGTAAAACTTGCTTTTTATAAAAAAATTGTGTATCTTGAACTTATGAAAAATTTACACAATTTGGAAAGTTAAACTCTTGAATTTCCAATATTCGTATCCAGATTTCCTATATGAAATATGGTTTAATATTAAACAAACCATAGTTCAAATCCAACGGGCAAATCATTTAAAGCCTTTTCAAATGTACGCCCTTTTTTTAATAAAATCTAGAAGGAGAATGCTATGCATATAGACATCACCGGTCATCAAATCGACGTTACAACTTCAATGAGAGATTATTTAACCAATAAATTCGAAAGAATTAAACGTCACTTTGATCAGGTCATTAAAGTCCATGCAATTTTAAGTGTTGAAAAACTCGAGCACAAAGCTGAAGCAACAATGCACATTAACGGCAAAACAATTTTTGCAGAGTCCACAGAGGAGGATTTATACGCAGCCATTGACCTTCTGATTGACAAGCTTGATAAACAAATCAGAAGACATAAGGATAAACTAACCAGCACCCGCCACCGTAGTGAGCCTTTAAAATATCAAGAAGTCTGATTCTTCATACAAACCCTTAGAGAAATACAAAATTCTCTAAGGGTTTCTATCCTTCAAAGTAACAAAATTTTCCATTACCTGATAGAGTTTCATGCTAAAATTCAACAACTGATTTTGAATAAATTATATGAAGCTGATTGACTACATAGAAACTCAAAATATTGAACTCAATTTTCCTTTTCGAAGCAAAAAACACCTCTTTGAGCAGCTCGCAATCAAAGCCGGAGAAAATGCAAAAGAGACTCAAGAGATTTATGAGGCATTAGTTCAAAGAGAAAAAATAGGTGTTACCTCACTTGGAAATGGAGTTGCCATTCCCCATGGCAAATGCTTAAAAAACCGTGAAGTACGAGTCAGAATATTTGTATTAAACACTCCGTCAAATTATGAGAGCGTGGATGAAACATTAGTACAGTTAGTAGTCTGTGTCATTTTTCCAAAAGAAACCAATGAATTTCATTTGGAATTACTCAGAAATATTGGCACTTTTTTTAAAAAATACCGATTGTATCGAGCAATCATTAATGCTCAATCCGCTAATGAAATCAGGGAAATAATTTTTAACGAACACACTTAAATGCAAGAATTACTCATTATTTCAGGAATGTCCGGCTCGGGCAAAACCATCGCACTTAGAACACTCGAGGATTTGGACTTTTATTGTGTCGATAATTTACCGGTTGAAATGTTTGAGCATTTTGTCGAACATATCAGTCAGGAGCACATTGATTATTCACGGGTTGCTATTGGAATTGATATCAGAAGCACTGAAACGGCGCTGAAGAAGTTTCCTGCAATCATTGAAAAACTGAAAGAAAAGTATGGTAAAATCATTTCAATCAGACTATTTTTTCTCAGTTCTGACGATAAAACTTTGCTAAAACGCTATTCTGAAACCCGACGTTCTCATCCTTTATCAAACAGCGAACACAATTTTTCATTATCTCAAGCCATCAGAGCCGAAAGAGAATTACTGGAATCTTTGGCAACAATGTCAGATTTATTAATTGATACCAGTAAAACCACAGCTCCTCAGCTTCGTGACAAAATCTGGAAGCAAGTCAGCACTAATACCGAAAGTGGGCTTTCTGTTTTACTTCAATCATTCGCATTCAAACGAGGGGTTCCTTTTGATGCAGACTTCGTATTTGATGCCAGATGCTTGCCAAATCCATTTTGGGAAAAATCATTACGCGAATTTTGTGGAAAAGATAAACCAATCATTGAATATTTGGATAGCAAAGAAGTCGTAGCCGACTACTTTAACGATATTTTCAATTTGATTAAGAAGTGGCTTCCTAAATTTGATGAACACGACAGAAGTTATTTAACTATTGCTATCGGATGCACCGGAGGCAAGCACCGTTCTGTTTATTTAGTGGAAAAAATCTATCGTGAATTGAGTTTATCTCGAAAAAACATTCTCATCCAGCACAGAGAACTTGATTAAATCTTTATCAATTGAATTAATTGACTGTCTGACTTGAAGAGTTTGTTGTTTTCTGATTATTTTGTGAAGCAAATTCTCCATAAACAATCATTGTACCGGCTCTAACGTATTCAACCAATTCATAATAATCCGCCTCTTCGCCTTGTGAACCGTCATAATTAGTTTCCACTTTTGATATTTTTTCCAAGTCTTGGATGAACTCGTTTGCTTCTTCAGATAATTGACCCAAAGACTTAAAACCGGCGTAAGCCATACCACTTAAGAAATTGGAACACCAACTGGATAATGCATCCAAACGTGATGACAGTTCATCTTCATCGGAAGGTAACAATAAATTGAATGAAAAATTTTCAGAATTCAGCTTTTCTTTTGCAAATTCAAATAGCGATTCTAAAACTGTTGACAGGTTATTTTTATCAACGGAATCAAAACAATAATCTTCGAGAATAATCTCAATCCATTCATTCGCCTTTAACTCAAAATTAACTGTCAGCATTCCACAAACATGGCCATGTAACTCAGCCGGAGTAGCGATAACTTTATTTTCTGTTAAATGATTTGCAAATGGTTTATAAGGTATCATAATCCTGTTAATGTGATAAAGTGCATATTTTCCCTGATTTTTCATAATCTTGAAAGGAAAATATAATAAGTTAGTTGACCTTTTGGATTTTGCCATTTATTATTTAGCGTATGGACAAGAGTAAAAATGCATTTCTTGAAGAGGTTTTAT
Organism: Gammaproteobacteria bacterium; assembly: GCA_041395445.1. NCBI lineage: Bacteria > Pseudomonadati > Pseudomonadota > Gammaproteobacteria > Gammaproteobacteria bacterium. Next base: position 71,480 of record JAWLAO010000005.1, on the reverse strand, counting down.
CTCTGGAGCAATCAATTCAAACAGCACTTGAATTGATTAATCGCTATGAGATTGAAAATAAAGCCTTAAAAACTAAGATGGAATCTTTAACTCACGAAAAAGCCCTCTTGTTACAAAAGAACGATCAAGCTCGTTCCCGACTGGAATCCATGATTTCACGCCTTAAAGCACTCGAACAAAAATCCGCATGAGCCAGCATAAAGTCACAGTCAGAATCCTTGACAAAGAGTACCAATTCGCAGCAACTGATGAAGAAAGACCATCATTAATTGCCGCTGCTGATTATTTGGATAATACCATGCGCACAATTAAAAACAGCAATTCCGGCTTATCAATTGATAAAATAGCAATTATGGCCGCTTTGAATATCAGCCACGATACTTTACAACTCAAGCAAGCCCAAGACAGAATCAGTTCATTAAACAACGAACTCAAAAAAAATATCGAATCTCTTTAAACCCTTGTGGCAATCCATTAAAAGTTTTATAATGGAGTTCAAGGTGTAAACTACCATGTGCGATAGTGTTTCAGCATATCCCTTGGTCCGTAATTGATCCTTTTTGGATGACACAATCAATTTCTGTGAGCATGTCTGTCGTGTAACAGAAAGCCTAAAGAATTGAGAGTCAGCCGCCTTGAACCTCAGGTTCCAAGGTCGCCTCAAGCACAACGGCATGTGTGGTTTACATCGCATCACTTGAAACTTGAGAGGATTCCAAGCCATCAAACCAAACCTCAGACGCAAGCTCATTCAACAACGCAAAGAACTCAAACCGGAACAAGTACACTCACTCAGTTTGTCAGTTTGCCAACAAATTTTGTCACATCCGGTATTTATCCAAAGCCAAACGATTGCATTTTATTATCCAATTAATAATGAAGTGGACTTGCTAAGTCTGGTTAACATGAAAGGAAATCCCAAAACTTTCTTATTACCGTATGTGCTGAATAACTCCGACATGGAGTTTCGGGGTTACACATTGGATTCGGAATTAGTAAACAATAAATATGGAATTCCACAACCAGAAAACAACCAAACAGTTAATTCATCGCAAATTGACCTTTGCCTAATGCCATTAGTTGGATATCATAGAAACGGTTCAAGACTGGGTTATGGTGGTGGTTTTTATGATCGGTATTTTTCTAACTCAAATAATAAACAAAAAACAAAACTAGCAGGAGTTGCATATAATTTTCAGCAGTGCCCTACCCTGAAATCTGACAACTGGGATATTCCAATGGATATCATTTTTACCAATAATGAAACAATTGAGATTAAACATGAATAAACAACAAGAACTGAAACAACAAGTTGCTCTGGCTGCTCTCGAGTATTTTGATGATTACGACATGGTTGTCGGAATTGGGACCGGTTCAACCGTGAATTGCCTTATTGATGTTTTACCCAAAGTCAGAAACCGAATTGAAGCCTGTGTTTCGAGTTCGGAAGAAACTACCCGTCGTTTAAAAGAACATGGCTTTCATGTCAGAGAGCTCAACCAAACAGGACCGTTATCACTCTACATTGACGGAGCTGATGAATGTGATTCGCACAATCGTTTAATCAAAGGTGGTGGTGGTGCTCTCACTCGTGAAAAAATTATTGCAGCTGCCAGTGATAAGTTTATTTGTATCGTCGATGAAAGCAAAATGGTCAAAGTTTTAGGAAAATTTCCGCTTCCAATTGAGGTCATTCCAATGGCTCAATCTCATGTTGGAAGAACCATTGCCAAACTCGGAGGGCAACCTCAGCTCAGAGAAGGTTTTACTACAGACAATGGAAACATTATCATCGATGTCCACAACATGCATATCATCAATCCTTTGGAATTAGAAGACAAAATCAACTCCATTGCCGGAGTTGTTTGTAACGGAATTTTTGCTCATCAAAAAGCATTTTCGACATTGATTGCGACTGATGCAGGAATTATGACTCAAAAAGCATAAAACGAGTCATTCAACTATCGTAATCAATAACAATTTTGTTGGTTTTAGGTATAGATTGGCAACTAAGAATATAATTTTGCTCAAGTTCCCAGTCTTCGAGTGAATAGTTTTCAATCATTTCAACTTCACCTTCAACCAGTTTACATCGGCAAGTCGCACAAACACCTGCTTTACATGAATATGGCATGTTGATTCCGTTATCTAATGCAGCATCCAATAAAGTTTTCTCATCTCCTTGTTTAATATCATAACGTGATGTCACGCCATCTATGGTGACGCTCACACCACTATCGGTTGATGAAGCTTTCTCACTACTATCCCTTATCACCTGATCTTCTGATAAGAAAAACTCAGAATGAATACTACGAGTATCGACACCATTTTCTTTTAAAGCGGTACTAACAGACGTAATCATTTCACCGGGACCACAAAGATAATATCCCGAGATATTTAATTCTTTAAGTTCTTTATGGTAAATTTTGTTGATCTTATCAGCATCAATTCTGCCGGAATATAGGTCAATATCAATTGGTTCACGACTGAGAAAATAGCTGACAGATAACCGCTCAGCAAATTTATCTTTTAAATCAGTCAGTTGTTTTTTTAGTAAAGTTCCTTCAACTGTGCCATTTCCATAATACAAATTGACGTGACTATTTGATTGATTTAAAACTTCATAAACCATTGATAATATTGGAGTAATTCCACTTCCGGCTGCGATTAAAACATAGTTGGAGTTATTCTCAGGGGATAATATAAAATTACCAATTGGCGGCATCACCTCAACAGTCTGCCCAATTTGATATTGAGTCTGAGCCGGTTCGGAAAATCGACCCTGATCGACTTTCTTAATTAAAACTTTCAGCTCATCTCCATCGGTTGGAGAAAGGATTGAATACGAACGTCTTAGTTCCTCACCATTGAAATCATATTTAAACGTTAAATGTTGCCCGGCTTTCCATTTGAAAACTTCTTTTTCATGCTCAGGAACATCCAATGTCCACACAACGGCATCCTTAGTTTCTTGTTCAATGTTTTTGATTTTTAATTTATGAAATTCGTACATTCTGCTTAGCGATTACAAAGTTGCGTTATTCTATCATGGAGCCCAATTTGAAATGAAACATTCATGATAATTCAACAATATTTGATTAACTGAGCCGTTATCAAAGAACTTATGATATGCTAGAAAAGATTCGAAAAAGGGGATTAACATGAATAAAACATTATTTATTATTTCAATATTAACAACTTCATTACTAAATGCTGCGACAGTCACTTTAGCACCAACAAAAGACAATACATTATACGAAAGTGCAACTGGGCATTTAAGTAATGGTGCTGGACAAAACTTTTTTGTAGGTAAAACACGTCAGTCTTCAGGAGTAAGTTTACGTAGAGCCGTTATTGCATTTGATATAGCCTGAAATATTCCCCCGGGTGCAGTCATAACTGATGTAGAGCTCCATTTAACTATGAATAAAAGTAGAGGAAACACTCAAACTGTCAATTTACATACTATTACATCAAGTTGGGGAGAAGGAACTTCTGATGCAGGCGGTCCGGAAGGCGCTGGTACTGCCTCAACAACCAATGATGCGACATGGATACATAGTTTCTATGATACCGTTTCCTGGATGACTCCCGGTGGGGACTATCTGGGAACACCCTCGGCAAGTTTATCAATATCATCTCAGGGAGGATATACATTTCAAAACAATGGAATGATTGATGACATTCAAAATTGGTTAGATTCTCCAGCAACAAACTTTGATTGGATTCTTATAGGTGACGAAATCTCTAGTGGTTTTGCTCAAAGATTTGCTTCACGAGAACATCAAACAGCATCATCGAGACCATCATTGCTTGTCAGTTATGAAATCCCACAAACCACACAACTGAATCCTGTTAAAGACAATACACTATATGAAACCGTTGATGGAAGCACCAGCAATGGAGCCGGTGGCAATCTATATTTGGGAATGACAAACGGCAATGCAATACGCCGTGCTGTTGTTGAATTTGATGTCTCTTCAATCCATCCTCAATCGACCATTATTGATGCTCAACTCGATTTAGAGATTACCAACACTCCATCAAGCCCATTTATTGGAACTGTTAATGCTACTCTTCATAATTTATCTGCTTAATGGGGTGAAGCTGGATCTAGCGGTAGTGGAAGCGGTGCCGGAGCTCAAACCAGAGATGCAACATGGTTGCATCGCTTTTTCAACACCGATAACTGGACAAATCCGGGTGGTGACTTTACAGCTTCTGCATCAGCTTCCGCACCTTTTGATCAGAACTCCTCAAGTATACAATTTCTAAGCTCTACAGATTTAGTTAATGATGTTACTGCCTGGGTTCAGGATGCGAATAGCAATCATGGTTGGTTGATTAAAGGAGATGAAGTCAATTCAGGTAACGCCAGAGGGGTATCCAGTCGCGAAGGCTCGACACCACCTGTTTTAACAATTCAGTACATAGTACCTGATTTAATATTTGCAAACGGTTTTGAACAGTTAGAATATTAACTTCAATCAAATTACTGAGGAGTTACAAATTAGTATCTCCTCAGATTTTATGATTTTGATTTTTAGAGGGAGGTCTCTTTGCTCGATTCTATGCAATTGGGAAAATGAATCTAAACACTTCACGTCTTTTTGCTATGTTGTTGAAGATTTTGAACTATAAAATCCAAATCAATCTCCGAATTTGCAGGAATATATAGCATTTCCTGATTAACGAAAGTTCTATCTGTATAAAAATAATGAATTAATAAGCCACGAAATGGTTCTTTTATTATTTTAGCTTTCTTTAAACCCGAAAGTGGAAAATCCCAATTATGAAAATAGCCATTCACATAAGCAAATTTCTGTCCAATTAGTATTTCTCCATCGGCTCTCATATTTTTGTTTCTATAGTAAACAGGCATGATGAAAGCTATGAAAGCAAAGAAACAAATGAACCCTGTCATTATAAAAAACATTGCCAATTTTGCTTCCTCTATAATCAGAATAGTGATACCAAATACAACCAAAAAAAGAATACTCAACAATATCCACTTTGATAAATTCTCTGCTTTTTCTTTCTGATAAAGATAATTGCTATACTGGTATTTTTCATCATTTGTCAGAGTCCAATGAGCTATCAAATTTTCTCCGGTAATTAGTGTTTGCAGTTTTTTCTCTCGACTTCTAAACATATATGCAATAGCGATAAAAACCAGCATGAGAAATATAGAAACAAATGTAACTGCCGGATGAATATGAAATGAGTCTAAATCTGCCATCGCTAAAATCAAAATCAAACCACATACAAAAGCCAAGAAACTGAATCTCTTAACAATTTTTGTTTGACTATTATTTAACCGAATATTGTTATTAATATTCATAAATAACTCTTCATTTGTCTTGTTAACAACAGTGCGTATTTTTTTGTCAAGTTTCTTTTTGGACACCTTTTTTGGTTCCACTTTTTTACCACATTGAGTGCAGAATTTTGCACCGGGTTTCAATTCATTTCCGCAGTAATCGCATTGATTCATATTGAGTCTCATTTAGTTTTTTGTAATTTTCCAAGTGGATTTGGTCAGTATATTGTGGAATTCAAGTGTTTTCTTGTCATGATAATAAATCACATAAAATTCACCTTTAACACCATGCAAAGTAACATTTGCATTGAACTCATGTTTTTTCGTTGGTATCAGTTCAATATTAATTCTATCATTCGATGACTGACCAATAAAAATATCACCTTGATTAGTAAATTCGATACTTGCGGTTTTATCACCTAAAAGAACTCCGGTAAAATCATACCACTGACCTTGTAATTCAGGAGCTTCGATTTTATGCACCAATGAGTCCTCTTTTGTTTCATCAAAAAAATAATTTGTTACAAAATAACCCGCGAATAACAAAGCAATGACCACCCAAACAATTGGAGCTAAACTTTTTTTACTATTATTACTAGGGTTTTGATCTTGAAAATTTATCGTTTTTACCTGAGCAGAATCATGAAGAATCGGCTTTCCACAATTTGTACAAAACTTTGCATACTCTCTAAGAACTGCTCCACAATTTTTACAACAACTCTGATCTTTCATTTCATTTCTCTGTTTCACATTTAATCTCTATCTTTATTCCTGATACCACCAAACGGATTCCCTCCGGAAAGAGTTTTTGGCTTGCCATTAGTGTATATTTTTATTGAACCCAAACTCATTTCTTTAATATTTCCTGAATCGTATTCCATCATAACAGGTTGACAAGCATGAGCATTTCTGATCGCTTTGAATGTGGAAATCCCTGTTGTTTTTAAAAATATACTGGTTGAAATTGTTGATTTCCCGGGAGGAATATTGAAGGTTGCGTTCTTACCCTTTAATACTTTGCCATTCACCGAAATTTCATATCCTGAAATCGCATACTGTTGATCATAATGAGCATTTTGCCAGTCCAAAATATCTTTGTTTTTCGATAAACTCGCATCAAATCCCAGGCTTACTGTTACATTTTTTTTGGTGTTCAAATATATTGATAAATCTTTTTCGCTGACGGACTCAATTTCATCACCGGATATCGAAACTGAAAGAGAGTAAACGGCATCAATATTTGCCATTAATGGTTGTGGTGAATCATAATATGGACGACACCGATCATTCCTATCACCTGAAAACCATGACTGTTTCCATTGTGGTGTCCACAATAAGTTTACTGTCTTACTCACATCAAGCGCTTTTGTTAGCTTTCCTTGGTTCTCTTTCTTGTCAGATTTAATACTCATATACACATTTGGACTCCATGCTCCACAAATATTTTGACCCTTATGTGCACATTCTCGGTATGATACTTTAAGATTGTAATTCCCTCTTCCATCAGGAGTTAATCTACCTAGCAACTTTTCAGTCTCAAACTTAGTAGTCATATTGCCATCTGATAACCACAACCGTACAGGTTTATTAGTTTCAGGTGTTGTAACTTCAATCTCTATCGCCTGAATATATGGTCCCAAACTGCCTTCCGATTCTTTGTTTTTCATCAAAGAACTTTTGGGAATTTCAATTTGAAAATAAGGTTTGTTAATTGTTACTTTAGCGGCATTTTTTGGTTTCAAAAGGAAATAAATATCGGTTGATGCTTTTTTTACCGGATTATTCTGTGCTTCAATATAAGCCTCAATCCTCTGTAAATAAATGTTTTGCTTTGTTTTAAGTGAGTCGATTGCAACAGGAATCCCTACTTGGAGTATTTTCCAGTTGCGTTTATCAAAAGACCAATGAATTTCTGTCTGTTCTGAGTATCCAGATGAATCTCGGATAACTAAAACAGCATCTTCAAGTGCATTTGGATTTTTCTCTTTCAAAGAAATCTTCATTCCCGGAGCAGATAATGGATTACTGTCATTAAATCGCCATGAATAGACTAATTTTTCATCATTTAAAACTGACGCCCTATAACTCACTAGTTCATTCCTGATTTTTCGTGCATAAATCCTGAAATCATCAATGAATCGTGACTCTTCACCTGATGTGACATCAATCAAACTAGTTATGTTGCCGGATAAAACTCCGGCATAATCATTTAATAGTTTTGGCAAAAACTCATTCCCTGTTTTACCATAGTACTTGTCTCTTAAATACTCCAAAAAATATGAAATACTGTATCCGTGTTGTTGTAATTCTTGAATCTGTCCGGATTTTAAATCCATCTTTTTGAAAAAACCGTCATAAGTTCTACTGGTATAATCCCATGATGTTGCCCAATTATTATTCAGATAGTATTTGCCGGCTTCTGCTTCATATTGAACTGCGGTGGCTTCAGCAAACCAAAGTTGTTTTTGCATCTCAACAAAACTGTAAGCAGATTGCACCAAATGAAAATACTCATGAAGTGTTGTTGTTTTAAGTGAATTATAGGCAGCTAATTGTGATGAACTCATACTTAAGATATCTGCATCAGGAATTTTTGTTCCATCCAGAACCATAAAAGACCGAGTGGTCCAGCCATTTCTAACTTCGCCGTATAAATTCGCCCCCATACTTTTTTCCTGAATATAGATATCAGGCTCTACCGGTATTCCTGAATAACCCGGGCTTCTAAATCCTCGTGAGTTTGTATATTTAATTGCTAGATCCAATGCTTTAACAGCGTTTGCCACTTTTTGTGGGAAATAATTTTCTAAAACCCACTTTTTATCTCGCATAACTTTCATTAAATCCGAATATTCTTTATCTTTTGAAATATTGGCGTAAGCTTTTAAGGCTTGTTCTCTATTATGAATTCCATCCAGATTATGTTTATCCATAACTTTTTTTAACTTTTTTAAATGGTTACTAACAATATCCGGACGAATCGACTTCCATTTTTTGGGATAATGAATGAAATAATTAATTTTTTCAGACTCCCATAAATAAAATCGATAATCCGCTTTAAAGAAACCATCCGGATATACAGCTAATTCTTCATTAAAGACACCTTCCTCATATCCCCAATAAGAAACTGCTCCTAAAGCTATCCACAGAATAATGTGGACATTATGATAAGTATCAAATTTAATTTGATTGTTTTCAAAATAACTGTGAATGCGTCGTAACTGACCAGTTTTATCAATGTAAGCCAAATGCGTATGTGGTTGGAGCTCAACAGGTATCGCCAATTCATTCAAGTTCATAGCGATGGTTACCGGCTTTCTAAATCGTTCTGTTTCACTCATGCCGGCATTAATATCAAAACCTTTATAGGGAATAACTCCTTTTTCTATTAATTTTTCAGCTAATTGATCAAGTTTAGAATTCGATATTTCAGTCGCTTTGAATGTTCTCGGTTTATCTAAAGCATTTTTTAAAGAAGTAATATGAATACCGGGATGCGGATACAAATCAAGCGAGTCGGTTTGAACTGAACTAATAGTCCCGAGGTTGCTTCGAGTAGGTCGAAATGAACTGTTTGGATCCTTTTCAACAATGAAATACCATGCAAGCAGAGATAAAGTCAGAAGTGCAGTTAGACTCGACCAAAACTTTGGTTTAGGGTGTGAACTATTATTTAGCTGTTGACTATCAATGTCTGCTTTCCCTATATTTGCATTGAATTGCCCTCCGAGATTTCCTATTGCATAACCACATTCAGAACAAAATAACTCCCTTTCTTGGATTAAATGACCACAATGGGAACAATTGCTCTGAGTTTCAACCAGTTCTATCTCAACTGCATGACCACATTCACCACAGAATTTAGCATTGTTTTCTAGTTTCGCACCGCATTCAGAACAATACAATTGACTCATATTGAAACCTCACAAATTTAATAACTCAATCGAAGTGATCACACCTCTTTTAAATTATAAAACTAGGGTTCTACCCCGATTTTACGGACATTTTAGAAAAGTGTTTTTCATAATTTAATTTTTTCTCTAGTTTACGCTTTTTTACCGGATTATGGAAGCGTTCAATATAATCAAAAATATCTGCTCTTGCTTGTGATCTGGTTTTGTAGTTTCTACGATTTACTCTTTCTCTTTTCATAACACCAAAGAATCCTTCACATGCTGCATTGTCAGCACAACTACCAACAGCACTCATTGAGCAAATAACATTGTTATCAAATAAAAATTTCTGATAGTCATCACTGGTAAATTGGCTACCTCTGTCAGAATGTAAAATCACTGTTTCTGATTTCTCCTTTTGCCACAAAGCCATCAACACTGCCTGAATCACCAGATGTGTTGTTTGGTTTTGACTCATTGACCAACCAATAACAACTTTTGAGTACAAATCAATAACAACACAAAGATACAACCAGCCCTCAGCTGTCTTGATGTAAGTAATATCTGTGACCCATTTGGTATTAACATTCTGTGCATTAAAATCCCTGTTAAGGTGATTTATTATGCCATCAGGACGAGCCGTTGATTTTTTGGATAGCCACTTTTTCTTCTGCGGGATACCTTTGATATTATTGACTTTCATAAGCCTGGCAATACGATTGGGACTACAAGAATAACCAATGGAATTAAGTTTTTCTGTCATCCTTGGCGAACCGATAACGCCATCACTTTCGTCATGAATTTCTTTTATTTTCCCCAGCAAAATGGTATTGTCCTGCTTTGTTTTGCAGGCTTCTCTATTTCGCCAGTCGTAATAGCCACTGGTTGATACTTTTAGCTGTTTGCACATCATTGCTACCGGATAATTATCGCGACAATGCTCGATTGTTTGATACTTTACTTCGTGTCCTTTGCGAAGAACACTGCCGCTTCTTTTAAAAAATCCCGTTCCTTCTTAACTCTGGCAAGTTCTCGTTTCAACCGTGCCATTTCTTCATCCCGAGCATGACCTTTTCCTGAAAAGGCCTTTTCACCTTCGGCTGCCTGTTCCCGTCGCCAACGACTAATCATATTAGCATTCAGCCCGAGTTCTTCGCCAAGTTCACTCAGGGAAATACCACTTTGATAGGATAATTTAACTGTTTCCTGTTTAAATTCTTTGGAAAACTTTCTTCTGCTTGTCATAAACACCTCTGTTTAAATGGTTTATAATAACCTTTTCAGATGTGTCCGTAAAATCGGGGTAGAACCCCTATATTGACTTTGGTTTCTTGATTGAAGTCAAAACAGCTTACTGATATATGATGTGATTCAAGTGGTTTAATGACACTTGAAATAATCAAAAGGCTCAAGGCAGTCATTGCATTTGTATAAGGACTTACAGGCAGTTGAGCCGAATTGACTGATGAGAACAACATTTTTTGACCGACATTGCGGACAAATCACTTCACCTTTGGGGCTGGGAGGCATGATTCCGTATTCAAATAAAGCTTTTTTACCTGCTTCGGTGAGCCAGTCGGTCGTCCATGCCGGAGAAAGCTGAGTGATGACTTTAATCTCTTTATCAAAGTTATTTTCTAAGAGTTCGATAATATTCTTTTCCATCAAATCCATTGCCGGACATCCGGAATAAGTCGGCGTGATAGTCACTATAATCGCTGTATCGTTTTCTTCAACTTTTCGAATCACACCCAAATCATAGAGAGACAATACCGGAATTTCCGGATCGGTGACTTGAGAAAGGAGTTGTTCTATTCTGCTTGACATAATATAAAAAACCTAGTGAAAATTAGCAATAAAAGGTTAAAATCTAACAATCAAATATTATAAGTCAATAACTCCAAAGAGTACGGATAAAATTAAAACATGTTGTGATAATATAAATTGGCAATTCATTCAGGATGCAGGACATGCAAGGGGCTGTGAATTCACTTATGGAAAATGCACGAATTGCGGAGCTGATTTAATCCATCTATTTCACACAATCAGGAACGATGACGGATACTACCAAATTGTAAGCCCTGAGTTTGTCTCTCAAATTCAATCCCTTGAAGGCAACGAACTCAAGCAGTTTATGAAACTATGGTATAATGATTTGTAATAATTCGAGAATTAAATTATTCCTTTGTTTAACTTTGTGCTTCTCTGAGGTTCTCTGCGTTCCTTAAAAATCACCACTCACAATTCGGATAGGCTCTTTGTAAAAACTGCATTTCGCACAGCATTTTACCCAGATATTCACTATGATGTCCTTGTAGTCCACCAGTGGCTTTCCAGCCGGATGGAGGGATTTCCAATGGCGTGGAAGCTAAAAGTCTTTTCACATCGCTTTCCCACTTGGTTTTGAGTTCCTGGTGATTAGCGGCTACACCTTCATCGACCAATTGTTGCAACGAATCACTACTTTCAAACAATTCATGATGATAATGCCATAATTGAGTCAGGGCTTTTTGTAAGCGATTAAAACTTTCTTCTGTTCCCAAAGCCATGCGTTTCATCCATAATTCACTGCGTTCCAGATGATATTTAACTTCTTTTAAAGACTTTTGAGCAATTGCTGCCAGTTTTTCGTTTGAGCTGTTAGAAAGCAGTTTGTATAAATGCACATGATAAACATCCATAAAATACTGACGCAACATGGTTTGAGCATAATCACCGTTTGGCTGTTCAACCAGAATCACATTGCGAAAATCTATCGCATCACGCAAAAAAGCCAGGTCATCAACGGTTTTTCCATCACCTTTGATTTCATTTGCCAATTGCAACAGCATTTGTGATTGACCCAAAATATCTAAAGCTGTGTTTGTCAATGCCAAGTCCTCCTCTAGCATTGGTCCAACTCCACACCATTCGGATAATCTTTGCCCTAACACCAAGGTGTTATCCGCCAGATTGAGGACATAATTATATAAAGCAGACATCAGATGTTTTTGACCTCTTTATCAATATGATAGAAATCAGGATGGCGATAAATTTTATCTTCTGCCGGCTCAAAATAAGCATTTTTATCATCCGGATTTGAAGAAAATATTTGGGCTGATTCAACAACCCAAATACTTTCACCCTCCTCCCTTCTCGTATACAAATCCCTTGCATTCTGTAAAGCCATTTTTGCATCTATAGCATGTACCGATCCGGCATGTTTGTGACTCAAACCGGCTTTGGCTCTGATAAAAACTTCATATAATTTCATCTCAGGCAACCTCCTGACTATTGTTTTGTTTGGCAGCGTAGGCTTCTGCCGCTTGTTGAACCCAAAGACCATCTTCGTGAGCTTTGCGTCTGGTTTCCATTCTTTGTTGGTTGCACTTCCCATTGCCTTTAATCACATTCATAAATTCGTTCCAATCGATTTCACCATGGTCGTAACTTCCTGTTTCTTCATTAAATTTTAAATCAGAATCAGGAATAGTCAAGCCTAGATATTCAGCCTGAGGAACAGTCGCATCAATAAATTTATTGCGTAAATCATCGTTGCTAAATCGTTTAATTTTCCATTTCATGGATTGTTCAGAATGCTTGGAATCCTTATCGCTGGGACCAAACATCATCAACGCCGGCCACCAGAATCGATTGATAGCATCTTGTGCCATCGCTTTTTGTTGTTCAGAACCATGAGCCATTTTAACCATGATTTCATAGCCTTGACGTTGGTGGAAACTTTCTTCCTTACAAATTCGCACCATTGCCCTTGAATACGGACCATAGGAAGTTCGGCACAAAGCCACCTGGTTCATTATAGCCGCACCATCGACCAACCAACCCACAGCCCCAATGTCTGCCCAATTCAGCGTTGGATAGTTAAAAATACTGGAATATTTCGCCTTTCCACTGAGCAAATCAGCATACATTTTGTCACGAGATTCGCCTAATGTTTCAGCTGCAGAATAAAGATAAAGGCCGTGTCCGGCTTCATCCTGAATTTTGGCAAGTAGAATCAATTTACGTTTTAATGTCGGAGCTCTGGTGACCCAATTCGCTTCGGGTAATTGTCCCACGATTTCCGAATGAGCATGTTGTGAAATTTGACGAATCAGAGTTTTACGATAGGCTTCCGGCATCCAGTCGCGTGGTTCGATTTTTTCTTCTTTGTCGATTCGTTTCTGGAAAGCTTCAAGCAATTCCTGCGGTTCATCACCGGCTTTTGAATCTCTCAGACCTTGTGAATACATATTTTTCTCAAGTTTTAACAGATAGAGATATCATAAGAAATAATATCCATTACATTATAAAAGATGCTGAAATAGCAATCAATTGAAAATTTAATCTGTTGATTAGATTCTTTCAAGCAACATCGCCATGCCCTGACCAACTCCGACGCAGAGTGTGCAGATGGCGTATTTTCCGTTTGTTCTTTGTAATTGTTTTGCCGCAGTCAATACTAATCTAGCACCACTCATACCTAAAGGATGACCTAAAGAAATCGCTCCACCATTGGGATTGACTCTTTTATCATCATCTTTTAAGCCTAATTCCCTCATGACCGCCAGAGATTGAGCGGCAAAGGCTTCATTCAGTTCAATCACATCAATCTCATTCAATGATAAGTTGTATCTTTTTAGCAATTTTTGAACTGCCGGAACAGGGCCGATTCCCATAATTCTGGGTTCAACGCCGACCGCAACTGTACCAACAATTTTTGCAACGGGCTTCAGATTGTTTTCATCAACTGCTTTGTCTGAAGCAATAACTAACACACAGGATCCGTCATTCACACCCGAAGCATTGGCTGCGGTGACAGTTCCATTTTCATTTTTAAAAGGTGTGGAAAGTTGAGCCAGTTTATCCAATGGAGATTGGCGAGGATGCTCATCGGTTTCAAAAACGATTAGTTCGCCTTTTCTTTGTGGAATTTCCACAGGTATTATTTCTTCAGCAAAAATTCCATTGGCTTGGGCTTTAGCAGTTTTATTCTGACTGTTAAAAGCGAACAAATCCTGATCTTTACGGCTGATAGCGTATTTTTCAGCGATGTTCTCAGCAGTTTCAGGCATGGAGTCAATTCCATATTGAGCTTTAAGTTGTTTATTAACAAAACGCCAACCAATGGTTGTGTCAAAAATTTCTGCATTTCTGGAATAAGCCGTTTCTGCTTTTGGCATCACAAACGGAGCTCTGGACATGGATTCCACACCTCCGGCAAGTAACAAATCGGCTTCTCCGGTGGCAATATTTCTGGCAGCTTGTGCAACCGCATCCAGACCCGATGCACAAAGCCGATTGACCGTCACTCCGGGAACAGACATTGGCAATCCGGCGATTAATGCAGACATTCGTGCAATATTGCGGTTATCTTCACCGGCTTGATTGGCACAACCGATAATGACATCTTCAATCTTTTCCGGTTTGAGTTGAGGATTTTTTAGCAAGAGTTGTTTGATAACATGAGCCAGCATATCATCAGGACGAATACTCGCCATGCTGCCACCAAACCGACCGATTGGTGTTCTTAAACCGTCACAGATATAGGCATTTTTTATTGATTGGTTCATTTTTCCCCTTCTGAAAAAACTAAGGAACACAGAGATTCACAAAGAAACACAGAGTCACGCAGAGTTTTTTTACGAAATTTTATTTTTCTTATTTTCAAACAGATGCAGTCATCCCCGAGCAAGCGCACTCGTGCCTGGTTAAAACTGTAAGGTGGGTTTACCCACCATACGGTTTTTAAAAAAAATTAACACACCCCACAATCCCCTCTCAAGAGGGGACTTACAGATTCCCGCCTGCGCGGGAATGACTGATCTTGTTAGTCTTCACCTTCAAAGTCTACTTCAACTTCTGAATCTTCATCTTCCATATTAATGATTTTCGCAACACTCACCAATTTTTCGTCTTTGCTGAGACGAATCAAAGTCACGCCTTGAGTGTTTCTTCCAACCGTTGAGATTCCGCTGGCTTTGGTACGAACCAGAGTCCCACCATTACTAATCAGCATCACTTCGTCATTTTCAGTCACTTGACATGCACCGACAACTCCGCCGTTTCTTTCAGAACATTGAATCGCAATCACACCTTGTCCACCACGATTAATCAGGCGGAAATCGTCTAATGGTGTTTGTTTGCCATAGCCGTTTTCGGTACAGACGAGAACATTTCCTTCATGAGCAACAAACATGGAAACCACACTTTGGTTTTTCTTGAGTTTGATACCGCGAACTCCACGAGCTGTTCGACCCATTGCTCTGACATTTTCTTCATCAAAGCGAACACACTTACCGTCGGTTGTGAATAACAGAATTTCTTTGCTTCCATCAGTGATTTCTACATTGATTAAATGATCATCGTCCAATAAATCCAAACCAATCACACCATTCGCCCGAACATTTTTGAAATTGGTCAATGCACTTTTCTTCACGATTCCTTTGGCCGTAGCAAAAAAGATGTATTTGTCTTCTTCATATTCACGCACAGGTAGAATTGCTGTGATTCTTTCGTCTTTTTCTAAAGGTAAAAGATTAACCAACGGTTTACCTCTGGCTGTTCGTGAAGCCATTGGCAATTCATAAACTTTTAACCAATACAACTTACCTTTATCACTGAAACATAACAATGTATCATGAGTATTAGTAATCCACAATCTTTCAACAAAGTCCTCTTCTTTCATCTTGGTAGCAACTTTACCTTTGCCGCCACGGCGTTGAGACTGATAAACATCCAGTTGCTGCATCTTCGCATATCCGGCATGGGATAATGTGACCACCACTTCCTCTTCGGTGATTAAGTCTTCCATTGTCAAATGCATTTGATGCTCAATGATTTCAGAACGACGTTCATCCCCAAAGTTTGATTTAACTTCCAGCAATTCTTCTCTGACAACTTCCAACAATCTGTCAGGATTAGTAAGTATTTCGATAAACTCTTGAATTCTAATGATAATATCTTTGAATTCATCAGTAATTTTTTCTTGTTCCAGACCGGTTAAACGATGCAATTGTAAATCCAGAATCGCTTTTGCCTGAACCGGAGACAACTGATAGCCATCGTCAAACATTCCGTATTCATCCGATAAATCTTCCGGACGACAGAGATCGGCTTCACCGGAAAGCATTGTACGAATTAATTCAGACTTCCATCGTTTTGCAAGCAAGGCTTCTCTGGCAACTGCCGGACTTTCAGAGGCTTTAACCAGTGCAATGATTTCATCAATATTTGCCAATGCAACTGCCAGGCCTTCAAGGATATGAGCTCTGTCTCTGGCTTTTTTCAACAGGAACAATGTGCGTCTGACAATCACTTCCCTGCGATGCTTGAGGAATGCATCCAGAATTTGTCGCAGATTCAACAATTCCGGTTGTCCATCAACCAAAGCGACCATATTCATGCCGAAGACAGTTTGCAATTGTGTCAGTTTGAACAACTGGTTGAGCATCACTTCCGCGACTTCTCCGCGTCGCATTTCAATGACAATTCGCATGCCATCCTTATCAGACTCATCACGAAGTGCACTGATTCCTTCAATTTTCTTCAGTTTGAGCAATTCGGCAATTTTTTCTATCAGTTTGGCTTTATTAACCTGATAAGGCAATTCATCGACAATAATGCTTTGTTTGCCGTTGGATTCTTCCTCAATATGCGTTTTCGCGCGCATATAAATCTTGCCACGACCCGTTTCATAGGCTTCACGAATTCCCGCAGCACCATTGATAATCGCTGCGGTGGGGAAATCCGGTCCCGGTAAATGTTCCATCAATTCATCAAGAGTGATTTCGTTGTTATACGACAATGCAATAATGGCGTCGATAACTTCGTTCAAATTATGCGGAGGAATATTGGTTGCCATCCCTACAGCAATTCCGGATGAACCATTGACCAGCAAATTCGGAACTCTGGAAGGTAAAACAGCCGGTTCTTGTTCGGTTTCATCGTAGTTAGAGACGAAATCAACGGTATCCTTGTCAATATCTTCCAGTAACTGATGAGCAATTTTGGACATGCGGATTTCCGTATAACGCATTGCCGCAGCGGAATCACCATCCACCGAACCGAAGTTTCCTTGCCCGTCAACCAGCATATAACGCAATGAAAACGGTTGAGCCATTCGGACGATGGTGTCATAAACTGCTGAATCACCGTGTGGATGATATTTACCGATCACATCACCGACAATACGAGCTGATTTTTTATAGGCCTTATTCCAATCATTTCCCAGTTCGCTCATGGCAAATAAAACCCGTCTGTGAACCGGTTTCAAGCCATCACGAACATCCGGCAAAGCCCTGCCGACAATAACGCTCATTGCGTAATCCAGATAGGACTTTCTCATCTCATCTTCGAGATTGACTTTAAAAATTTCCGTAGTTTGATCGACCATAAATATAAAAATTCCAGCTTAATTCGCAATCGAGGGATTATATCACAGCCTGATTAAAATGTATTGATTTGAAGAATGATTTTATAGAAGTTTATCGGCTTAAAATTGAGATAATTTCTTCCGAATTCATGGGCTTGAAAAAGTAATATCCTTGTCCGAAATCCACACCCATTGATGCTAATGTTTCAGCGCCTTCGAGATTCTCAATTCCTTCAGCAACGATTGACATTCCAAGCCTTTTCGCCATTTCAGTAATGACTTCCAGCATGATTAAACTTTTGGGATTGGATTCAATTGCTTTGATAAATGCCTGATCGATTTTCAAAGAATCAAAATCCAGTTCAAGAAGATGTTGGAAACCCGAATAACCGGTACCGAAATCATCCAGAGAAATTTTAAATCCGTAATTATGGCAGTCTTTAATCCAACGTCGAACCAAACCATATTCTGCCAACATTGATTCGGTAATTTCAATCTTGATATTTCTCGCTTTGACTTTATGCTTTTCTGCAATTTGCTTGATTCGTTCAAAAAAGTGAGCATCCGATAATTGTGCAATAGACACATTGATACTCATAAACAAATCAGGAAGTTTGACATCGTAAGTTTTTCTGGCTTGTTGGAATTCTGACAATTGCCGACAAGCATTATCAAAAATACTCAAACCCATCGTCACAATCAAATCACTTTCTTCTGCCAAAGAGATAAATTCAAAAGGTGAAATCATGCCTTTTTCTGGATGTTTCCATCGGCTTAAGGCTTCAAACCCGGCAATATAGCCTTGATCCAGGTTAACCATGGGTTGATAAACATTGACCACATCACCATTCTCTAAAGCCTGAAACAATTCCTTTTCAAACCGAATTTTATGGATACCTTCAGTTAAATTGAGATTATGCTCGTTGCCTCCAATGGTCTTATTCGCATCTCTTACTTCCCGGTAATTGGGTTGTGTCATATTACGGATGCGTTTTAATAACACATTCATTAAAGTACGAATAATCGGATCTGAACTCTGTAATCGTTGTGTGATTTGAGTTTTATTGATTTGCATAAGCTCCAAATCACTCTCCGCATACGCACTCACTAATCTCATACTACTATCAATCACACCCATCTCGCCGAGCAATTCTCCGGAGCTGAGCGTTGTTATCAAACTTCCTGTCTGGTCATCAACATACAGACCAACAGTGCCTGACTCGATAATATAAGCACAATCGGCTTCATCACCAACTTTAAAAACCAAGTCCCCTTTGCTGAAAAATATTGTGTTGGAATGATTAGACATTTTATGACTCTGTTGAAAGTTCCATCGCCAACCAGCGTCTGGCACGTTTCCAGTATCTTCTGACGGTGCGGACACTGACGTCCAGAGCTTCTGCGGTTTCAATCTCTGAATAACCGGCAAAATAACGACATTCAACTGTACTCGCTAAAATCGGTTCGATTTCTTCCAGTTTGCTTAATGCACCGTTGACGGCAAGAATTTCCAAAGAATTATCCGTGACATTCACTTTTGAGTCCGTCAATGTCGTAGAACTGAGATGACCTCCACGCTTTTCTCGTTTGTTGCCTTTGAGCTGATCCAAAATTAATTGTCGCATTGCCGTTGCTGCAATTGCCAAAAAGTGCATCCGACCTTTTGCATTGACGGCTAAAGATTTTGAGAACTTGAGATAAACCTCATGAACCAAATCATTGGGCGTGATTAAGTTAGGATTGAGTTTATTGAGCTGAATATCTGCAATTTTACACAATTGCGCATAGAGAGCGTCAACAATAACAGCGAGCTCCATTTTTTCACCATCGGCATACGCCAAGATATGCTGTGTAATATTTTCGATGCTATTATTCATCAGCTAAACAAATATCAGAACAGGTAAAATTCTAACAAATAATTCCCGCCTTAGATACGAAAATCTCACCCAAATCCCAATTTCCCACTTGATTAAAACACTGTTGTCCTTATATTGGGAGCATTCTCAATTATTTGAATCGAAAAAGAATTATGGCAAAAAAAGAAAATTTACAATTTCAAACAGAAGTCAATCAATTGTTACAGTTGATGATTCATTCTCTTTATTCCAACAAAGAGATATTTCTCAGAGAATTGATTTCAAACGCTAATGATGCTTGTGAAAAACTCCGTTTTGCAGCATTAAGCGATGATTCTCTTTACGAGGGTGATAATACACTAAAGATTGAAATCGAATTTGATGAGGATGCCAACACAGTAACTATTCGTGATAACGGAATCGGCATGACTCGCGAAGAAGTGATTACAAATATAGGTACCATTGCCAAATCAGGCACAAAAGAATTTCTCAGTCAATTAACCGGAGACAAAGCCAAGGATTCCAAAATGATTGGTCAATTTGGTGTTGGGTTTTATTCGTCTTTCATTGTTGCCGACAAAGTGACTTTAAAAACTCGTAAAGCCGGCACAGAATCAGCGGTTATGTGGGAATCAACCGGTGAAGCCGATTTCAGTATTGAAGACACCAGTTATGAAACGCGAGGAACAGAAATCACTCTGCATTTAAAATCCGATGAAAAAGAATTCGCCAATCAATATCGTTTGAAATCAATCATCACTAAATATGCAGACAATTTGTCATTCCCGATAATGATGCTGGAAACCAGTGAAGTTGATAGCGATGACAAAGACGAAAACAAAGAAAAAGCTACAGTTACTGAATGGAAACAAGTCAACCGTGCTCAAGCCCTTTGGACGTTGCCAAAAAATGAAATCAAGGAGGAAGACTACAAAGAATTTTACAAAACCGTTTCTCATGACTGGAATGACCCAATGGTTTGGTCGCACAATCAGGTTGAAGGAACTTACGAGTACACTTCCCTGCTCTACATTCCGTCCAAAGCGCCTTTTGATTTGTGGGAACCGGATGGTCAACATGGTTTAAAACTGTACGTTCAACGCACATTTATCATGGATGATAGTAAAAATTTATTGCCAAGATACCTGAGATTTGTCAAAGGTGTGATTGATTCCAACGACTTACCGTTAAACGTATCACGTGAAATTTTACAAAGCAACAAAGTCATTGAATCCATTAAACGAGCTTCGACCAAAAAGATTCTTGGTCTGTTAAAAACCATGTCCGAAACTGAGACCGAAAAGTACCAACAGTTCTGGACAGAATTCGGTCCCGTCATGAAAGAAGGTGCTCATGAAGATTTCAAAAACAAGGAAGACATTGCCAAATTGTTACGTTTTGCAACAACTCATAACGAAGATGATACGCAAAATGTTTCCCTACAAGACTATATATCCCGCATGAAGCCGGAACAGGAAAATATTTACTACATCACCGCAGACAGTTATAAAACTGCGAAAAACAGCCCGCATCTTGAAGTTTTCAAGAAAAAAGGCATCGAAGTTTTATTGTTATCTGATCGCATTGACGAATGGTTGGTTAGTGGCTTAACCGAATTTGACGGTAAAAAACTCAAATCCGTTGCTAAAGGTGATTTAGACAAACTCGATACAGAAGAAGACAAAAAAGAAATCGAAAAAGCCGAAAAAGATTATCAGAAAATTCTCAAACGCATGGAAAAAGTATTGGCGGATAAAGTTGAAAAAATCAAAATTTCATCCCGTTTGACAGACTCAGCATCCTGTATTGTTCTCAACGAGCACGACATGGCGTTGTACATGCAACAACTGATGAAACAAGCCGGACAAGCAATGCCAAGCAGCAAACCAACTTTGGAAATCAACATCGAACACCCGATTTTCAAAAAATTATCAGATGAAAAAGACAAAGAAGTCTTCGCCGACTGGACCACTTTACTGTTTGAACAAGCCGTTCTAGCCGAAGGCGGTCAACTGGAAGACCCTGCCGGATTCGTCAGAAAATTGAATACTTTGATGTTGAAGTAGGCGGTTATAATTAATTGCAAATCAGAAAAGGTGTGACTGAGGAGGTTGCACCTTTTTTTGTTGGTTTTAGAAAACCAATAAAATCATTGTCTTTCTCAACTTTATTGAGACCAAACGGCAGGACAGCCGTTTTGCCACGCGAAGCGACCCGCAGGGTTCGTAGCAGGAGCGAAGAGACAATCCAGTCATACTGAATTTATTTCAGTATCTAATAATATTGGCATATTTTGCGTGCTCAAAAAGTACCGCAAAAAGAGCACCCCAAACTCTCAACCTTCGGTTTCCCTTAATATTTCCTCAAATTTGGCGAGGTATTTGAACTCGCTTCGCTCAGACATAAATACCTCGTAACTCCAAATTTGCATAAATATTTCGGTGAGAATTAAGGGGTTTAAAAAGAACACCGACATACTGATCGGAGTGGACAAAGTCCACGAAGTCGTAAGTATCTCCTAACTATTCCTTGATTTATAACATGACAAACAGGTAGTTGGTTTTAACCAATATATTTGGTAGGTTGGCGCTGAACGAAGTGAAGCCCAACAGTTTTGCTTAAAATAATGTCGGGCTTCGTAAACTCAGCCCAACCTACTTGCTAAAAAACTCGGGAACAATTTCGCTGGCTTTTCCATAAATTGATTCCTGAAAATGGCTTTTTTGCTCTCCGGGTTCGAGGTTGAGTTCAACGGTGCGAGCTCGGGCTTGGTTGGCGATTTCAACGAATCCGGCTGCGGGATAGACTGAACCGGATGTGCCGATGGATACAAATAAATCGCATTGCAGAAGCTCCTGATAAATTCGCTCCATTTCATAAGGCATTTCGCCAAACCAAACAATATCTGGTCTGAGTCCGCCAACTTTTCCGCAAAATGCACATGGCATATCTTTGCCAAGTTCTCCTTCTATACGACTGATTTGATTGCAAAATGTACAAGATTTACTGAGCAATTCTCCGTGCATGTGGATGAGATTACGACTCCCCGCTCTTTCGTGCAAGTTATCTACATTTTGAGTAACTAGCAGGAAATTTTTGAACTTTTTTTCAGCTTCTGCCAGAGCAAAATGGGCTGCATTAGGTTTAACTGTTTTCAAATTCGCTCGTCGTAAATTGTAAAACTTATGCACCAAATCGGGGTTTCGGGTAAAGGCTTCGGGAGTAGCGACATCTTCGATGCGATGATTTTCCCACAAACCATTATTATCACGAAAAGTTGACAAACCGCTTTCCGCTGAAATTCCCGCTCCTGTGAGAACCACTATTTTCATGGTGATTGAGTTTGATTGAGCGCAAAAATCAGCAATTTTCGCGAGATTTTTTCTTCACGATTTCGCGGCGCTTGTAAATTCATTCTTTGCAAATATTTGGAGTTATCTTGTTGTGATTTGTGCAGTAAGGACTTGAATAGAAGTTTGATTTTGGAAAATGTCGAGCCGGTTTGTGATTTTAAATATTTTAAGGCTTTGACAATGACTAATTCTTCATCGGTAAAATCACATCCGAAGGGGAATGTTGGGAAAAGTCCTGAATGTTTGAAATGATTGATTTGTTTATCCAATTCTTGAGCAGTGTTACTACGAAATTTTTGTGGGATTTCCCAATCAGCTGACAACTTATTGAATCGCACCGCTGTTTGACGTAGCTCTTCCTGAAATTGCGAGTCTGCAATACAAATCATGCGTTTGATGCATTCTTCATCGGATTGACCGCGTAAATCAGCGATTCCGTATTCGGTGATAACTATATCGCGTAAATGGCGTGGAATCGTGCAGTATGGGTATTTCCAGACGATATTGCTTACCAAACCTTTAGCTCCGGCATGCGTGCTTCGTACCATCAGAATCGAGCGACTATTTTCCAGAGTTTGCGCCATAGCAACAAAATTATACTGACCACCAACGCCGCTGACAACTTGATTGTTATCCAACGTATCTGAAGCTGCTGCTCCAAGCAAATCAACTTTCATGCAAGTATTGATAAATCGTGCTTTAATGCGCTGCACTCTGTCCAGTTCTTCGCCACCATAAAGTTCATTCACTTGACTCACCGGTGTCATTTGGAACAGCTCTCTATCGCTTTCATTTAATTCATGCAACCAACGATAAAACCACCTCGAACCCAGAAAAAAAGCACCGTGTAAAAGAACTCCTTGCTTTAATTCATCGCCTAAACAGTTTTCCTGAATGGCTTTGATGTTTTTGTATTCAAATAAATCGGTTTTATATTTTTTCCCTTTGGAATCAATCATATAACCTTTTTGCATTTGCAAATCAGCCTTAAGGATTCCCAAATTTTGCAATCTTTGCATTTGCTTTTTGGTAATAAATTCATCCAAAACTTCATGTTGCAGTAAAATCTCAATAATGTTTCTTTGAATTTTCTCAGTGATGATTTCCTGGTTCAGCAACGACTGAATTTGTGCATCCGGATACACTTTTCGTTTCAAAATTCCTTCATCATACAAATGGGCAAAGCCTTCGACAAACATTTCACTGGCTGCATAAACGCCTTTGTCAAAAGTCGATGTTGAGCCTGATTTTTTTATTACTTCATAGCATTTATCGAAAATATGTAATTCTTGCAGTATTTTTTGATACTTGGAGTTTTGATTTTGTCGCAATTTCATTGCATAAATCAAAGCATCGCCCAATGAGCCAATGCCGACTTGCATGGTTCCTCCATCTTCAATCAGACTGCTGGCTAATAAGCCGATGTTGTAGTCCGTATTATTGATGGCCGTTTTTGGAGTTGCAAATGGTTGAAAATATTGAGTTTTATCATCGATCAAAATATCAAAGAAATCCGCTTCAACCTGGGCTTTACCACCCATGAAAGGTAAATTTGGATTCACCATCCCGACTATTAATGGTTTTTTAATTTTCTTACGTTTTGCAATATTGATGATGTCAGTAGTTAAGTCTGTATTGCTGCTGAGACTATAAACTTTTTTGCCGTCAATTTCTTTAACTGAAACCATTTGCATCAGAACATTCAATCCATTACTCAACATATCACGAGCGGCGTGAGTGTAATTACTGCTGGTGTAATTTTTTTGTGCGGTTGCTGATTTGAGCATTTTGCCCGATTGCATATAAAATTCCGTGACTTTCATGTTTTCAGGAACTTTATCTCTAGCCACATCATTAATATATTCCAGCTGTGGATAATTTTCGCCAAACAATCTGTCAGTAAATGGTTTCAAAAATCGTTTTTCAAACAAAGATTTACCAACTGGTACTTGCAGAGATAATGCTGTGCATATTTCCAGATTTATGCTTGAATCTGTCGTGGCTTTTTGCCAAATTTCATTAATTAATGGATTGGGCTTACCAATTCCTAAAGGTGTTCCAATGATTAAATCTTTACCCGCAGAGCTGATAAGGTTTTGAACGCAATCTGAAATTTTGTTGAAATGAATTGTCATACAACAAATTATAAACGGAAATACTTAAGGAGCAACAATCTCCTCAAAAGAGTTGCTGAATATTAAGTCCTCAATAAAAACTATATCATCAAATAAAACTGTTGAAGGATTTGGTGAACCAGTATCATTGGTCGCTAAGCCGACATGAAATCTTGCATATTTCATACCATCAGGGACTGTCAGCACTCCTAGAATAGGTTCCCAACTATCAAACACTCCCCATAAATTGAGAGTACTATAATGCCCAACATAGTTTTGATTTTCATCCAACCAATCAATCCATAAGTACCCTGCCTGAGCCTCAGAGCTACCAATAACCTTGCTCATCACCTGAGCATAGTACTTCTCTCCCGAGACCACCGGTATAGCTGTTTCCCAATATGCACGAACAACTCCTCCATTATTTATGGTATCAGAAATCTCAAGACTCCCATTGGACAAAGCACCATCTTGTCCATTCCATGATGTTGTTGTTGATGCATTTCCATAATCTGCCCAACCAAGAATTCCGGTATCAAAATCAGGATTTGTGATTAAGTTCTGACAATATCCACTTGTAAAAAATAGAAATGTTAAGAAAAGTAGTTTATTTGAATGTCTCATAAGTCACCAATAATTAGCTATTATTAGTTTAACGACATTAACTTCTAAAATAGGACAAGTTAATAATAGAGGCCTTTGCTCGATTCGTGAGCAAAAGTCTCTAATAAATCAATTTTGTCTTGCCTTGTGAAGTTTTTTATAGCTTTCCAGTAATTTCAAATGCCTGTCGATTCCTTTAAGGTTCATCCCTGTTTCAAACAAGCCACTGAAGCGAATTTCACCAAAAACAGAGCCTACAACTTCGTCCATTGTTTTCTTACCAAACATACGGTTGAGGTTGTTCAGGTAATCATTAAGCTCTAAATGATCACTCAATTCAATTTCCAAAACTGTTTGCATTGCCTGATAAAAGAGATTTCGCTCAACGGTATTGACATTGTACTGCAAGAATTCCTCAACTAAATCCAATGCTTCTTCAAGTTCGTCCAAAGCGAGATAACACAAGATTTTCAACTCAAGAATGGTCAATTGTCCCCAAACAGTGTTTTCATCAAATTCGATACCAATCAATGTGATAATATCGGTGTAATTATCCAACTGGCTTTCTTCCAGTCTTTCAACCAAATCCACCAATTGTTCATCCGTCAGATTATGAATATTGAGAATATCCTCTCTGAAATCCAACGCTTTGTTAGTATTGTCCCAAATCAAGTCTTCAACCGGATAGATTTCAGAATAATCCGGCACCAGAATCCGACAAGCAGTACCAATATTTGTAAATTCCGCGATGTAAACCTCTTTTCCTATATCTTTCAGAATTTTCAACAAGGTTTCACATTCTTGTTCATTGGTTCCCGAAAAATCCCAATCGTAAAATTCATAATCATGTTTTTCACTAAAGAATTTCCACGAAATCACACCGGATGAATCTATAAAATGCTCGACAAAGTTTTCCGGTTCTTTAATAGCAAAGCTATTAAACGTCGGTTTTTTAATGTCATTCAAGCCTTCAAAACTACGTCCTTGTAATAACTCGGTTAAACTGCGTTCCAATGCCACTTCCATACTTGGGTGTGCTCCAAATGAAGCAAAAACTCCGCCGGTTTTTGGGTTCATCAATGTCACATTCATCACCGGAAATTGTCCGCCGAGTGAAGCATCTTTTATCACAACAGGAAAGCCTTGCTCTTCCAACGCTTTGATTCCGGAGAGTATCTTGGGAAATCTTTGTAAAATGTCTTTTGGAACATCCGGTAAGGTGATTTCCTGTTCTATGATTTGTTTTTTTACCGCTCTTTCAAATATTTCTGATAAGCATTGAACTTTGGCTTCTAATAAATTATTTCCGGCACTCATGCCATTGCTGAGAAACAGATTTTCGATTAAATTGGATGGAAAATAAACAGTCTCACCATCTGAGAGTCGTTGATAAGGAATGCAACAAATACCACGATCTATATTTCCGGAATTTGTATCAATCAAATGCGAACCTTTAAGTTCACCATCAGGATTGTAGATTTTCAGACAATGTTTATCCAAAATACCAGCCGGCAATTTATCGTTTTTAGTTAATGGAAACCATTTTTCATTGGGATAATGTACAAATTCGCTATTGGCTATGTCTTCGCCAAAGTACTGATCGTTATAGAAAAAATTACAATTTAATCGCTCAATAAACTCTCCCAAAGCAGAACATAAGGCGCTTTCTTTGCTCGAGCCTTTGCCATTGGTGAAACACATTGGCGATGCTGCATCCCGAATATGCAAAGACCAGACATTCGGAACCAGATTGCGCCACGATGCGACTTCAATCTTCATGCCTAAATCAGACAAAATCTTCGTCATGTCTGTAATGGTTTGTTCCAGCGATTTATCTTTCCCCTCGATAAAAGTTTCACTTTCAATATCGGTTAAATTGATCAGCATCGCTTGGGAATCAGCATCAATATTTTTTACAACTTCTACCTGAAATTCCGGTCCTTCCTGAACCACTTTCTTGACTGTACAACGATCTATTGAGCGTAAAATCCCTTGGCGATCTTTTTCAGAAATATCCTCTGGTAATTCAATTTGAATTTTGAAAATCTGCTTATAACGGTTTTCAGGATCAACAATATTATTCTGGGATAAGCGAATGTTTTCTGTCGGAATATCACGAGCCAAACAATAGACCTTTGCAAAATATGCGGCACACATAGCTGAAGATGCCAGAAAATAATCAAACGGCCCGGGAGCAGAACCATCGCCTTTGTAACGAATCGGTTGGTCGGAAATGACCTTAAAATCATCAAATTGAGCCTCAAGTCTGAGGTTATCCAGATAATTGACCTTGATTTCCATAGAATGACTGAAATTTAAAAACGAGCCGAATTATCGTTGTTTTTCTCACAATAGTCTTGGAATTTAGAGCAATTAGTTCGAATGATAAAGATTTTTAATTAAATTTCTCCACAATCAATTAATGGAGTTACCCAATATTTCAATTTAAAACGACTACCAATTTGACTGAACTTATTGAGAATTTCTTTCAACTGTTTGGGTTCATGAATCAATTCCAAACGATAAAAATCCTTATATCCTTCAACTTGTTCACGAATATTGTACTGCGAATGCTTCCGGCTGAATCCATTCGCTTTTGATAAGGTAAAGCCGGAAATATCTTCCATTTCCAGTATTAAATCCACAGCATCATCCTTGATTTTAGTATTGAGCATTATTGTAAGTATTTGAAGTTCACACATTTTGTTTTGATTCAATTTTATAATATAAAAACGGGAGTAAATAAAGTGTTGCAAGTGTTGAGGAAAACAGACCTCCGATGACGACAATAGCAAGAGGCTTTTGTATCTCAGCACCGGGACCTGTGGCTATAACTAAGGGAATCAGACCAAACATTGCTGTTGTTGCAGTCATCAGTATTGGCCTCAATCTATCTGTTGCAGCATTCGAGATTTTTTCTATTAAATTTGTTGTTTGATAACGCATTTCCTCAAAATGAGACAGCATAACAACTCCATTTAGTATCGCAACACCGAGTAATGCAATAAAACCGACAGATGCCGGTACAGACAGATATTCTCCTGAAATATACAAACTAATCACACCACCCATCATTGCAAAAGGTATATTTGCCAGAATCAAAAAAGACTTTAATAGTGATTTAAATGTAGTGAATAATATAATAACGATGAGGAGCAACACCACAGGAATCACCATCATTAAATTATTGGATGCTCTGATTTGGCTTTCAAACTCACCCCCAAACTCGACTAAATATCCACTGGGCAGATTCACATCCTTTCCAATTTTTTCAGTAATTTCTTCAACAAAACCAACAATATCACGGTTTTCTACATTACAAGCAACCACTGCAAAGCGTTCTGCATTTTCCCTTTCAATAATGGCCGGACCTTCACTAAAGGATATATCCGCAATATCTTTCAGCGTCAGAATACTGTTATCCGGCATGATGATATTGTAGTTCTTTAATTGGTTGATTGATGACAACTCAGAGTCATCATATAAATTATTTGAGAACAATATCGGCGTTTTAAATTTTCCGGATATCAATTCAGAAATTTGAACTCCATCTATCTGAGACTTGAGATATCTTGAAAGTTCACTCACAGTGAGCTGATATTCTGATGCAATCTCCGGTTTCAAAATAATATTGATATAATCACCACCTTCAATTAAAGTTGTTTGGATATCAACACTGCCTTCTACTGTTTTAATCACACGACTGATTTCATGAGCTAATTCAGATAGTTTTGAAACATTTTCACCAAAAACTTTCACTGTAACTGCACCGGTGCTTCCGGTAAGCATTTCCGAGACCCTCATTTGAATCGGTTGAGTGAATCCAAAATTAATTCCGGGAAACTTCAATAACAACTTCCTGATTGCATTTTCAAGTTCAGTCTTAGTTGCAAACCTCCATGTATCAATCGGTTGCAGTTCCATGAAGATATCTGTTTCATTCAAGCTCATGGGGTCAAGACCTAATTCATCAGAACCTGTTCGAGCAACTATTTGTTTGATTTCAGGAATTTCTTTAAGTAGAGCTTTTTCTATTTGTTTATCCAAATCAATTGATTCTTTGAGTGAAATCACAGGTGTTTTCTCAAGCTGAACGATTAAATCTCCCTCATCAAGAACCGGCATAAATATTTTTCCAATTTGAAAAAACAAAAAGACACTAATCAATAAAACCGAAAAAATAAAAACCATAAATTTAAACGGAGCTTTTAATACTTTGCTTAATGATGTAGAGAATAAATTTTGCATTCTGAGGATAAAGGTAGGTGTTTTATTTTCCTGGCTCGTTATCAGAAAAGTTGCTATAACGGGTATGATTGTGACTGAAGCAAGCAAAGCTATGGTCATGGCAAAAACTATGGTTAATGCTACAGGGGAAAATAGTTTCCCTTCTAGACCGGAAAGACTCAGTAAAGGAATAAACACCATAATCACAATGATTGTTCCCGAAAACACCGGCTTTGCAACTGATTTACAAGCCCGGTAAATAAGATGCATTCGTGGCAAATTAACGCCTTTGTTTAGCTGGCTGACAATATTTTCAATCACAACCACAGATGAATCAACAATCATACCTATGGCAATAACCAATCCACCTAAACTCATCAGGTTTGCGGATAATCCAAATTGTTTCATCAGAAAAAAAGTAATGACAACAGCAATTGGAATAGACAGAGAAACAACAAATGATGCTTTCACATGCCATAAGAAAAAAGCCAGTAAAACGATAACCAATAAAATTGCCTGAATTAAAGCGCTGGTAATCGTATGAACTGCTGTATCTATTAAATTTGTCCTATCATAAAAAACATTGAGTTCAGTGCCTTCCGGAAGAGTGGTTTTTATTTGCTCCAGTTTTGTTTTTACTCCTTGAACAACCTGAGCAGTATTACTATCTTTAAGTGCGACGATGAGGGCTTCGGTAGTTTCATATCCATCTTTTGTAACTGCTCCGTACCTTATCATATTGCCATAAAAAACTTCACCCAAAGATTTAAGATAATATATTTCGCCATTATCATTTTTTACAATCAAATCAGATATGCTTTCAAGATTTTTAAACTTTCCTTCGGAACGGATGGTGATCGAGTCTGTTCCAATGTTAATTTTGCCGATGCTGCCATTTAAATTGGATTGTTCAATAACTGTTTGAATTTCCTCAAGTGAGATATTGGCTTCCTGTAATTTGATAATATCAGGAGCATATTGTATTGTTGAGGTATAACCTCCAAGAACATTCACCTCAGCAACACCCGGAACTGTTCTTAATAGAGGTCTGATTTGCCAATCGAGGATATGCTTTCTCTCCGTTAGTGAGAGATTAGGATTTTCTATGGAGAACATGAACATTTCACTCAATGGCGTACTCATTGGAGCTAATCCTCCGGAAACACCTTCAGGCAAATCATTCCAGATATTTTGAAGTCTTTCATTAACTTGCTGACGCGCCCAATAAATATCTGTACCATCATGGAAATCTAAAGTGATTGATGTTATGGCATATTTGGTTGTTGAACGTAAAATCGACTTATTGGGAATGCCTAATAACTCCGTTTCAACAACTCTGGTTACTTGTTGCTCTATCTCTTCGGCTGTCATACCGGGAGCTTTAATAATAATGTTAACCTGTGTGCTCGAAATATCAGGAAAAGCATCAATTGCTATGGTTTTCCAAGAATATGCACCAACAATTATTAACAGAATAAAAGATATTAAAACAAACAGCCTTTGGGTTAACGAAAACCGAATAATTCTTTCAAGCATTAATCGCCTCCAAAGCCGAGTTGAATTCCATTAACAGCACTTACTGATGTTGTAAGAACTTGTTTCTGTGAGAGTTGAGTTTCTGATGTCACAAAATAATTGTCCAATTCTGAGGAAATGATTGAAACTTTCACGCTAAGCAATTCATTACCTTGTTTAATAAAAATAGAGGTTTCTCTATCCTGAACGTAAACAGAGGATTTTGGAATGATATAACTGGTCGATTGATAATGAGGAGTCACACTCAAAGATTGCCCCGGATATAACTGACAGTTTGGCAAAATGTTTTCACTCCATAAATTGACAAACATACCTGATGAGATATTTTCGACCTCAGAAATTTGGAGCTTACATTCCTTATAAGAAACTGAGTGAAGTTCTTCTGCCTGAGAATTGGATGCTTTGATTTTTAAGCGTAATGCTTGATCAGGAATAATTTTTACCAGTAATTTCTCAGCCTCACTCAAGTCATTTGCCTGTGCTTGCATCAAAATCCCCGATATCGGAGCCTTGAGAATGACAGAGTCCTCACCTGTTGTTTCAATCAGTTCCGCAAAATGTTTTAAATGTCCGTATTCAATTTTTGCGTCATTATATTGCTTAACAATTGCAAACCACTTTTCACTATTGATACTTTTGTTTTGATAGAGTTTTAAATTATTCTTGTATCTCTGTTGACTGAGTTCAAACAAAGATTTGTGTGAAGCTAACATTTCCAGAAAATAATGAACCTCACTTCCTGATAACTTCATAATTTTTGTTCCTTCAGTGACTTTTTTACCATTTTCGACTAATAATTCTATTAACTGCGGATTGAATGGCGAAATCACTTGATAAGATTCATTTGGCTTAGTCGTGACAATTGCTTTTAGAGGGTAACCTTTATAACTATCACTCTTCTCTATTTTAGAAAACGAAAGTTTTAAGTCTCCTAATTCACTGATTGATATTCCTTCGGCTGAAGAAAAATTTGTGGCAAAGAATAAAACCATTAATAATAGTTTTGCTTTTAGCATGTGAAAGACACCCCTGTAATTTTGACTGACTGAAATCATAAAACAACACCTATAACTTGATTTTGCATAGCCTGATTTTTGTATATTAATAATTGATTAAGATTATGACTGTTTAAGTCTTCTTGAAGGTCAATGACTCTTTGAAAATATAAATCTCGCTCAATTTCATTACTTGATTTTAAAGATGTGAGTTTGTTTAAAATTTGTTGAGCATTTTTCGATTTTTCTTCCAATAATTGCTGTTTAGATAATAAGAAAGCATGCTCATTGATTAATTCCTTAAGCTTTAGTGTGAGGTCATCCTTCAATTTTTTATAATCACTTGTTAACTGGCTTTGCTCTTGTAACCAAGTAGTTTTATCGGCTTGTCCCGTTTTATTACGGGATAAAGGAACTTGTAATTGAATACCAATCTGTTTGTCAGTCAAGTCAAAGGATTTAACTTCTTTAGCAATCGCTGAAACATTCCATGGCGAGTTTTGCAAAGCTGACTCATCAAATAATAATTGTGAATATTCCATTGAATTCTGAATCAACTTTAAAGCAGGATGATTCGAAAAAACAGAACCGCTACTAATAACAGCCTGTTCCGTGAAGTTGCCAGGGATAACATCAACACCAGTGATTTGAATATATTTTTCCAATTGACTCTGCACATCATTCTCAAGTGTCAGTATGGAAATCTGAGTGTCGATAATTCTATTATCCAACATGAGTAATATTTCATTTGAAGCATCACCTAACTGATTTAAACTTGATAAAGTTTCTCTTTGTTGTTTGAGAAAGGTTATTTTATTGATCTCAGTTTGAAGCTGAAATTGTGCAATTTTATAATCCCAAAGTGAACTCCTCACTAGACCGGAAACATACAACTTCAGATTCTCTTCCAAATCTTTTCGGAAGGTCTCATAATGATTTTTGATTTGGTTTTCAATCCTAAAGTGCTTTATGGTCTTAATTGGGAAATTAATAATCAATTCCGTTTCGTCGCTCCCTAAGTTTTTATTACTATTGAGGTAGCCCAATTGTAAAGTCGGAGCCGAAGTCAGAAATTTATACACATCATTTGTATTGGTATCTAGATTTTGAACTATAAGCTTGTTATAACCATCACTCATGATTGAGTGAATTGTTTTGATGTCTTTAGAAACAACTTCAATTGGAACAAAAAATAAAATCGTTACTACCAATATAATATTTTTTTTCATATACTTAATTTGTAAAACCATACATTAGTTAGTGCTAATATAGTGTTTTTTACCAAATATTACATGGTACATTTATACCAAAAGCATGTTATTTCTTTATAAATCAATTATATACATTAAATTTAAGACGTTTCTATGAAAGATAAATTAGTGGCAATTTGCCTAATAGTAATTATGATATTGAATATCGCTGATGTTTTAACGGATATTCAATTGGAAATTCCGCTTTGGCATATCCTCGAAGAAGGGATTATTGTACTTCTATCTAGTGCGTTGGCTTTATTGATTATTTTAGACATGCATAAACGAACTAAAAGACTTAATGTATTAGTAAACTCACTCAAAGAATCTGAGCAAAAAGTAAAAAACATTACCAAACAATTCAGAGATATCAGACACCAATATTTTGTGGCAATTCAAGAGCAATTCGATAACTGGAAACTCAGCGAAAGCGAAAAAGAAATAGCTCTGCTCATGCTCAAAGGTTTAAATTTTCAGGAAATTGCTCGTATTAGAAATACAAAAGAAAAAACAGCCCGTCAACAAGCATCATCAGTTTATGCAAAATCGGGATTAGAAGGCCGTCATGAACTCTCTGCTTGGTTCATTGAAGACTTTATGTCAGCGAATATGAGTGATTTATCCAAATCTGATTAATCAGTGATTACCCATTGTATCAAGTTAGTTTTTGTCTTTTCTGTGATTCTCAAACATTTCAATAGCACCTTTGAGAACCCCAATCATACCTATTCCCAAAACAATCACCCCAACTGCTGCATTTTCCTGCATGCTATTTTTTTTGTAAATCATAAGGATAAAAACCGCAATAATAAACAAATGAGCCATGACAGCAAAAAAGACCAACATAATTTTTCCTTTCACTGGGTCGGACCAAACTTTTTTGGAAATTTTGTTTTGAGTTTTTGTGGTATCTTGCAAGGTTGAAAAGCTCAATGCTGTGCCAAATAGGATGAGGATGTAATTCACTAATTCCCAATCCAAAGTCCCGGCTTTAAATGATTTCATTAATGGATAATACAGAACAAGAGCAGCACCAATGAGTGGATATTGCAAGTAACTGATTATATGAAAAAATTTAGTCGTTGTTTTCATGGCATTGGGTTAATTATTTTGTTTCAAAGTCCCTATAACAAGCTGAGTAATATCCACTTTTTCCGATGTCATGACCACGATTCCCGGAGTGTTATTAAGTATCAAATCAAAACCATGTTGAGTCTGAATTTGTTTCATTACAGGCTCTCATTCTTTCTCAATATCTTTTAATCCTTGTTGTTGCATTTTTTGTCCTTCTCTTTGTTTCTCATCAGTAAAACGCCTGATTTTGATACTTTGATCTTCAAATTGTCTTTGCAACTCTGCCAGTTTATCTTCCGATAAACTATTGGCCCCTTCTTGTACTTTTCTGCGGATATCCTGAGCTATTTTGTTCATGCTTTCTGGCGCTTCATTTCTCACATCTTCCTGAAACTTTTCTAATTTCGACTGTAACGCTTTCCCCTTGTGGAGATAAAATTACAACTCGTTTCTAAAATCCACCACAACTTTCAATTTTGGCTCCATCATGAGCTTGTGCCAATGATAAGTTTATCAAAAAATAAAAGGATAATTGATTGCTTTACTCCAAAATTATTATTGTTATCTCCCTAAATACGAAAAATACTATTGAACTCATGATTATACACGAAATTGTTGAGATGTTGATATGAAGATGAATCTAGATGTATTTGCTAATATCAAATACAAAATGTTATATGGATTGGAATTGGAAATATAAAAAAGCTAAACTTTATGTGTAATAAGCGAATATTTTTATATCAAGATAGAGAATTTATTATTTGATACAAATTTAGAAGATATTTTTTGGAATGAGATTGCATTTGAAATGTTCAAGGTCAGGCTAAACAAAATACGAGTTTATAAATGTCGCTTTAAATGAGTATTTTTTTGGCGAGATTGGACGTTTATAATGTGATATCAACCAAAAAATGGTGCCCAGAAAGGGACTTGAACCTCGACCTTTCGATCACCAGCACCTGAAGCTGGCGCGCGTCTACCAATTCCGCCATCTGGGCAAGCAGTCGGTATTTTACTTGAGGCGGAAATTGATAACAACAAAAATATATTCCTTTCGGTTGATAAAATATTGTAACTTTCTATGGTTTGATTCGTTTTAGTACAAAGGTATCTGTGGAACTAAAGCTACGAATAACTGTCGCAAGTTTAATTCATAAGATTTTTATAAAAAGAGGCTGGCATGAATTCTTCCGAAACTCCAAAAAACTCGCGTTTTTTTAAAATAATTGCATTTTTATCACTCACCGATACGAATGTTTTGGCTGAGAGTGGCAAATACGACCGCATGCTGGCTTATGCAATGGTGTTTCGACAGGTAGTCACTTTTGCATTTACTTTTTTGCTTTTCACCTACGGTGTTTCACTCTTTCTAGGAATGACCGCTGCGGTGATTTCAGGATTTGTCTTTGCCTTGACTTTATTTTTTCTGGATCAGGCTATTATTGGCTCAGATTGGGCATTGAAGAACCCTTTTCGTGGTGGTTTTCCGTTACGAAAAATGTTTGGTCTGATTCCTCGGATTCTCTATTCACTGATTATTGCCATTGGTCTGGCAACTTTGGCAGAAATTTCTCTGCAAGCCAACGCCATTGATGAACAGATTCAAAAAGATGTGGTTGAAAACAACAAGGAATATTTCGCTCGAATGGCAGCTTATGAAAACGAGCTAGACACTTCCGTAGCTCTGAGTGAGGATAAAATCAAAGAAATTCAAAATCAAATTACAGCTATCAAAACCGAGCAGGAAAAATACAGAAATGCTGAAAAAGCCTATGATTCGGAAACCATTTCCAACAGTATTGATCATCATCAGGTGACATTGGAAGAATTGCAAAATTCACAAAAAGTTTTAATCAACGAACTAGCCACACTCAACGGCAATTTGTCAAAAACCCGCAAAGATTATCAGTACTGGTTTAATGAAGCAATCCTTGAACGCACCGGACAAGATGGTCGTCCGCCGACTGAAGGTCCAAAATATAAAAGAGCGGTTAAAACATACACCGAACTTAAAGAGATGATTCCAATTATTGAGGCAGAAATTACAGATACAAAAGACAAACTCAACAAATTGGACGCTGAAATTGTAACCGCGACGGAAAAGCTGAATGAATTTCAAATGATGAGCAATACCCTTGCTGACAAGGAAACCAATTACAGCAATAATGATGAACTGTTAATCAAACTGGATAATGATTTGATTGCGACTCAACAGCTTCTCGACACTCAAATCGACCAAAAACAACAAAAACTAGATGATTTTCGCATTACATTACAACAAGAAGGCCTTTTCTTTGAAAGAAAAACAGGCGTATTAACACGCTATCTGGCTTTACAAAAAATTCACAACGACCCTGAATATGGTGTTGTGGCAACCATGTTTAGCTATATGCTGAAAATCTTTTTTATAGCTATCGAGTTGATGCCTGTAATTATTAAATTGTTTTTCAGCCCTTTCAGTTTTTATTC
The DNA here is from genome assembly GCA_041395445.1 of Gammaproteobacteria bacterium. NCBI lineage: Bacteria > Pseudomonadati > Pseudomonadota > Gammaproteobacteria > Gammaproteobacteria bacterium. The sequence goes on along the minus strand of JAWLAO010000005.1, from coordinate 34,437 downwards.
GCTGAAAATGTATCGAAAAATGCAAGTGGCTTTGTTACAAGAAAAAGATATTATGGAACAAGCTGAAATGCACTATCAATATCAGAAAGAAGTCCGAAAACTGGAATATCAGGAGAAGAAACTTCTTGAAAACAACACTGATGGTTCAGTGATTTTGTAGAGTTAGCTTTTTTTATATGCTTGCAAAGATGGGTGTTGCATTTCCAATAATTCTGTTACTTATTGAAAAACTGAGTGAAAAGATGTTTTTTATATCTTTCCAACATCAAAAGAGTATCATATCGCTTTATTCTTCAGTTGTTTGAAAGAAATTAATGAATGCCAAACCCCTGCTCTTTCCTGGCAGTGATAACACTGTAGATAACAGTCTTTTCGCACGCATAGCTGATGATTTGCTCAATCAAGGATACTCGATTTGCCCGGCGGCTCTACCGGACGAAATAGCACTTCCACTTTACCAACACCAACAGGAACTTGATGATGAAAAATACACCCGCGCAGGTATTGGCCGCGGCGATGATTTTCATAAAAATAAATTCGTCAGAACTGATGAAATCTGTTGGATTCACGGTGAATCACAAGCCGGGAAAAATTGGCTGAATTGGACTCATGAACTCAAAAAATACCTCAACCAAAGGCTTTTTCTGGGGCTGTTCTCATTTGAAAGCCATTTTGCCCATTACCACCCCGGAAATTATTACAAAAGACACTACGATGCCTTTAAAGGAGAGTCGAATCGGATATTATCTGTTGTAGCCTATCTCAATCCCGGCTGGAGCAATGAAGATGGCGGTGAATTAGTTCTTTATCAAAATGAAACAGATCATGATGGAATCAAAGTCGTCCCACTAATGGGAACACTGGCAATATTCCTCAGTGAAGAGTTTCCTCACGAAGTTTTACCCGCGAATCGGGATAGGTATTCCATAGCAGGGTGGTTTAGGCTGAATACATCGGTTGGTAATAAAATTGACCCACCGTTATGATTGACGCTTTTTTTCGTTACTTTTGCTTGTGCGAAAAGTAACACAAAACACACCCCAAACTCTCAACCTGCGGTTACCCTCAATATTTCCTCAAATTTGGCGTTTGCTTGAAACTCATGTCGCAAGCGACATTCAGACATAAGCAAACGTATTTCCAAATTTTCTGAAATACCTCGGTGAGAGTAAAGGGGGATTACGTTATTCCCGACTCTGATCAGCATTCTAGTGCCAATTATTAAATTTTTTCCATGCTGTCATCTTGAGCGTAACGCAGTGAAGTCGAAAGATCCATATAAATTGTTTCTAGCATGTAGTACATGAGGAATTTGTTGAGTATCCTTGGTTTGTCGTGGAGATGTACGAATTCGAGTTTTTCTATTTTTTCTTAAAAGAATATAACTTGATAGTATTTTATTTTAAATATCAATAACTTAGAATTTATTACACTTATCCGATGCCTGTCCTGTATTAATTCTGTTTATCACAAACTTCATGTCCTTCAAGCTCTTCATGGTAAAACCACCCTACTCCTCAAACAAATCGCCAATCATCGCTTGTTGGGGTTTGAGTCCGAGCCATTGCCAGGTTTTTTTGGTGGCTTGGCGGCCGCGGGAGGTTCGCATAACGAATCCTTGTTGGATGAGATAAGGCTCAACCACATCTTCGATGGTTCCGCGTTCTTCGCTCAATGATGCCGCTAATGAGTTAACACCGACTGGTCCGCCGTCGAATTGTTCCACCAGAGCCTGCAAAAAGCGTCTGTCCATCTCATCCAGTCCGCTTTTATCAACTTGCAACATGGATAATGCATTGTGGGCGATTTCTTCGGTGATAACTCCTTCGCCTTTGACTTCAGCATAGTCACGCACGCGGCGTAACAGGCGATTGGCAATTCGTGGTGTGCCACGCGCTCTACGGGCGATTTCCACACAGCCTTCGTTATCTGCCTGAATTCCCAAAATATGTGCTGAACGGGAAACAATATGTGTAAGTTCCTGAACATTATAGAACTCCAGCCTTTGCACAATGCCAAAACGATCTCTCAGTGGCGAAGTCAAAAGCCCTGCTCTGGTTGTTGCTCCAGCAAGAGTGAAAGGTGGTAAATCCAGTTTTGTAGAACGAGCCGCAGGTCATCGCCAATCCTTGATGTCAATCTGGAAATCTTCCATCGCGGGATAGAGAATTTCCCTCAACATTGGGCGACAAACGATGAATTTCATCAATAAACAACACATCATGCGGTTGCAAATTGGTTAATAATGCGGCTAAATCTCCGGCTTTTTCTATCACCGGACCCGATGTTTGTCGTAAAGATACGCCTAACTCATTGGCGATGACATTGGCGAGAGTGGTTTTCCCTAAACCCGGAGGGCCAAAGATCAAAACATGATCAAGAGCTTCGCTGCGTCTGCGAGCCGCTTCGATGAACAGTTCCATTTGCTCTTTAACCGGTTGCTGTCCAAGATATTCTTTGAGTTTTTGAGGACGAATACTGGCTTCAATCAGGCTTTCCTGATCGCTTTCTTTTCGACCTGAAATCAATCTGTCTTCCATTAGCTCGCTCCTTTATGTTGTAAACAAAGCCTGATAATTTCTTCCGCTGACATGCCGTCTTTGGCAACATTTTTGATCAGCATATTCACTTCCTGAGGTTTAAAACCCAATGATTGCAAAGCAATTAACGCTTCGGATTGCGCGGTTGCAGGCATTGAACCTAAATTGGCAACCGATGCTGTTTGCGAACCGACTAATGAAATATCACCGCTAAAATCACCTAATTTATCACGCATTTCCACAATCAGTCTTTCCGCAGTTTTTTTACCGACTCCAGGGATTTTTGTGATTGCCATTACATCCTGAGACTGAATCAATCCGGCAAACTCAGCTGTCGAAAATGTGGATAAAATTGCCAAAGCGGATTTCGCACCAACGCCATTGACTTTGAGCAATTTCCTGAATAATTCTCTCTGCTGATAGTTGTTAAAACCATATAAAATTTGTGCGTCTTCACGCACCAGAAGATGTGTTATGATTGTGACTTCCGAGTTAATTTCAGGCAATTCAAAAAACACCCGAACCGGTGCTTCAATTTCATAACCCACACCTCCGGCATCCACAACCATTATCGGCGGGTCTTTCCTAATCAACTGCCCTTTGATTTGTCCAATCATAAATTTTCAGATTTAAAAGAAATCATTTTACATAAATCCTCAAGTAAATGGCAAAAATAATAATTATTTCATCTCAGACTATCTAAGTTATTTTTTTTCGCTGTGATAGAATGAAGCAAATTTCATCTTAAAGCCAATGGCAGAAACTCAGATTACAGTCTTGTTGAAAAAATTAGGTCAGGGGGAAAAAGACTTACTGGACGATATTTATTCGCTTTTGTATGATGAAATCAAAAAAATTGCCTACAACCAAATCAATCAACTTAATACCGGAGAAACACTCACTCCAACAGTGATTGCCAATGAGTGTTACATTAAATTAGCTCGTCAAAACGATATTAATTTATCAAACAAAAGGCATTTTCTCAATTATCTGGCAAAAAGCATGAGACTGATGCTGATTGACACCATTCGCACTAAATCCAGTGATAAAAACAAGCATATTGCCGTTGAAGATAATATCAGTATTGTGGTCGGTGATCAGGATGTGAATTTGAAATGGATTGACATTGATATTCAGCTCAATAAAGTTGAAAGGATTAACAAACAGTTTAGTGAAATTCTGGAATACAAGCTCATTTTTAATTTCACTTTTTCAGAAATCGCTGAGATTATGGAGTTATCCGAACGCCAAATCATGCGAATATGGAAACAGGCAACTGCTCTGTTAATGGCACTAGCCAGTCAAAATCCGCCAATATGAGCAACGAAACTGTTATTTGGCAGAGAGCTAGCGAAATATTTGCAAGACTTTCGGATTTGCCGGTCACTGAGGCAATGGAGCTGCTTCAAAAACAAAAAATCTATCAAAAGATGTCAGAGAAGCTGTTTTGGTGCTTATTAATTCTGCCGAACACGCTTCCCGATTTTTTGAAGACAAAATACTCAAAGCCATTCCTTCCCAGTTTCAAAATGTCATGAAACCGGGAGACAAACTGGATGAATACGAATTATTGGAACAACTCGGTCATGGCGGAATGTCACAGGTTTTTAAAGCGAAACGCTTAAAAGGAACTCCGCAAAAGCTGGTTGCCATCAAAGTATTTGCACCAAGAAGCAATCAACAGGAGCTGCTCAGTCATTTCATCAACGAACAACAAATTCTTTCGAAATTTTCGCATCCCAATATCGTTGACATGTTACACGGTGGTAAAACGGACGATAATATTGCTTATCTGGTGATGGAGTTGGTAGAAAATGCCTTGCCAATTGATAAGTTTTGCAATCAACATAACCTTTCAGACCGCGAAAAAATATCCTACATTGTGCAATGTGCTGATGCTTTGTCCTATTCCCACTCCAATCTAATTATTCATCGAGACCTAAAGCCCGATAACATCTTAATCAATCAGGACAAACAGTTAAAAATTGTTGATTTCGGCATTGCAAAGCTCATCAATAATGAAATTTCTCGAGACCAAACCACAATAATGGCGTTAACTCCGGGATTCGCCGCACCGGAACAAATCAACTCACAAGCCATCACTATTAAGACGGATGTTTTTTCTCTGGCTGTTGTTGCTTTATCAGTTTTAACAAACACACCACCTCTTCCCAAGGATCGTTTGCTAAAATCCTGCACGGATGACCAGTTGTATTTGGATAAACTGATTAAAAATGCCGGAATCGACAAAGACTTAAAAAATATTCTTAGAAAAGCCAGTCAAGTTGATGCAGAATCGCGTTATGCCAACATGCATTTGTTTGCACAAGATTTGAAGAACTGGTTGAACAACAAACCGGTATCTGCTACTTCACCATCAATGTTTTACAAATTATCCAAGTTTGCCCAAAGACGCAAAGCTTTGTTTGTATCTTTAACAGGCTTGGTTGCGACGATCATCATTAGTTTTGTGTTGTTGCTTTGGCAGAACAACAAAATCCGCATTGAGGCAGAAAAAGCCAAGCAAGTGAAAGAGTTTATGCTTGATACTTTTAAAAATACTGATCCGGATATTAACAAAGGACAGAAAGTTTCTGCTAACGATTTGTTACTGGCAGCCGCAGAAAAAATTGAACATAATCAACAAATGAATCCTGAGATTCGTACGGAATTGATTGAGTCCATCGGAATTGCTTTTGGCAAATTAGGACTTTATAACGAAGCCATCAAATATCTGAATCAATCCTTACAACTCAATCCGCAACAGGAAACCTCACTCAGTTATTTGGCAGAAAATTATTTTAATTCTAAAAAGTATGATGAGTTAGAAAAACATCTCAAAGAAATTTCCTGGGACAAACTCCATTCAAAAGAAGATAAATTCAGAGCTTTGCAAATTAAGGCGAGATATGAGGCACGAAACATTCGCTTTGAGGAATCCTTTAAAACCATTGAAGAACTTCAAAATTTGAATTTGAGTGATTTGAAGCATCAAGTAGCGATACAAAGATTATTGGCAGAAGTTCACTTCTATCAATCTCCAACTGATAAAAGCGTTAAAATCATTGAAAATGTTCTCAAAAATCCACAACTCGAAAAGAATCAAAGCATAGTTTTTGAATTGCGTACCGAACTAGCAGAGTATTTGGTCCAAATTGGTCAACATGATAAAGCATTGCATGAACTAAGATCTCTGGTTAGTGACCAATCAGCATTATTAGGTGAAAACCATCCATCACTTTTGGAATCTCTCAGGGTGCTTTCAGCCACATTAAAAGATATGAGTCAGTTTGATGAAGCTCAAAAAATTTCAGAACGAGCTTATCAAATCAGTAGCAACCATTTTGGTGAAAACAGCATCCAAACCGGTTATGTTCTCAATAATCTGGCAGTCATTGCGCATCAAAGAGGAGACACTCAAAAAGCTGAAGAGCTTTTAGCAAAAGCCGTCGATATTTTTGACAGAGAATTACCGGCAGAATATGCTGATGCCTTGGAACTCAAGTCCAATTATGCAGCCACTTTATATTCCAATAAAAATTATGAAGATGCTCTGAAAATCATCAAACAAATCTATCAAATTCAGAAAGACAAGTTGGGTGAAGAACACAATCAGGCACTCTACACGCGAAAACTTTGGGCTGAAACCCTAGGAAAATTAGGTGATGAACAACAAGCCATTGAAATCATTAATCAAACCAAAGTTCTGGCAATTGAAAATCTGGGTTTTGACAATCCAATGACTCAGCAAATAATTTATTCTCAGGGAATTATCTACCAAACATACAATCATTTTGACAAAGCTGAAGAGTTTTATCAACAAATCATGTCCACCGAAACAGACCCTCCAAGCCCATTGATTCGCAAAACAGCCAGAAGGTTGGCAATCGTTCAAGCTGAATTAGGCAAGAATGAGAATGCTAAGTTGAACTTTGAAAAGGCTATCGAATTAAGTGACAAAGCATTAGGTCAAACACACAGAATTAGTCTGACCAACGGTTTATTTTATAGATTTAGTTAATACCATAATCAAATCAATCTAGCGAGACAGAAACTCACTGACTTCAAATCCCGAATTAATGATGATGACTCTCTTCGCCAAGAACAATGGCGAAATTTTTCAAACCAACTCTCCGACAAATAACTCCTTTACTCAAATCCATTCTCAAAAATCAAATCATTCGGTGGTAGAGATGCATTTCCTCCGTTAGATAAGTCGTTATTATTAGCAGTATTTGAGTCATGTTCATTTGCCTGAACCGAATAACCAAAATTAAAATCTCCGGAGTCGTTAATTACAAATTGCAACACCATTTCTTCTCTTTGCTAAAATCCATTTGTACAAGTAGGGTAAAGCCATATCCAAACATTATCACCAGCCATCCACAACAGTGAGATTCGTCATATCCGGTGTAAAGTCAACTTGTGTGGCTCGATTCAGACCGCCGTTGATTGCAGTCACCTCGTAAGAAACTTCTTTGCCTAATGTAATACGGCTCAAGTTATCAAATCAACACTCACAAACATATCCGCAACAGGCATAATTTGAATGGCTTTTAGCACTTTGATTGCTTGACAAATCAGAACCAGTTTGTCCGGGTTCAGCGTAAACCTCCACTTGCCAATTAAACGACTTCGCTGATATCAGGGTGAATTGGGTGCAACATTTCAGCGGTCAAAGTGGTTATCGAATCAAATGTTGTCATTGTCGCTATCTCACAAGGAATTGACCCACAACCACTCATACCAATCCAGTCAGAATCGGGAACATCAATCCAGACTTTTACATTTGATGCCGGTTTATCACCCGTTTTGACCGTCACATCAAAAGTCACATAGTCATAGGAATAATACGGCGCTGATTGATTCGCAATGATAGAGATAGAGACATCCGTGTCCTCTACCGCTCCCTGATTCCTCCGGTCATCCGTGTTATTTGATAAATCAACATCAATCTGGTCGCTTGAAACGTTTTTTCTGTTTCCGCATTGAAAAGAGGATCAGTGACTTTTGTTGCTATGTTCTATATCGTCTTGCTGATTTAACAAATTGATTGAGAAAACAATGATTTTGATTCGTTGAAGAGCAGCCTACTGAACTGTACAAGACTTTGTCCATCCAAGGCCAAATCAAAGTCAAATTTGTGGCTGAATCCTTAGTCCATGATTGGTTATTATTGCCTGATAATTTAATGTTTGATTGATGAAATAAGGTGGAGATGTCATTAATTCATATCAATCCCGCATATTGGCTCCACGATTGATATTTCCACTTGCTGTAAACTCATTATTTTCTCCCGGTTGATATTCACTGGGCCGTCGTGATTAGATGCCGCTGAGTGCGTGCTTCAACTGTGACATCAAAGGTATTTTGTGTGTAATTACCCAGTGTTGCAACGATAGGAATGTCGATTTGCTGACCGGAAGAAATTTGATCTAAAGGCCAAGGTAATTGCGAACATAATCCTGAGCTGACCGACTGAATAAAGAACCGATTAATAGCAATAACTTGTATCGCATTGGCAACTCTGACCTTGATTGGTGACAGTAATATTAGCATTCACTTGGCCACTGACATAAGGAGGAGACTGAATAATATCCAATTCAACTCGAACATCGGCATAATCAGTCACTTCATAAGCACCATTATCACATTCCGGACCTCTGGTTTCCCTCTTTACGGGTCGCCAGACAATATGTCGCATCACCGATGTCAATGGCTTCGGATGTATAATGCAAAGCCTGAGTTCGTGTGGCTCCATTATCAGCCAGAGTTAACAGTTCTTAATTCATACTGCTTAACGGAATATCGGTACATGGCCATTGCCCGGTTGGTTCATTCTGTGAATTAATCACCACATTGACATCATTTCCCAAGTCGCAGTAATGCCAAAAAGAATTATTGCTATCAGCAATGGTGTGTTCCATAAATATTAATTGGTGCCGAAATGGTTGCATGATTAAACAAGAAGCGTTCCATCCATCTCCAACATTTCCTGGAAAATTGACTGATTAAAGATTTGGCTATGGTCGAGTTGATGAAATTAACAACAGCATTATCAGTTGTAATAATTTTCATATTCTTCATTAATTAAAACTATTCTGCAATTAACGTACTCTCCCTTCCATATAAATGCTTGAGCCCTTTTTATGTTCTGGTGATTGATGTACCTGTTGATACATGTCTTAATTCAGAGCGGTTGTGAAAGAAAGTTGACTCAAATATACACTCGAGTTTTTAGCATAAACTCCGCCACCAAGTGGTATTGGTGATTCACCGACAATTGTGGCTAAGTTGTATTCTAAGGCCGCCTGGTTTAGGGGTTCAGTACACCATTTCAACATATCGCACCGCCTTTCCTGAATAATTTCGTTAAAAGCAAAAACAGAGTCATTATTCACATTAACAGCTCGCATTCTCAACTCTCAGCGCAGAACCAGCAGTCGCTAAAATCCCCAAAAGGGACGCATCCCGGAAGATAATCTAAAAGTTAAAATTGATTGTTGATGCTCCGGTCACTTTCATAATTCGATGATATTACTGGTGATTGTCAGATAACCTCCAGTGGTTTCTGTTCGGATTGTCATATTCGATGTTAAAGTTGGTAAGGCCGGAGCCAAAGAAATGCTCCAACCATCAGGAGCGACAATCGTAATCTGTTCCTGAACCAGACGAACAATTTCCCACACTTGAATCATTATTGGCGCTGCGAATCGCATCCTGCAAAGTGCAGCCATTTGGTCCCATATTGATAACTGCTGAATAAACATGGTTTGCGAAAAGCAAAAAAAACACCAACAACTTTTTCATGACAACCCCAAACTGTTTTGTTACAAATACAAATCATAAAAGAGTTTTAAAGTAAAAATCCTGAAAAAAAGTTGAAAAAAGTCTGAAAAAAAGTTGAAACAGTGTTTTAATAATTCAATATACTAAAGGCCAAGGAAAATTGAAATCAGGTATGGTTCAGGATAAAAATTCAACATTTCAACTCAAACACCTATTGATAAACTTTCAGGATTTATCAATAAGTTCTTATGGTGTCAGCATTAAAATTGACAACATGGCAGTTGAAGTTCTGAAAATCCTGATCGAAAATGCCGGACAAACAGTTCATAACGATTTTCTCATGAATAACGTTTGGCAAGACAAACCAAGCTCTCCCGAAGTTATTCCGGCAGCCATTTCCAGACTGCGGAAAATGTTCAAAAAAACAGGTATTGGCGATAATTTAATAGTAACTGTTCATAAAGTTGGCTACCGATTAGACCTGTCTGAAAAGCAGGGACTCCAACCTGAAGTTGCCGATGTTTTGGATAAGCCGAATAATAAACCTTACTGGCTGTCTTTAATAGTTTTAGGAATCACCGGTTCAATAATTTACTTTTTAATGACTTATCCGAACAATGAGAACGATAACAAGACAAATACAAGCAACAATTCAGTACAGAGCGAAATACCTGTTCAACAAACGCAAGGAAATTCCACACAATTATTTATTCTTCGACACACCGAAAAACAAAGTATTGAGACCGAAGACCCCGAATTAAGCAGCGAAGGTGTTGAACGAGCCAAATACTGGAAAAAAGTACTGCAACACATCAGTTTTGATGCCATTTACACAACAGACTTCATCCGCAATGTTCAAACAGCGAAACTCATTGCCGGAGATGAAAATGCCAAACTCGAAATTTATTACCCCATGTCTTTTGAGGTGGTTCGTTTTTTACAAAAAGTGAAAGGTCAGAAAATTCTAATCATTGGTCATAGCAACACTATTCCTGACATGGTGAATCGTCTGATTGGTGAGAACTCTTACCCACCAATGAGCCATAGAAACTACAATCAAATGTATATTGTAACCATTGACTCATCAGGCGAACCAAGCTCAATATTACTACATATCGAAAAGCCGTGAATATTCAAAACCGAATACACCTCCTTTTAGAAGTCATACTTTCTTATAAGGTTTCGTAGAACTTTTTAAATTAAACTAGACTAGACTAGTAAAAAACTTTTCTCCAAATCATTTTTTATTCACACTTTACAAACCTCTACTGAAATTACTCAAAAACCTTCAAATATATATATAAACTCTATAATCTTAAATCAGGATCACCAAGTATATTCCAGCCAAGTATCACATCTAAAGCATCAGGATGAGTTGCTGCATACATTCTTTTAGCATTTGTCACAGCATCTCCTAAAGTCATGCTATCATGCGTTAAATGTTTTAATACAAGCTGTGCCAGTCCTTGCTCATGTTCAGCTTTAGTCAGTGTACTAGCTCCAAGTACCGATGCTGCACCACCATTTTGATTGAGCATAAAGGCATGAGCGAGAGTATCCTCTGTCGGGGATACAAAATATGTATTCCAACAACCCCATTGAGTCACAAGTGTTGGCGACTCAGAGTTAAACAATGCATTTGCATCACCGGTACTGAATAGTCTTGAAAAACTCCAGTCTCTTGGTCCAGAGTGTCCTATAAAGCTTGTTAAAGCAATGCCTTGATTGATATTATTAGCTATCTTTGATTTAGCTAAGTCAACACCATCATCATCCACATAGGCTCTTTGGTCGGAGCCAATATTATTCTGCCATAATTCCGGTAACATGCTAATCAATAATTCGGCATCATCTTTAAAAGAATATCCTGTAGATGTATCAAGTTTGTCAGCTGCAAAAATAGCTGTATTGTTATAGGTTTTGCTATTGTACAGATTTATTTTGTCAATCAGATTATCAAGTTCTGATTCTGTTCTGACAGGAAATCGACCAATATTAAAATCCGGAATATTATCATCATCCACATCAGTAAACTTAGCATCTACAGGTGCATATCTAATGTACTCGTCTGTTTGAGCATAAAGAGTAGGAATAAAACTAATTGAACCCGAATTCAAGTAGTTTTTATAATCGTACGTATCTCCTCCGACTAGCAAAACATCTTTAACTAAAAATTCATTTCTTGCATATCTAATATATTGTTTAATACTATCTGCGGAGACATTCCAATCTCCAAATTGGGCATAAATCTGCTCGACATCAACTAAAAGCACCTCAACATTCAATTGTTTATCAGCGACAAATTGATTAAGCGATTCGCCGATAAAGTCTGGATGCGAAATGATTAAGTAATCAATATTTCTATCTTGTTTGATATCAGTCAGCATAACAGGAATCAAGTATTCAGGAGTCATTATCTCTGATTCTGATGTTACAAATACTTCTCCATTAGAATTATTTTCTAATGTAAACTTCAATAAACAATCCTGAGAGTTCAATTCAAGACAATTCGCTGAGGTTTCGCTTTGATACGATTCGACTGTACCATTTTCCATCACCACATAAACCCTGTAAGTTTCATTGTTAGCATTTGATAAATAATAAGTTTTTGTGCTTTCTTCAAATCCGTTTGAAAATATTAAGTCTCCAGCACCTATACTCTTGACCAACGTATCATAATGTAGTTTGCTATTTTTCAAAACAAATGCTCTTGGATAATTAACTTGCCATGAGTTAATATAAATTACATCAGCAGTTGTGTTGGTGTCATTAGGAACTGTAATTTTCAACTCATGAACCCCATCAAAAAGAGACGAAGTTTCCATTAAATACTGATTGCTGACATTTACCAATCCATCGAAACGGAAATCATCAATCACTGTTCCGTTCAATGTATAAATAACATGATGGTCCGGTGTCTGAGGATAATCAGTTCCACCCCAAATATTAACACTTAGTTCAACCTCACCGATATTAACCAGATTATCAACATTAAAATATATTGATTCATTAACTTCAGAACCTATTGCTAAAATTCGCTTGTCATACCAAGGGTCCTCAGTAGGAGAACCAAAATTGTAGGTTTTATTGTCACCATAGTACTCCCTATGCATGTAATACAATTCTGGCAATTGAGTGTCATTAGGCAGAATCCGATTATCATTGATTCTTAAACCTTGTGATATTATCAAAGAGTATATACTGCCTTCTTGATAAAGGCTGTTTCCATTTTTTCCAACAAATTCGATAAAATCTCCTGGTTCAAATGTCGTTTGGTTATTTGAAAATATCTTAATAGGAACAGGAATTCCATTGTTAATTATCGACAATTTGGATTTTGATATGCCCGACAAGTTTATTCCCTGCGCAACCACATCATCATAAGTAACACGATAGACCCCATTCTCTTTTATATTCATATTCAATATTGACTGTGGTGTATCAATCGCTGCAAAAGACACATTGTTCAATAAAACTAGAATTGCCAGGAAAGAATTTCTTAAATTTAATATTTTCATTTCCATTCTCCCTCATTATTTTCTTGTTTTTGACTTTCAATATAACTATTTATTAATTCAGCTTTTCTCGAATTCCGTTGCTGCTTCTTATCGAGATGTTGTTGATTGATATGATACCAATTAATCTCTTGAGTTGAATAAAATCCTTCATATCCATAATTCTTATTAGTGATAAATGGACCATGAGTTTTTTTCTTACCCAGCACATCAATATCTGCTATTATCCATTCGTCTATATACCCACCATCATAAACGTATTGATACTCAATTAAATTTGTGCTGTATGAATTTACTGATGCTACCATCTTATTATTCACTCGATGCCATAAACCGTCAATTTTTGCATATAACTCAAAACCTAAGTTGCCGGTTTCTGTTAAAGTTGACCAAGTTAGAGTTGTTCTTCCGTTCACAGAGTTATAATATGCATTAAACTTAGCTAAAGTTATTGGAGTTGTCATTATCGGCATATAACCAAAATCGGCTGTTGTGTTTAACTCTCCAGCGGAAACAGTTACTATATAACCTGTATCATCTTGAGAATTGTTATCAATTGAATTATCTCCCGCATTCGGACCATCTGTATGAGAGTAATTTACCAGTACATTATTTACGTCATCAACTTCAACCGAGTATGTGCCATCCGGCAGACCTGTAAATAAGAAATCACCATTTGCATCAGTAAATTGTCTATCTACAATATCTCCGTTTGAATCACGAATAATTATCCTTACATTTTCAATACCATTAGAAAGTTCATTAACGGTTCCGGAAGATCCATCAGTAAGCAACCCATCTGCCCTGTCTTCTCTCCAAACAGTACCACCAATACTGTTTTGTGTTGGAGCTGTAAATCCAAAATCTTGCGTAAGTGATATACCACCCGGAATTAAAGACAAATCAATAGTTGACATACCATCATTGACAGCATCAGGATCATATGTGTTTGTCCAAACTCCAGCTCCTCCCGGCAATGTACTCTGATCAACAACGACATCGTAACTCGCATTTGGATTCAGTCCGGTAAACAGATACTCACCATTTTCGTCTGTGAAAATGGAGTCTAACAATATACCTGTGTTCGAATAAAGATTGACTCTCACACCTTCTAATCCAGGTTCATTCGGATCCTGAACTCCATCACCATTGATGTTATTAAAAATAAAATCACCAATTACTCCTGTATCTCTGGTACTTGAAATGTATCCAAAATCCTGATTAAGGTTATCGGCTGTTAAATTGAGAACGACAGATCTACCATCAAAGAATGGATCGGGATCATCAGTCTGAATAAAGTTATTCAGAATATTTTGTGTATCTGTAACTACAACACCATAATCCTGGCCTTCTGGTAATGATGGGAACAAATAGTTTCCATTCGAATCTGTTTCTGTTGATGCAATAGCAGTGTCAGGAACATTGTCATTATTTGAATCAATTAACAGATGAATTGTAATTCCTTCTACACCTGGTTCTCCTCCTTGTTGTGACCCATCACCATTTAAATCAATATAAACAGTATCTCCTATATCAAAATGGTTGGCTACAGGAGGTTGATACCCAAAGTCCGCATTCAAATTGAAGCCATTTGATGTATTCAAACGAGGAACTTGAGTCATATTATCCGGAGCACCAACACCGTCAGGATCTCCGGTCTGAATATATCCAGAAGGGATTCCTGCAATCACTCTGACTTCAAAGGTCTTATCTAATGGTTGTCCGGTAAACAAATATTTTCCAGTGTTATCAGTTGTAGTTGTTCCTATACTAATACCATCTGTTAAATTAAATAGTTCAACTGTTACACCTGGTATTCCTATTTCATTCGTATCCTGTTCACCATTACCATTAACATCAGCCCAAATATAGTCACCAACTGATCCGCTTGAAGGAGTATAACCAAAGTCCGCAGTCAGATATTCCTGATTGCCTGATGTAAGATTAACTACTGAAGTATGCGGAGTTCCCGTTCCATCTTCATCATATGACTGACTCAGTCCAACCGGCGGAGTGAGCAATGTAACTACATAGCCTGAAGCGACAGGAATATTAGGGAATAAGTAATTACCTTCACTATCTGTTATAGTTGTGATTGCAACACCAGAACCGTTGCCTAAATTAATTCCTGGTGGTGGTAACAATGATATTGTAATATTTGATATACCATCCTCATTAGCATCCTGAATACCATCATTATCAGAATCAAGCCAAACTCTGTCACCAATTACGGCAGCAGGTGCAAATCCGAAGTCATTAGTAAAATCTTGACCTCCTTGGATTGGATAAGCAATTTCACCAAAATCATTATCCGAGTTATCATCTGTCCCATTTCCTATGCCTGTAGCATCAGCTATCCCATCATATGATGATATATACCCTGAACCTATCGAACCCACAGCTATGCTGTAAACAGGTTGCGGGACTGTTCCTCCCAAATCATCTCCAGTGAAGTTATCATCAGCCAATAAATTATTAAATGAGTAGCTTCCTGCGTCATCTGTATATACTGTCAAATAAACCACATCGGAGTTTGGATATGTAATTGTTAGAGTAACAGGAATATTTGGAATTCCTGGCTCGTTTGCTGGATCTCTTACACCGTCAAAATTATCGTCTCTATAAACAATATTCCCTACTGATGCAAGATTTACATAATAACCAAAATCTGCAGTCGTATTTGTAGCTCCTCCGCTGACAGAAACTGTATAATCGACTACTTGTGAGTTAGAGTCCGAACCATCTGCTAATCCATCAGTTAACCAATGCCCTGCCAATACATTTCCATCATCAGTTACTGATATCGTATAAATGCCATCAGGTAAACCTGTGAATTGATAATCACCATTTGCATCTGTTACAGTTGAAGCAACAACATTTCCTAATGTATCAAGAAGGTTTATTGTTACTCCAGCAAATCTTTGTGATTCAGTACCATCAAGCGTTCCATCAGCATCACTATCGTTCCACAATGTTCCACCAATAGTGTTGGGGACTGTTACATTATAGCCAAAGTCTTGATCTAAATTAATTTCTCCTACAACAAGAGTTACATTAGATTCATTTGAGGTTGAACCATCAGGGTCGAATGAGTTAGTCATGCCGGTTCCACCATTTGGCAAGGTTGATATATCAACTCTAACGATATAATCACCTGCAGCAAGATTACCAAATTGGTAATTTCCATTTTCATCTGTGTAGGTCACATCTATTGGGTAACCACCATTTGCAACACTAATAAGCTCAACTCGAACCCCTTCAATACCCGGTTCTCCCGCTGACTGCCCGCCTATACCGTCAATATCTAAAAATATCGTATCCCCGATTAAACCGGCTCCATTTGTATGTCCTTCTGGTATATATCCGAAATCAAGAGTAAAGTTATCAGATCCGGAAATTGTAACACTAGATTGGTTATCAATAGTCGCATCCGGGTCACCTGACTGCTCCTTCTCCGCCAACACATTGTAATTATCAGTAATTTTCACAGTATAATTGCCATCTGGCAATCCTGAGAAGAGATAATTACCGTTTTCATCTGTTACTGTTCGTGCAATTGTATTCCCAACTGAATCAATTAACGATACTGTTACATTTGGAATTCCAGGTTCTCCTACATCCTCATTGCCATCTGCATTAGTATCTAAATAGACAGTATCACCAATATCATGAGTATTTAGAGCATCTCCCTGATATCCAAAATCCGCATTCACGTAAACATCACCAGGAGCTAGTATAATCGGTGAGGTTGTCATATTATCTGGATTTGTTGCCAGCTGTGCAAATTCGTCCGGATCTCCGGTTTGTGTCCAAGTTACACCTACCGGAAGAGTTGAAGGTACAACTCGAACAACATATGCTCCTGCTGCTAAACCATCAAATACATAGTTACCATTATCATTCGTGGTTGTCGAAATGACAAATGTATCAAAAACACCATTATTATCCGGATCACTATATAGCAAGACATCTACTGTATTTAAACCAATTTCATCATCATCCTGAATTCCATTTCCGTTAGAGTCATTCCACACTCTGTCACCAATTGAGCCCGTTGTTGCAGGTGGTGGGGTCTCAGTTTCAGGGTAATTATTCCAGTTATAACCAAAATCAGCTGTTAAATGCTCATGCTCAAATCGATTTAGCGAGACAGTTGTTTGATGATTCGGACTTGTAGTACCATCATCTTCATCATAAGTCGGATTTGCAGCTAAATTAGAAGGCAGTGATGACGTATTAACGGCAACAATATAATCCATCAATGGCAAGCCCTCAAACATATAGCCACCATTAGCATCTGTTACTTCTGTCCTTATAGCTGTAGTAACATCACAAGGAGATGCGTTTGCTCTACAAAGATAAACAGTCACATCACCAACACCATCTTCTCCGGCACTTTGAAGTCCATCAGAATCTTCATCCAACCAAACTCTATTACCGATTGACGCATTTGAATCAATAAAAGTAATTCCACAAGCCAGAGACTCTGTATCCCCTGTAATTCCGGCTGATGGTACATTCGCAAATGTATTCGCCGGACCTATTCTCTCAACCAAAAGATCAGTTATTGGGCCAACAGAACAATCTGGACGAATGTCATCTATACTAATTTTCCATAAACTATCTTGACTTGCAGCTGAGCCCGCTGCCCCAGTAGAGATATATAATTCCCCTGTACGATGATACGTTAATCCTTCTGTATCTTCTAAAACAACCGGAGCTGTTATTGAATTTCCATCATGGTCATAAACAATCAAACCACAATCATACGCAGTTACCGATGCAGGATACGAGCTTAAGTCAAACTCAACGATATGTGAGTTTGTTGCACCATCATTTGTTACAGCAACCAACCTTCTATTAATAGGATCCCATGCAATATCATCAATCTGGGTATTGGTAACAGGAAGAGTTATATCCGGAGATAAATTTAATACCTCTGCATTACTCGGGTCATAATCAAATAGTCGCAAGTGACCAGAACCTGCATCACCAGATGCATAATACACAGGAGGTACCGATTGCCAATCAATGGCAAACCCATCTGAATCTGTGATTCCAGAAGCTCCACCTCCACTCAAAGTACTGAAATTTCCAATAACTGTACCGGAACCAGGTAATAGCTGTACTAACTCTGACACATCAGGATTTGGAGTGGTATTCTGATGAGATGCATACAATATTTCATCTCCGAAAACCAATGGATCCCCCAAATCCCAAACAATTGTTTCAACATTGGCAAATGGAATACCTCCAACATCTATTGTTTGACCAGATATAGGGTTAACAGAAACCAATCTATCTCCTGTATCTGTAACAGCATAACAAAGGTCTGAACTAGCAATAATTGTTGATTCAATAAATCCGGCATCAATTGTTAAATCTATCTGTCCGTCAGATAAAGTAAATATACTTGTTAAGGATTGACCAGAGACACCATTTGCTTGACCATCACTATCTACTGCATCATTCCCTCCTTGGTTTGGCGATGTCAATACATAGTTCAAGCCATCTGTAGATGTGGCAGTATCAAATAAAACACGATAATTACCAATTGGTAAATTAGTCAATGACCAAGAACCATCAGCAGCTGTTGTAGTAGTAATTACATTGCTTAGACCATCTAGCACAGGATTTCCGGCTAGATCAACTAAAGTCACAGTCACTCCTTCAATTCCTGAAGTCGGGCCATCATCTTGAAGACCGTTATTGTTGAGGTCATTCCATACAAAATCACCAATTGATGCTGTTCTTGGAACAATATCAATACAAAACTCATCTGATACTGACTCGAAAGGAACATTAATATTTGCATTATTACATATTTCCACATCTGCAGGAGGAAGTGAGACTACAACCACATCAAAGGTGACTAAAAAGGAGTTTCCAACCGCTAACAAATCATTCAACGACACTCCTGCTTCGTCTAATGGGAACTCAGTTGAATTAGGAGGCACGCTATCATCAGGTATGACTGTTGTTGTTACGCTATTGAAATATAAGGTCGAATCTTCAACATAACTTACATTAGTAGGTAATGTATCAGTCAATACAGCACCTGGAGACACAGGTACAAAACCAATATTGGTTAATGAAATTTTATAACGGATAGTGTCCCCTATGCTTGGATAGCCATCACCATTTAAGTCATTAACAAGCTCACCTTCTTTCAAAAGTATAATCGATGAGACATTGGGAATACCCGTACCCACATCTACCGCTGGGGCTCCAGGTGATGAAACAGCAGGATCTTGCCCCCATGCAGCTGCAATTACTGCATTAGCGGCATCTAGCGCATCCGTCTCACAAACCCAAACCAACATACTGGTTTGATCCCCATCATAATCATAAAGTATTGCTCTTTCGTATGGATCTACTGTAAATCTTTCGTCATACTCCTGACCTGTTACCGGATCTGTTAATGGTGTTGCAGAATAGAAAGCATCAGTACCATCATTATCGTAGTCGACACAAAGTTGTATTCCGTTGGTTGGGGTTCCGGAAATCAAATCCGCTGTCACCCATACCGGGCTTGAGTTTTCTGTTACTGGCAACAGAGGATCTTGACCGAATCCTAAACCTAGTAAGACCTGCTGACTAAGTGATGATGTTGGTACAAGGGTCATTCCCCAGTCCTCTGTCAAACTAGTTTGCCCCCCCGCAGAGTCTGGGTCAGCATCAATAGCAGCTATTGCGTAAAATTGAGAACCATTTTCATCACATGTAACATTATCAGAAGTCGTACAATATCGGGCAGCTGTAGCACTGGTTTGCAAATAATCTACAAATGATCCGGCTGCAACACTTACAGTGGCACTTCCAAATGAATCTAAAACAAGTACGGTAATTGGATTAGTGTGATCAGGGTTATACAAGAGAACTCTTACCGGAGCTCCATCGCCCGCATTCGTACCAACTGGATTATAATAGCTATTATCCCATAATTCTGTTGGAAACAGAGTAATAAAACGTGCTTCATAATTCGCACAAATATCTCCGGTAACTATATCAACCTGAATCAAGTCACTAGCTGTAACAGTGGCTCCAACCAAGATATTTCCATCAATAAAAATACTCTCGCCTTCATCCAAAGAAAAAGCCGTTTGATCGCCTGTAGTACCAGGATTCCCATCTCTATCGACAGTTCCAGTCGTTCCATCGGCCTGCGCCATGATGGTAATTCCAACATATTGATACTTAGCATTGTTTCCTGCAAACACATCTTGACCAACCGGGATTTCATATGAAGTTCCCCACTCCGTAGTTGGATAGAGCTCAAATGCCCCTGCCAACAGCGTATCAGGTCCGGTTGACCAGTTAGCCTTGGTCATTGCAATCGTATCGGTAGCTGAAATTTTATCCCCGCCATTAAATGGAGGGTTTAAAGGATCAATCGGAATACTCGTATCAATTTGATTGTCAAGAACAATAATGATGCCAGCCTCTAAAACATCACAGGAGTCCACTAAACATGAGTTTCCAGGAGCAGTGCCGTTTGATATATCACCATCACCCCAAACTTCTGTAGTAGATTGAGCGGAAGCATTGGGAGCCACTTCATAACCATCTTCATAGTGATCATAATAAATTAGAGTATTTGACCTTAAAACTGTAATAGACGAATAAGTACTAATAGGGTTTTGAGGTGGAGTTGAACCTCCGCAAGTCTCGCCACTGATAGGAGAGGGTCCTCCTGCAGGATCCGGGAAAATTGATTGGAGAGCAGTTAATGCTTGATCTTCAGGTAAAGGCATATAAAATACTGACTCTGCATCAGCAACAGGATTTTCTCCAACAACAACATGAACTGTATTAGACTCAATACTGACTTCCGCCATTGAGACTTGCACAATCCGGTATTTAAAATATTACCCGCAAGTTTATCTTGAGCAAGCACCTGATAAGTTCCGATAAAACACAACTAAACGAGTTATTGACATTCAAGCAAGACTTAGAGTTACTGGAGTCAAAATTGGGTCTGAGCACCAAATAATATTGACACTATCGCCTGTATTCGTCGCAAAGGTGTCACTGTATAGACTTGAGCACATCTCCAACACTAATATATCCATTGACATCATTATCCACATAGCTGGTTTGTGCCTTGCACAACGTGTTCAGCTGCTCATACCAATAGTCACGCTGTTCGAAGCTAAAGCTGATATTCATTCTCCGCACTCGCAGTGTTGGTTGTGAATCCGACCTTCGTCAGTGACAGTGACAGTGTGTAATCTCCGTTAACACAGTGGTTCTGCAGTTACCGTGGAATGCTGAAGAGGAGTCAATTTTGATCCGAAACGTCACATTCGTCTATGCTGTTGCCTGTGTTTGTTGCTGTTACTGTGTATTGCAGTACATCATTCTGATTAAACAACCAATTGGGGCTATATCAGTAAAAATCGTAGGATTAGATTTCAACCGACAACGTCCCCTGCCGGGGTTCCATCAAACTGAGTAAAGCACCTTAAAGGTATTGTTGCATACTATTCCTATCATCACACATGGTGTAATAACCATGTACCAACAGAGTTTCACCATTACAAACGCATTTAGTGCATTTGCTGTTTCTGGAGTTAACGCTCGTAATTTCCCCAATGATATGGTGATTGCCGCCCATTTTGTATTACTGGATCAGAACCACAATATATTAAAATTATATTGGGACATCCGCACATCGAAAACAGTTCAACAGTTGCTGTTGTAACGGGAGGTACAGATGAGGTCAATGTCCGTTTATTAGGTAGTAGCCAGTAACTGGACATTAAACATTAACAGTAAAATCATCCGAATATTAAAAACTATATTTACTGGTGTCACCAGCTGTGCAAGTATTATTATTTGTATTGGTAGCATCAGGTAGCACTTGTGATGAAGTTCATATTGATAAGTATTACTTAGCACCATTAGAGCTTACTTGGTGGTTTCATCACTATCTCCAGTAGCGTATTTGATATAGAACAGCTGTTAAGTCAGCTGGAAAACATAACTTCCTGTCAACACAAGTATTGCCGAGTCACGTCGCACAGAGTTTGAGTTGTAATAAAGGATCGTACAATCAATGTAGATCTCCTGTTCCTGTATTTGTTGTTGTCACGGTGTATTCAATAGTATCCCCAACGGACACCTGTCCTGGTGCAGTCGTTGGTTATCGTTGGCGTTGTTTTCACAAATCATGATGAATGTAGGTGCTGTGTCCGTTAAACGCAACTCTGCGTTTGTCAATGTTCCAGTATCAGCACCATCATATCATCACAAACGAACAATACCCAAGTTGCCATTGGAAGACTCTCCATCAAAAGAGTCTAGTGCATTGGCAGTCTCAGGCGTGCTATCATTGACAAAATCGGGAGTTATAGCATGATCACCACTCAGAACAGCAGCCCCTGCATCACTGTTAAATAAAACATTTAAATTCTCAGCCCATCCACCAATATCAGTAGCCAAGAACACATTTGTCGAAGCTGGGAAGTCAGGTCTAGGTCTAAATCAGCTCTCCATGTATGAGTTAATATTTACCCCTATATCAACATCAGAAACCGTATATGTATCAGGCACATTGAAAGTGACAGTAACACCATTTGTACCTGCACAAACCATTATCCGGCAAGGCTCCTGAAGCGGGAACAATTGATGTTGGAGTATAAGTGAATGTTGCAGACAGAGAATTTGAAGAAACTCCTATCATCAATACTGCAATCAGTCCAAATAAATAACGTTTGTTATTTTGAATATTATTAGTACCTTCTTCCCATTACTGTTTATAAAATTCATATGCATCAACCTGATTAATTTAAATTTCATGAATAGGACAATGTTTTCTTGCTAGATGTTATTTAATTTTACTTCAGTATTCAAAGAATTACGAAGAGTAACTCAACCGAATTATCATGTGTGGGAGCATTCCAAATATTTAGAGCGAGTAATTAACTAGCAAACCTATCCGTCAACAATTGTACCCTTATTTTTATTTTTTTGTATTTTTTTTTGAGAATTATCACATTTTTTTACAAAAAAAACGTTTATAGCCTTACTCATTGTGTTTAGTTAAAAGTTAATACCTAAAATTGACAATTAATTTAACCCTTGCTTAATTTGATATTTTTTTTACACAGCTAACATGCCGATTGATTTTAGAAAGCAAAAAATAAAGCTGCAATTATATTCTTCTCAACTATTATATTTAATCACTCATCAAGAGTTTGAGAAAAAATTATGACATGGAATTTAGGAAAACCTTAAAATAAATTCAGTATAACGATATAGTCTTTTCTTTTGCAAAGGTTCAAAAACCCCAAAAAAACTTTTGCGAACTGCGTGCCTCTGCGAAATAAAAGGTTATCAATATTGTGAAAGGGATTATTAAAAACACTCTTCAATAAAATCAGCAATCAGCTTTTCGGTTCGGTTGTTAGCTGATTCGTTATAGACCGTGCCCATTTCCTTGTCGTTGGCTTGTGGGTTGGTAAACGCGTGCATGACTCCACCAAATTGTGTTTTTGCCAGTCGCAACCGGCTTGGTTGATTCTTTCTAAGAGCAACCCAGTCATCATCGCTGACCATTGGGTCATCTGAACCATGAAGTAATAGGACTTTGGAATTGAATAAACCTTGGGAAATGTTTGGGGCTTGTTTCATAAGTCCGTGAACACTGACAACTCCTTTCACATCGGAATTCACTCTTGCCAAATCCTGCACACACAAACCACCAAAGCAATATCCAATAGCTACAACTTTGGAAATATCAGCATTTGGGATTTGTTTGATAGCTTCAAAACCAGCCTGGACACGAGATTGCATCATTTCACGATTTTTCATAAACGGAGTCATTAAAGCTGTGTTTTCTTCGACTGAGTTGACCAGTTTTACCGTTCCCATACATATCAATGGCAAAGCCAATATAACCTTTTGAGTTGCCAGTTTTGCTTTTTCATCAACAAAACGAAACTCTGCCTTGACCACATGTGAACAAACATGACGACAGGAGTATTTTCAGAGCGGTTTTCAGGCTCAGCAACATAACCTTTGCAAGTTATATTTTCATGTTGATATTCAAGCTCGTAAGTTTTCATTATTTCGAAAACTCCACCTTCCCGCCTTTTAACACAAATGGGACTGTTTCCATAGTCTTGATATTTTCCAAAGGATTCTCATCCACTGCTACCAAATCTGCGAATTTACCAACTTCGACTGAGCCCAAATTATTTGTTTGTCCTAATAAAGTCGCTGCATTGAGTGTTGCTGCTTGCAATGTTTTTGCAGGAGTCATCCCTGCTTTAACCATTAGCGCAAATTCTTTACCGTTATCCCCATGAGCACTCACACCTGAGTCTGTACCAAAAGCAATATTAACACCGGCTTTGTGTGCTTTTTCAAATGAACCGGCAATTTTAGGTCCGATGGTTGCTGCCTTTTTGGCAACCACATCCGGGAAAAAACCTTTAATTTTAGATTTTTCAGTCACCCAATCACCGGCAATCAATGTAGGAACTAAATATGTACCATGTTTCTTCATTAGTTTGATGATTTCATCATCAAGGTAAGTTCCATGTTCAATACTGGAAACACCGGCTTCAACAGCTCGTTTCATACCTTCCTTTCCATGCGCATGTGCGGCAACTTTAAAGCCATAATCATTAGCTGTTGCAATTAAACTATCCAATTCATCCTTATTGAATTGGGCATTATCACCACTGGCAGCTTGAGATAGTACGCCTCCGGTTGCAGTGATTTTGATCAAGTCAGCACCATCCTGATATCTCTGTCTGACAGCCTGAGCTGCTTCAGCTGAGCCATTGACAACACCATGTTCCGGTCCGGGATTGGGAAACAATGATTTGCGATAGCCATTGCTCGGGTCAGCATGCCCGCCGGTCGTTGCTATTGATTTTGCCGCCGTAAAAATTCTAGGACCTTTGGCAATTCCTTGAGCAATTGCTTTTTTCAAAGCGATTGTCACATTATAAGAATCACCTAAATCCCGCACGGATGTAAAGCCTGCTTTCAGGGTTTTCTCTGCAAAATAGGCTGCTTTATAAGCCACATCAGCTTCATTGGATTCGTATTTTTCAAGATAAATTTTGGCATTATGTTGGAACGACAAATGCGTGTGCATATCAATCAATCCCGGAAGACAGTATTTGTCGGATAAATCCAAATCGACTTTCTGGTTTTGATAATTTTCAACTTTTGTAAACCGATCCCCATCAGCTTCCACATACATGTTTTCTTTAAATTTTGCTGTATTTGCATCAAACAAATGACCACAATGGATACTCAATGCAAAAACAGGTTGTGTTATCAATCCGGCTAAAAGGATGAGTGATTTTTTCTTCATAATTTATTCCGCCATAAGTTGTTCTATTTCAGATATGGTTCTGGGAACCTTATCACTTAAAATTTGGTAACCTTTTTTGGTGACTAAAACATCATCTTCGATTCGGACACCGATTCCTTTATACTTTTCAGGGACTTTTGCATCCTCTGCAATATAAATTCCGGGCTCGATGGTTAATACCATTCCCTCTTCCATTTCCACCCACAATCCATCAACTCGATATTCTCCACAATCATGCACATCCAAACCCAACCAATGTCCTGTTTTATGCATAAAAAACTGATGATAGCTGTGTTCTTCAAGAACGGTATTCAAATCACCTTTAAGTAATCCTAAATCCAATAAACCTTGAGAAATGACTTTAACAGCAGCTTCATGAGGTTCATTCCAATGGCTTCCGGGTTTAACAGCTTCTAACGCAGCGGCATGAGCATCCAAAACAATTTGATAAATTTCAGTTTGAGCTTTTGAGAATTTTCCATTGACAGGAAAGGTTCGGGTGATATCCGAAGCATAGTAATCATATTCAGACCCGGCATCGATTAAAACCAAATCACCGTCTTTCATTTCGCTGTTATTATTTACATAATGCAGAATACAGGCATTCGCTCCGCTTCCTACAATGGGTTGATAACTCGGATTAGAGTTATGATTGCAAAGAGTTCGCATAAACTCAGCATTCAAATTGTATTCATACATTCCCGGCTTGCACGATTTCATCATTTCGATATGCGCCTCTGCTGCAATATCAGCCGATTGTTTCATACATTTGATTTCAGCTTTGCTTTTATAAACCCGCATATCATCCAGATAGGATTTTATGGACACAAGTTCATGAGGTGCTTGGCTATTTGACCACTTTTCTTTGGTGACAGAATTTGTCCATTGCACAACTTTCTTGTCAAACTCAGAATCTGTTCCCAGCATAAAATAAACCTTGTCACGGCCGGTCATTAATTTGGGAATGATGCTATCTACAGTTTTAATATCATAAGCATTATCGAATTGGAGTTTGCTTTTGGCATCATCCAATCCCAACATTGGTCCATTCCAAATGACATTGAGCGGGTCAACTTCACGGCAAAATAAAATATCATCGCCATCTTCATTCTCAGGACAAATTACTAACAATGAATGGGGTTCGTGACACCCTGTCAAGTAATAAAAATAGCTATCCGGGCGGTATTTATAATCCGCATCACCATTTCTCAGGCAAACATCTTTTGCTTTCAGAATCGCAATAGAGTTTTCACCAATGAACTTTGCAATTTGTTTTCTTCTTTTTTTGAACTCGTCAACTTTAATCATAAATGTGAAATCAATCTGTTTTCTTATATTTAAACACAATCCTTATACAATTGATTTGTATTTTCAGAATTTTACAGATATTTTATTAAATCAAACAATCCGGTTCTATATATTCGCAAATATTAATATAATTACAAATGTGATATTTGTCTCAAAATCCACAAATGAATTTGTTATTATCAAAAATTATAAAGCTGTAGAAAATACTAATGATAAAGAAAAACAGCCAGGAAAAAGATTCTGCTGAGAATACAAAGTTGCATGCTGCAACCGATGTTTTAATGCCGCAGATTCTTGCTAAGTTTGATGAAAGCATCAAAAGCCATCTGACTGTTTTTTTTGAAAACACCGACGACACCTTATTCAATCTGGCAGAAAAAGCCGATTCCAATCAAGTACAAACACTTTATTTTGAAGCGATGCGCACTGTCCGTGTGAATCGAAAAAATATCAAAAATAGCTTTATGCAACTGTTACAGAATGCATTCAATGCAACGCAAAATAAAAAGTTTGATTCTTTTTTTGATGATAGTTCAAAATACGATAGAAACACCCGAACAATCAATTTACAACTCGTTGATGAAACAGAGTTAGATGAAGTATTAGCAAAAACAAACTTGGTTCATAAATCAGAAGTTGCCTATCATCGTCATATATTTGCTTTTGAACAGCGGTTTTCAAGAATTCTTGATATTCAGGTTAACAAAGATCAGATTCCTATTGCTCCTTTCACATTGGTTCATATATTCGCATTGAGCTTGAACGAGATTCCTGAAGAGCAACTCGATATTAAAATCAAGCTGATTCTTTATAAGGTCTTTGAAAGAACAGTCATGGGACAACTCAACGACGTTTACTCTAAAATCAATCAATTTCTTGAAGAAAAAAATATTGTCAAAGATATTAAATACAATATAAGTGCTAATAATAACCGTAATAGTAGCAGTGGTAGTAAAAAATCCAATAACGAACATGTAGCTAAACCTGAAAACAACTCTCAAGGCTCTATTGAAACTCAATCAACTCTTGCCGGATCGGCGACACTTTCAGATACTGAGCAAGTTTCGGCGAATCAATCATCAGCAACTGATGAAAACTATTTGCTTATTTCACAGCTTTTTCAACAAAACAGAGTCGTTATTGATCCAAACCTTTTGAACTCAATAAATTCAAGTATGGTTCATGTTGATTTGGAAAATATAATTATGGCTCTGACCTCACTTCAAAATGAAGTTGCCAGCCATCAGGATGTCGATAATGTATCGAAATTACAACCAGAGCAAATTAAACAAAACCTGCTTAGCAAATTACATACATTGAACTCTGAAACCAAAACTCAAAGAGTCATGAGTTACGATGAAGAAACCATAGATTTGATTGGAATGATGTTTCAATTTATGGTTGAAGATAGAGATATTCCTGCCAAGATTCAGGTTTTATTGGTGAAACTGCAAATTCCCTATTTGAAAATTGCTCTTCAAGACAGAAAACTTTTTGCTGATAAGAATCATTATGCTCGAGTTCTGTTGGATAAACTTTCAAAAGAATCAGCCGGTTGGAGTGAAGAGTCCGACAAGAATAATCACTTCTTTGAGAACTTGAAGGAAACAGTTGTAAAAATACTCAAACTAACACGTTACACCCCTGAGAACTTTAAAATTATTCAGGATGACTTTGAAGATTTTATCAGTAAAATTAAAAAGAAAGCCAAGATTGCCCAAAAACGAACCCAGGAAAAAGAAATGGGTCGTGAAAAAATCAAACTGGCAAAAAACCAGGTTACTGAATTACTCTCCGAAAAAATGACCAACAAACAAATGCCGATTCTTGTTCGTGATGTACTACTCAACGAATGGGCAAATGTATTGCTGTTAATCAGGCTCAGACATAAAGAAGATTCTGAAGAGTACCAACGAAAATTAAAGTTTGTTGATAATCTTATCACGTTCACTCAAGATAAAACTTACCGAAATGAAAAGGTGCTTTCCGATATTTCTGAACTTTATGCTCGAGGGTTAAAACTGGTGGCATTTAGCCATAAGGACATTCTCGAAAAGTTGGACATGCTCAACAATTGTCTGCAAAAAATGATGAAAGAAACAATTGATGAAAGCAATATAGAAATTTCAACTGATGATCAGGCAGTTTTTCCGGAAACACAAGAAAGTGTTCAACACTCAAAAGAAGAAGAGGAAGAAGTTTTCGAAGAGTTTGATGATGACTTTTCCAAACAAGTTGCCAAATTCAAAATTGGCACTTGGTTTGAGTTTAGCAGACCAGAACAATCTCCGGTTCGGGCGAAATTATCGTGGATTAGCCCTTTGTCCGGAAAGTATTTGTTTGTGAATTCGCGAGGCCTAAAAATCACCGACAAGACCAGCCCTGCTCTCGCAGCCGGATTGCGCAACAAAACTATCAGAACAATCAATCGTACGGCTATTTTTGACCGTGCGTTATCAGCAATCGCCAGTAAACTAAAAAAAACAATATCACATTAGTTGAGTGTTTTCTGTTAATATCCGAATAATGATTTCCAAAAGTCCAATTTCTTTGGCAAAATAATACCGATGAAAAATCAATTTTCAGGGAAAAATCATCAATCAGCAAATTACAAAACTATTGGAATCTGACGATTTCACTCAAAAAAACAATATCGACAAGTTGTTTGATTTGCTATATCTCGAAATTAAGAACATCGCCTCCGGACAACTGAGAAAAATCAACCCGGATAGTAGTTTAAGCCCAACTGTTTTGGTCAATGAGTGCTATCTCAAACTTAATATGGCAGAGAATCTCCAGTTAAAAAGCCGCAAGCACTTTTATTGCATTGCTGCAAAATGTATGAGGTACTATCTCATAGACCTGCTCAAAAGCAATCAGAGTCAAAAAAGAGATGGTATCAATACGGTTTTATCATTAACCAAATTGACCGGTGAAGATAACATGGAATTTGAGCTTTCATCGCTCAATGACGCTCTGGAAGAATTGGAACAAATTGATGAGAACTTAGCACGAATAGTAGAACTCAGATTTTATTGGGGGTTTTCTCTTGATGAAATTGCCAAACTGTTTGAAACAGTGAAAAGTCAGATTTACCAACAATGGTTAATGGCAAAATCATTACTTCTCAACCTGATTGATGAACAATGAGCGATCGAATTTCTGACTGGAAAAAGGCCAAAGAACTCTGCGAAAGCATTTCGCATCTGTCAAAAGACAAGCAAATTGAGTTTATCCAAAATAGCAATATATCAGAATCAATCCAACAAAAAGCTCTCAATCTCATTCAAAAACTCACCAAAGATTTTGATCTCATTGAATCCGGCAACATTGATAGTGTTTTGCCTGACTTTCAGCAAAAATTCGATTTATCCGGCAAAATCATTGGTGAATATGAACTCATCAAACTTTTGGGTTCGGGCGGTATGTCTTCGGTTTATCTGGCAAAAAGAGTCCATACAGACATTCAGAAATATGTTGCCCTCAAAATTCTTTCGCCTTATGCAACTGCTGATAAACGTCTTGAGCTATTCAATCGTGAACAAAAAAGTCTCTCTCAACTCAATCACAATAATATAATTTCGCTCCATCATGGCGGACAAACAGATGATGGTACTAATTATTTAGTGATGGACTATGTAGAAAATGGTGTTGATATTGTTCAGTATTGTCAAAACAACAACCTTGAACAACGTGAAAAAATTGAGTTGGTCAGACAAATTGCACAAGCCATTTCCTATGCTCACAATAAAAACATTATCCACCGGGATTTAAAATCTGCAAACATTCTGATAGATGCCAATAATGAAATAAAAATTGTTGACTTTGGCATAGCCCTTTTTGCCGAAGAAAACAATTCAGACAATTCAACTCGGGTTTTTACTTATGATATTGCTTCACCCGAACAAATTCAGGGCGAGAAAGTCGACTACCGAACCGATATTTTTTCCTTAGGAGCCTTATTACTGCAAATTTTAACCGGAAAAACACCTACTCCAGATGTGAAACTCAGTAAATACAATCCGGAAGATGTCAAAAAACACATCAGTCAAATATTAAAAACATCCGGACTGAATGCTGATTTAAAAAATATCATTCACAATGCAACCCATATTGATTTGAACAAAAGATATGTAAGCATGGAAGTCTTTGCTCAAGATTTGAATAATTTTCTCAATCATCAGCCGGTCATCGCCAGTAAAGATTCTTTCTTCTATCGCTTCAAAAAATTCTTGCAAAGAAACCCTCTGACCAGTTTGTTAACTACAAGCATCATTGTGGTTTCAATAGTTGCCGCATGGATGATTTATAACAATATCCAGCAAAGACATATTGCCGAAGATAAAACCTCTCGTTCGATGGCCTTAATTGATAGTTTATTTCAGCAAGCTGATCCATTTGCCAGCGGTAAGAACTCAAAAGATTTGGTAGCAACCTTACAAACTATTGAATCTAACCAGCAACAACTTCTGCAATCAGACCCTGAGTTTAGTTATCATTTTTATCACAACATGGCGAACATCTACAACCAAAATGCTAACTATCACGAATCACTAAAAGCCAAACAAAAATCAATAACCGCATTAGAAAAATACAAAGAATCCGATGACGAAACCTTGATTGAAAATCAAATAGAAGTCCTCAGTCTGTTACACGCTACAGGAAGTTATGAGGAAGCCATTACAAATTCTCAGGAATTATTATCATTTCTTGAAACTCATGATGAACTGAAACCGGTACTCAAACTCAAGGTATATATTCCTTTGAGCCGATGTTACGCCTCATTAAATCAACTGGATGAAGAATTAAAAATTCACAAATTGGCACTCGAACACATGGACTTATATCCTGAAATTGATTCAGGCTTTAAAGCTGATTTGCTTGGTTCAATGGCAATATCACAGTATCGCAACGGCAATAAAAGCATGACAGCCGAATTATTCGATAAAACCATAGAAACATACAAATCACTACCTGGTCGGAAAAAGAATTTAGCGGCTACATTACGAAATTATGCCGCCGTCAATGTCAATTACGGAAATTTTGACAAAGCCGAACAGCTTTTTGAAGAAAGCATCAACATTATTAAATCAGTTGATCCCACTCATCCAACCCTCGCATCCACCTACATGCGATATTCATCTTTGCTGGCAAAAACACAAAGACTGGATAAAGCCGAAGAGCTTTTACACATTGCAATCAAAAATTTAACAGATGCCAACGACAATGTCGAGTTACCAATCGCCTATACCTATTTGGCGGAACTTCTACTCAGAAAAAACAACATTGAAACAGCTGCCGAAAATATTATCAATGCAATCTACAACAATCAGAATGAATTGGATCATCCAAAAACTCTGAAAATTTATAATCTCGCTTTGTGGATTCTATTACTCGAACCTTATCAAAATCAGGCCGAACAATTATTGAGTTTTATGGAAAAGACCGACTTTACCAAGAGCATCACTTCCAAAGAATACCAAATTTATCAAGTTCAAAAAGCCTTTGTTTTGCATCAATCCGTCAGCAATGAGCAAAGTATTTCTGTGCTAACCCAATACATGTTTGGAGAAAACCGGGAAAATCAAACTGAAAAAGTCTCCTGGTTAGAACAACAAATCAGTAAATCATCCGAATATGACGAAATTGTAAAAACCTTCTTAAATGTCTGGCTCATACAATTGCAATTTGATAAAAACCTGTATGAAGAAAACTGCCGAAACACAGAAAAATGGCATGATGATGCAGCATTATTTCTAAAATTTGAATTGATGAATGATTGTTCAAAACTTGCTAAAAATAACGACCTTGTACTCCCTGAAGATATCCAGAAAATTTGGAATGACATGCAAAAACAACTTGAAGACATAACAACTACTGAAAAAATTCTTAAGGCATTGGTTAAGCAGCTAGATGGAAAATAACACATATAAAATGTCAAAACCAGTACGCTGACATCATTAATCTGTATTATCCTCCTAATATTATTCAACCGAACTGCTATTTTTTAGACGTATAACAAGTCTGAGTACCATCATAGTTGTTATAACATTCTGTTCGATAACCTTGGTAGTTACTGTTATTATTCTGTTGAGATTGTTTAATCATGGAATCACCCCAGGCATTAAGACCTTCAGCGAACTTTTGCGACCAACTTTTTTGATTGCGCTCGGGATGCGCGGCCAGATATTCTTGCTGCTGTTGCCATTCACGCTTGGCCGCTTCATGCGCAAGCTTTCGCTCTTCGTCGCGACGACGTTCTGCTTCAGCTAATTGAGCTTCATAGGCACGTTTGCGGGCTATTTGATCGGCCCGAAAGTCCACAGTGTCCTGATAGGTGGCTCGAATGGCACTGAACTTATCATCCCAACCTTCTTTATTGGGCCCTTGGATAGCGGCATATTTCAGCCTTCTTTTGTTGTCTAAAGTCACAGGGTAACGGTAATAACCACCCAAAGCATGCCATTTACCCGGGTGCGCATTGGGTTTGGGTGTCACACCATCCTCTTCATATGCTGTATATAATTGTACGAAGTTAGAATTCCAAATGTATTTAATGGGTGGTTGGTCCGGTGATTGAAATTCGCGACGATAGTCAAAATCAGCCAACATCACATAATCAGCTTCTGATGCCAAAATACTGATAGGAGAATATTCAGAGTTCTTTCCGACCGGTCCACGACTGGCAACACCAGCCACTTTATAACCAAAACCTGAAGGTGTTTTGTACACCAACAACCAGTCCTTGTGCTTTTGTTGGCTTTCACCATAATACCAATGATTGTCATATAAAGGCGTCATACCGACAAAGTTTTCAGGACCAGCTATTGGTTCACCATGCTCATCCAGTGGTAAATAAATGGTGCTGTCAGGCAAGTCTGTCTTGATAGGCAAACGACCAACGGCCTGCATCAGATAGGTGGTTGACTTTTGCCTATCCAGGTCATAAAACGACTCAACAAAATCAATTTTCGGGAAATAACCCAGGAAATCGCCCATTGGCCCCCAACGCATTGAAGCTTCATTACCTGTTTTGGGGTCTATGGCTTTGGCAAATACAACTCCCGTCTCATTTTGAGTAAAGAAAGTGAGTTTGGCCGAAGTAACTATTATATTGTCGTAAGTTGCAACAACCTGACCTTTGGCATCCAATTGTTCTATTCTCTGGGTGTTTTGACCAACACCTGTAGTTCCCCGGTTAACAAAAACCCTTACAGGACTTTGCATCGAATAGCCGCCAACTACATATATTATGTTCTTTTTACCGATTGGCTCACCCAGCTTGGTCACTTTGCCATCTATCGGAACGACATAATATGGACTGTCATAGACACTATGAAGGTCATGAGGCTGGGCCAGTGCGAATTGATCTGAAATGGGCAATATCTGTCGATATATTGCAGGTTCAACTGGCTTATCACCTTTGGTTTCAATCAAACCCCATGCAGGCTTAGACTTATAATATTCCTTATCACGTTTAATCATTTTACCGCGAAAGCCTAAAGATTTAGACGCTTTCTTTAGCCCTTTATAGCCTGGCTTGCTTTTAACAAACCCCATAACCATGGTGCCAGACCCATCAGTCTTTTTTACCAACCATCGCTCACCTGCTTCCCTGCATAGTTTAGGATTCGAATCCAGTGGTTTGCACGTACCGCCAAAAAAAGAACGGGTTGGACCTGCGGCCTGTGATGATAAAGAGAATACCAATGTTATTAATGAAAGAACAATTGAAGTCAAATTCATAAAACTTTTCTTTAGCAATAAAAGCGTAAATTATAACATATTCTATCACTATCAATATAAGTCTTTCCTTAAATGAAAAGCATTATTCAGTTCTTACTCTGGCAGTGAGCTTATAGTTCAAAAAGTCAAGAGAAAAAAACTATATGAAGATACCTCGTTACGTTTCTCTATGTAGAAATTTATATTTTAACCCGTGGTGCATTTA